>JAHBAN010000226.1 GCA_018500075.1 Flavobacteriia bacterium | reverse complement strand
GCCGGCCAGCGCCTCGGCGGGGGTCAGGCCGAAGAGGGTGCAGCCCATGTTCATGGTCAGCAGCAGCGAGCCAAGCGGGGAGGAGCCGGGATTCCAGTCTGTGGCCAGAGCCATGGGCACGCCATGGGCGCGGAAGGCGGCCACGGGGGGCTTTTGGGTTTCGTGCAGGGTATAGAAAGCGCCGGGGAGGAGCACGGCGACCGTGCCTGACTGTGCCAGCGCTGCGGCGTCGGCCTCGTTGGCGTATTCGACATGGTCGGCGGAGCGGGCGTTGTAGCGGGCGGCGAGCTGTGTGCCGCCGATGTTGCTGAGCTGTTCGGCGTGGAGCTTTACGGGCAGGCCGAGCGCCTGTGCCACGTCAAACAGGCGGCTGATCTGGGGCACATCAAAGGCGATCCCTTCGCAGAAGCCATCGACCATATCGACCAGCCCCTCGGCGTGGGCGGCGCGCAGCGCGGGGATGCAGACCGTATCGATATAGCTGTCGGCCCCGGCGCCTTTGGGGACCGCATGGGCGCCCAGAAAACTCGTGGAAATGCGCAGCGGGCGCTGTGTGGCGATCTGGCGGGCGACGCGGAGCATCTTTAGCTCTGTGTCAAGGTCAAGCCCGTAGCCCGATTTGACCTCGATCGTGCTGACGCCCTCGCGGATGAGCGCATCGGCGCGGATCAGGGCGGCGGCGAGCAGCTCGGCTTCGCTGGTGTCGCGGGTGGCGGTGACGGTGGAGACAATGCCGCCACCTGCGCGGGCGATGGCCTCATAGCTCGCCCCTTGCAGGCGCATTTCAAATTCGAGCGCGCGGTTGCCGCCGTGGACGATATGGGTGTGACAATCGATCAGCGCGGGGGTGATCAGGCGGCCACCGAGCGGGGTTTTCGCTGTGGTGGCATAGGGGCGGGGCAGATCGGCCATCGGGCCGAGCCAGGCGATCTTGTCGCCCTCGGTCACAAGGGCGGCGTCATTCAGGAGGCCATAGTCACCGGCGTCAGGCTGCATCGTGGCGAGGCTGGCCTCGGTGTAGACGTGGGGGTAGACATCGGGCGCTGGCATGATGGCTCCTTGCATTGGCGGTGTATCTCATTAATATGTAGCTACATAAAAAAGTCAACACCAGCTTTGGAAGGGTGGACCTGTGGTTATTGTTCATGCAAAACATATGCTTACGCCAGAAGGCTGGGCGCAGAACCGCGCGGTTCATATCGCGGCGGATGGCAGAATCGCGGCTGTGACGGCGCAGGGCGGGGCCTGTGACAGCGCGGTGGATATGCTGTTGCCTGCGGCCGTCAACCTGCACAGCCATGCGTTTCAGCGGGCCATGTCGGGGCTGACCGAGATGCGCGGGCCTGACCCGAGCGACAGTTTCTGGACCTGGCGGCGCTTGATGTATCGCTATCTTGACCGGCTCACCCCTGACGACATAGAGGCGATTGCGGCGCAGGTTTTTCTTGAGATGCTGGAGGCGGGCTATGCGGGCGTGGCCGAATTCCACTATTTGCACCATGATGTCGGCGGCGCGGCCTATGGCGCGCTTGGCGAGTTGTCCGAGCGGATTGTGGCCGCTGCCGAAGCGGTCGGCATCGGGCTGACGCTTTTGCCGGTGCTTTATCAGTGGGGCGGCTGCGACGGCCGTGCGCTTCAGGGCGGGCAGCAGCGCTTTGGCAGCACGCCCGAGCAATATGTGCGGCTGCATGAGGCGGCGGCGCGGGCCGTCCGCGCCAGCCACGCGGACTATCATATCGGGGTTGCGCCGCATTCCTTGCGCGCGGTGGATGCGGCAGGGATGCGCGCCGCTCTTGATGTGGCGGGCGCGGGGCCGATCCATATGCATCTGGCCGAGCAGCTGGCCGAAGTCGAGGAGGTTCAGGCGGCTTGGGGCGCGCGGCCCGTGGAGTGGCTCTTTGAGCATCACGCGGTGGATGCGCGCTGGTGTCTGATCCATGCGACCCAGATGACAGAGGGCGAGACCGAAAGGCTCGCCCGATCAGGCGCTGTGGCGGGGCTTTGCCCGATTACAGAATCAAGCCTTGGAGACGGGATCTTCAACGGGGTTGCCTATCTGGGTCAGGGCGGGCGGCTTGGCTTTGGCTCGGACAGCAATATCCATATCGCCTATTTTGACGAGCTGAGGACGCTGGAGTATTCGCAACGCTTGCGCGACCGCTCGCGCGCGGCGCTGGCGAGTGCGCAGTTTTCGACCGGGCGGGTCCTTGTTGAGGCGGCGGTGCAAGGCGGCGCGCAGGCGGCCGGGCGCCAAAGCGGCGCGATTGCCACGGGGCATTGGGCCGATCTGGTCGGACTTTGCACTGACAATGCCTGGGTCTGCAACCGCACCGGCGATGCGGCGCTGGACAGTCTGGTTTTTGGCGGGCACGGGCAGAAATGTGTTTCCGAGGTTTGGTCTGCGGGGCGACATATTGTAAGAGGGGGCGAGCACGCAAAGCGGCGCGAGACTTCTGAGCGGTTTCGGGCTGTTGTGGAACGGTTGGGACAGGACATTTGACGCAGGCTTCAAAGACAGGCAAAGCGCGGCGCAGCTGGCAGGATATCCGCGACGAAATCCATCGTCGCGTTTTGAGCCGGCGCTACAAACCCGGCGACAAGCTACCGCGTGATGAGGATATTGCCGAGGAGCTGGGCTGTGCGCGCTCTACGGTGCAGCGCGCGATGCAGGATTTGAACGACGCCGGAATCGTGGAGCGCAAGCGCAAGGGCGGCACGCAGGTGCGCCCCGACCCAGTGACGCGGGCAACGCTGGATATTCCCATCACGCGGGTTGAAGTCGAGGCGCGGGGCGCGCGCTATGGCTATCAGATGCTTGCCAGCGGGCGCGAGACGACGCCGGCCCCTGTGGCGGCGGCCTTCGGGCTGGCTGCGCCCGAGGAGATGCTTCATATCGAGGCGCTGCATCTGGCGGATGAGGCGCCGTTTATCCTTGAGGATCGCTGGGTGAGCCTTGCGACCTGTCCAGAGATTGCCAACGTGGATTTGAGCGTGAAAAGCGCCAATGAATGGCTTGTGATGCACAAGCCCTACGACCGGATGGACCTCAGGTTTTATGCGGTGAACGCCAGTGGCGCGATGGCCGCGCGCCTCAAGCTGCGCGAGGGGGCCGCGCTTCTTGTGATCGAGCGCAGCACGTGGATCGGGGATGCGCCGATCACCACTGTGCGCTCTGTGACGACGCCGGGCTACCAGCTTTTGACCGGCAGCTAACGCGGGCGCAGGCGCATCTGAGCGGCCAGCTTGGCTGTGGATGTGTCGGGCCTGTGCCGTTCAGTCTTGCCATGCGCTGTGCAAAGGTGTTTTGTGCACGCCTGTGCCTGTCATCAGTTTTTGGGTTTCCCCTCACGGTAAAGGACTGATTACGACTATGATTTTAAAGATGATTTCCGCCGCGGCGGTTTTGGCTGTTGCGGCTTGCGCCAGTGAGCCGCCCCGTGCGGTTGAAACTGTGTCGAGCGCCCAAACCATGACTTTGCTGCCGCCAAAGATCAGCAAGATGACGGACAGTGAAATCCAGATCACCTATCCGCAGGCATCTATCGGGTTTGATCCGTCGTGCAACGCATATAGCCCGATGCAAACCCGGCTGAACCAATGTGCCAAGTTGCCTGAAAATGTGAAGACAATGGCCGCCGAGCATTGTGAGCGTTTTGACAAAGCGGCGATCTTTCTGGGCAATAAGACAAACTTTCTTCATATGACCGTATCGCAGTTTTCTTGCGAATAAGAGAGCTTTAGCGCCTGCGCAGGCGCGCGGGCGAGAGGGCGGCGAGCAGGCTTTCCGGCTGTGACGCGGGCGCCTTTGTGGCAAGGGTGCGGGTGAGTGTGGCCAATGCGGGGGCGGTTTGAACGCCGTAGCCGCCTTGGCCTGCGAGCCAGAAAAATCCTTCGCAAGCTGGGTCAAAGCCGACGATGGGGCTTCTGTCGGGTGCAAAGCTGCGCAGGCCGGCCCATGTGTGGCTTGGCTTGACGATGGGAAGCCTGACCATGTGTTCAAAGCGGTGCAGCCCTTCGGCGAGGACCATATCATCAGGCCAGGCGTCATGCGGCTCGACCGGGTCTTCATCGGCGGGCGAGATCATCAGGCGTTCGCCATCGGGCTTGGCATACCAGCCTTTGCCGTCTTCTGCGACCGAGCCAAACAGTGGCCAGTGGGTCAGTGGCAGGCACTCGGGCGGCACGGCCATGAGCGCCGCCGAGCGGCGCGTCGGCTGAAGCCCGATCGGGGGCAGCCCTGCAAGCTGTGCGACATGATCGGCCCAAGCGCCCGCGGCGTTGACCACCACGGGGGCCGAGACGGTGAGCGCCCCGGCGCGGGCCTGCCAGAGGCCAGTTTTGCGGGCCAGCGCTGTGACGCGGGCGCCCTGTATCACCTGACCGCCACGGGCTTTGAGGAGGCGCGTGTAGCCTTGCAGAAGCGTCTCGACATCAATGTCTTCGGCGCCCCGCTCGATCACGGCGGCGGCAATACGGTCGCGCCTGAGCACAGGCACGAGCGCGCAGGCCTCATCGGGCGTGAGAGTCTCAAGACCGTTTGCGCCTGTGAGGTAGCTGGCCAGCGCGTCAAGCTCATGCTCTTGCACCACAAGCATTTCGCCGCGCGCAGAGAGCACGCTTTGGCCCAATGCGCCGCCCGCGAGCGCGGGGTGCGCAGCGGCGCTGAGCGCGCGCAGGGTGGCGTTGCCGTAGTTGCTGATAAAGATCGCGGCGGAGCGGCCTGTGGCGTGATAGCCGAGCTGCTCTTCGGCTTCACAGAGGATCACGCTGGCGTCGCGCGCCAGCTCTGCGGCGGCGCTGATCCCTGCGATGCCGCCGCCTATGACGAGGAAATCTGCGCTGAGCTGTGCCATGGTCATACGCGCGCGAAGCCTGTGAGGGTGCTGGCGAGATTGTCGCCCAGAGCGTCAGACAGGTAGCCGCCCTCCTGCACAAAAAGCGTGGGCAGCGCGAGGCCTGCAATCGCTGCGCCGATCTGGCTGAAGCCTGAAGTTGTGATGGCGAGGCCCTGAAAGGGGTCTTCGATATGGGCATCAAGGCCGAGGGCCACCACAAGCGCGGTGCAGCCGAAAGCCTCGATGGCTTGGAAGGCTTTTTCGAGGGTCTTGAGATAGTCTGCGTCGGCGGTGCCGCGCGGCAGGGGCAGGTTGAGATTGTAGCCAAGGCCAGCCCCTTGGCCGCGCTCCTGGGCATGGCCCCAAAAGAACGGGTAAAAGCGGGCGGGGTCGGCATGAAGCGAGACGGTGAGCACATCGGCGCGCTCATAGAACAGGCCTTGGGTTCCGTTGCCGTGGTGCACATCCACATCGAGGATTGCGGGGCGAAAGCCCTGTGTGCGCAGCCGCTCTGCGGCGATCGCGGCGTTGTTGAGAAAGCAGAAGCCGCCGGCCATATCGCCAAAGGCGTGGTGCCCCGGCGGGCGAGCGAGCGCATAGGCAGCGCGCCCGGTGTCGGCCAGATAGTCTGCACCGGAGATCGCCGATTGGGCCGACCAATAGGCGGCGCTATAGGTCTGGGCTGTGATCGGACAGGCGGTATCGGCCTGATGATAGCCGGCTTGGCCGACGGCGGAGAGCGGGTAGCTGTCGCTGCGATTGGCGGGGTGGATATTGGGGATGACCTCTGCGCCAGCGCCCGGAATGCGGCTCCAGCGGGTGTAGATCGTTTGTAAAAACGCGAGATATTGCGGGCTGTGCAGCGCTGCGATGGGGCCGAGGCCTGCGTCAAGCGGAGTTTCGAACACACAGCCTGCGGCGAGCGCGCCCGCGTGGAGGCGCGTGATGCGCTCGGGCTGTTCGGGGTTGGGCGAGAGCGCGCCATTGGCCATGAAATGTTTGGGGTCATGCGCGGCTTGGCGGGCGTCAAAGAAGGCTTTCATTGCGGGTCTTTCTGTGGCGTGTGGGCGAGGGCCGCGAAGGGCGCGCCCGATAGGGTGAGGCCGGTTTCGCCGCGCAGCGGAGCAAAGCCGAGGCGAGCATAAAAGCGCAGGGCGCTGTCGTTGTCTGCGTAGCTGACCAGCTTGAGAAACCGCGCGTTCCAGTCTGTGCAGGCCTGCTCGGCGACGGCGGCGAGCAGGGCTGTGCCAAGGGCTTTGCCGCGCGCCTCGGGGGCGACCCAGAGATCGGAAACATAGGCCCCCGCGCCGCCCTTGACGGTGGAAAACACCGGCGCAAACAGGGCCGCGCCGAGACAGCGCTCGCCTTGCAGCGCCAGCAGCGCATGGCAGGCGGGAGCGGCCCCGAACAGGGCCGCCCGGAGCGCTTCGGGGCTGGCTGTGAACACATCCCCGAGATCTGCGGCGAGGCTCTTGAGGCTGTGCAGGAGCAGGGGCAGGGTATCGGGTGTGACGGGACGGATGGCGGTTTGCATGGTTATATCTTTGTGTTTGCCGCGCCTTTGAGGCCGAGCATTTCGCGGGCCTCATCGGGGGTTGCGACGGGGCGGCCTGCGGCCTCGATCAGGCCACGGACTTTTTTGACTTGTTGGGCGTTTGAGGTGGCGAGGGTGCCGCTCTCGATCATCAGGCTGTCTTCGAGGCCGACGCGCACATGGCCGCCAAGGCGGATCGCGTGTTCGGCCATGGGAATTTGCCAGCGGCCTGCGGCGAGGACCGAAAACCTGTAGCTGTCGCCAAACAGTTTGTCGGCGAGGGCGACCATATGATCGAGCGTGGCGTGGTCAGGCCCCATGCCGCCGAGGACGCCAAAGACAAACTGGATAAAGAGCGGCGCTGTGACGAGGCCGCGGTCGACAAAATGGCGCAGCATATAGAGATGACTGATGTCATAGCACTCAAACTCAAAGCGCGCGCCGCGCTCCTGCCCCAGCCGGGCGAGAACCGCCGCGATATCGCGGGGGGTGTTTTTGAACACAAGGTCATCGGAATTTCTCAGAAAGGGTTCTTCCCAGTCAAAGCGCCAGTCGCGGGGCTTTTCGGCCATGGGGTAAAGCGCGAAATTCATTGTGCCCATATTGAGGCTGCACATTTCGGGGGCAAAGCGCAGCGGGGCGGCGAGCCTTTCCTCCAGCGTCATGATGGCGCTGCCGCCTGTGGTGAGATTGATCACCGCGTCGCATTCGGCGGCAATCCGGGGCAGAAAAGCCGCATAATGGGCCGGGTCGGCCGAGGGCTGGCCTGTGGCGGGGTCGCGCGCGTGAAGGTGCAGCACGGTGGCCCCTGCGGCGGCGGCCTCGATCGACTGGCGGGCGATGTCTTCGGGGGTAAAGGGCAGGTGGGGCGACATTGAGGGGGTGTGGATCGAGCCTGTGATGGCGCAGCTTATGATGGTTTTGCTCATGGCAGGCTCCTTGCGGCTCAGGCGGCGGACTGGCTGATTTCGGCGGTGAAGGCGGCCAGAGAGGCGTCTAGAAGATCGGTGATCTCGCCAAGCTGGGTCTCTGTTGTGATCATCGGGGGGCAGACGAGAAAATGATCGCCTGCGAGGCCGCCACGGGTGCGGCGGGCGTAGATGATCAACCCTTTTTCGTAGGCGATATCGACAAGGCGGGTGTAGGCGTTGAGGCCGGTGGGCAGCGGCGCTTTGGTGGCGCGGTCGCTCATCAGCTCGAAGGCCGCGAGCAACCCCTTGCCGCGCACATCGCCGATGATGCTGTATTTCTGCATCAGGCTGCGCAGGTTTTCAGCGAGTTTATCGCCCATCCGCGCGGCGTTTTCTGTCAGGTTTTCGCGTTCGATCTCGTCGATGACGGCGAGGCCGGCGGCGCAGGCGAGCGGATTGCCGGCGTAGGTGTGGCCGTGGATAAAGCCGCCGTTGTCGAGCACCGCCTCGACCATCGTGTCGCGCGCGATCACGGCGCCGAGCGGCACATAGCCGCCGCCAAAGCCCTTGGAAAGACAGATGACATCGGGGGTGACCTCCCAGTGCTCGGCGGCAAAAAAGCGCCCGGTGCGCCCGCCGCCGCTCATCACCTCGTCATGGATCAAGAGGAGGCCGTATTGATCGCAGATCTCGCGGATGCGCGTCATATAGCCCGCCGGAGGCACGAGCGCGCCGGTGGAGGCACCGCCCACAGGCTCGACCATGAAGGCAAGGCAGGTCTGGGGGCCTTCTTGGAGGATTTTATCCTCAAGCATCTGGGCGTAGTGATGGCCTGTGGCGGGGTCTGTCGGGTCTAGCCCGTCAAGATAGGCGCGGGGCGCGGGAATTTTTGGCATCGCGTGCATCATCGGATCAAAGGGCGCTGTCATCGGGGCGTAGCCTGTGACAGCGAGCGCGCCCAGCGTGGCGCCGTGATAGGAGGGGCTGCGCGAGATCACCTTATAGCGCTGGGCCTCACCGCAGGTGAGGGCGTATTGGCGCGCCAGTTTCATAGCGCTTTCGGTGGCTTCGGAGCCGCCGGAGACAAAGAACACCTTGTTCAGCCCGTCGGGTGCGAGGGCGGCGGCGCGGGCGGCGAGCTTTTCGGAGGCTTCGGTCTGGAAGTGAAGGCGATAGCCGAAGGTTCCGCGCTCCATCTGCTTTTGCATGGCCGCGAGGACATTGGGATTGGAGTGGCCGATGTTACTGACCATCGCGCCTGACGAGCCGTCGATATAGCGCTTGCCTGTGGTGTCCCACATATAAATGCCTTCGGCGCGGTCAAGCTCGGGGCGGGGCAGGCGGGATTGGTAAAACAGATGCGTGCTCATGCGGATGTGTCCTCGGGAAGGGCGCTGCAGGCGTTTGGATTGAGGGTGAGAGAAACGGTTTGGCCGGCCAGAAAGGGGGCGGCGTCGATCATGTTTATGGCTTGGAGCCGGGTCTCGCCGATGCGCAGGAAGTAGCGGGCAAGTTGGCCCTGGTAGTCGACATTTTCCACGACAGCCTGCGGCGCGTCGCCGCCCGCGGGGCCAAGCGTGAGCTTTTCGGCGCGGATCATCAGCAGGGCTTTGTCGCCTGTGCTCAGGGTTGCGCCCCTGTTGGTGCCGAGCGCGGCGGCGCGGGCGAGGGCCACGGCGGTCTGGCCGAACTCGGGGGTTTCCAGCAGAATATGGCTGGCGTCGCGGCCCAGAACACGGGCCGGAAGCATATTCGAGGCCCCCAGAAACCCCGCGACAAAGGCTGTGGCGGGTGTGTTGTAGACCTCTTCGGGGGTGCCGATCTGTTCTATGCGCCCGGCGCTCATGACGATGATTTTGTCAGACATGGCGAGCGCTTCGGACTGATCATGGGTCACGAAAATGGAGGTGACGCCGATGCGGTCCTGAATGGCTTTCAGCTCGACGCGCATATCTTCGCGCAGGTTGGCATCAAGGGCGGAGAGCGGCTCATCAAGCAAGAGCACATCCGGCTCGATCACAATGGCGCGGGCCAAGGCAATGCGCTGTTGCTGACCGCCGGAGAGCTGGCTCGGGTAGCGGTCCTGCACCTTGGGCAGGCGCACGATATCGAGCGCGTCTTTGACCTTTTGGGCCATGTCGGAGGGGGAAATATTGCGGTATTTGAGGCCGAAGGCGATGTTTTCGCCGATGGTGCGATGGGGAAAGAGGGCGTAATTCTGAAACACGAGGCCGAGGTTGCGCTTGTGGACGGGCACATCGTTGATGCGCCGCTCACCTATGAAAATATCGCCGCTTGTCGGGCTTTCGAGGCCCGAAATCATCCGCAGGATTGTTGTTTTGCCGCAGCCCGAGGGGCCAAGCAGGGTGGTGAAGGAGCCTTCTTCAAAGACCGCATCCGCGCCGTGCACGGCTTTGAGGGCGCCAAAAGATTTGCGGATGTTCACAAGTTCCACGCGAGCCATGTTTGAATATGCCTTTGAAAGAGAGAGAAAGAGAGCGGGGGGCAGACGGGCCGCAGGGTGCGGCCCGCCTTTTCGGGAGCTTAACCGCCTTTTTGGACGCGGTTCCATGTTTTGGATTGGGCTTTTTCCTCGGGGTTCCAAGTTGAGGGGTCACGGAAGACGAGGGTTTCCAGCTTGCCGGTGGGGTCAAATGCGGGCAGCGCTTGCACGTCTGCGGGCATTTTGACTTTGGTGGGGTCAAGTGCTGAAGGATACTTCTGGCCCGAGGCCACGGCGATGGATGTGGCCGGATCGAGCATGAAGTTGAGCAGCTCTTCTGCAGCCTCCATGGGCGAGCCTTTGAGCACAAACATCGACTCCATCCAGGCGAGGCCGTTGGGCGGATCCATATAGGCGATCGGGTGGCCTTGGGCCTGAAGGGCGGCGACACGGCCTGACCAGGCTTCTGTGACATAGATTTCTTCCTTGGCGAGAAGATCCATCAGCTCGGCGCCCGAGCTCCAGTATTTGAGCACAAGGTCGCGGTGCGCGCGGGCTTTGTCCCAGACGGCATCCCAGTCCTGAATGTTGTTCGGGTCCTGACCGGACTGAAGCGCGCCATACCATGCGCGGTTGGCCCAATCGCCGCCCCAGCCGCCGATTTTGCCTTTGAGCGAGGGGTCAAGCAGCAGGTTTGCGCCCAGCTCTTTGGCCTTCTCGGGGGAGATATATTTGGTGTTATAGGCGATGCCTGTTGTGCCGTAGTTATAGGGCACTGCCGAGAGGCCATCTGGCGTGATCTTGCGGAAAGCGTCGGTCATGGCGGTCATGACATTGCTCATATTCGGGATATTGGCCTCGTTGAGCGTGCTGTGCATATCGTTGTCGACCCAGCGTTTATACCAGCTCACGCCCGAGCTGTGCAGAATGTTGTGGCCCTCTGTGTTGCCTGCGGCCTTGATCTTGGTCAGGACTTCGTTTTCGCCGCCGAATGTGGCGTCGATGACTGTGTTGCCGCTGGCGGCTTCGTAGGGGTCAAACGCGTTTTTGCGCAGGGCTTCGGACACAACACCGCCCCAGCCTTCAAAGTGAAGCTCGGTGCCGGCGGCGCGGGCCTGACGCGCCATGGTTGTCATCATGCCGCCTGACAGCCCTGTTGTGATCCCGGCGGCGCCGAGCAGGCCGAGGAAAGAGCGGCGGTCGATATCGCCGTTGCCCATCCGCTCGCGCAGGCGCTCGTAGCGGGTTGTGTCATCTATTTTCTTGGTCATTTTCGTCTCCCTGTTGAGGTTGGCTTATATTTTCTTGCGTGAGAAGTAGCGCGCCACTGCCCCCGCGAGGAGCGGCAGGCCGACTGTGATACAGATCATCACAAAGCCGAGCGCATTTATTTCGGGGCTGACGGAGTTGCGCAGCATCCCGAAAATCTGGGTGGGAACGGTCTCAAGGCCCGAGGGGCGCCAGAAGATCGTTGCGGTGATGTTGTCAAAGGAAATGGTGAAGGCAAAGAGCGCGCCGGCGAAGACGGCGGGCAAGAGAAGCGGCAGCGTGACCTCGCGAAAGGTCTGGAACGGGCTGGCGCCGAGCGAGCGGGCGGCCTCTTCATAGTCTTTGCGGATCCCGACAAGGCGGGCCTGCACCACGAGCACGATAAAGGGCAGTGCGATGATCGAATGGCCGATGACCAGCAGCGCAAAGCTGCGCGGCATATGCAGCCAGCGCAGGAAAATCAGGAGGCCGACAGCGAGCACGGTTTCGGGCACGAGCACGGGAGAAATGAGGAAGGTTGTGATGAAGGCTTTGCCCGGAAACTGGTAGCGCACGAGGGCAAGGGAGGCGAGCACACCCAGCGTTGTCGCGATCAGGGCTGTGAGCGCGCCGAGCGCCAGAGAGGTGCGCATGGCGCGGATGATCGCTTCGTTTTCGGCGAGTTTGTAAAACCAGCGCAGCGACAAGCCTTCGATGGGAAAGCCGCCAAACTGTGAGGCGTTAAAGGCCAGCGCGAGCACAACAAGAATGGGCGCGAACATGAAGGCGTAAACCAGAACCGTGTAGAACTTGAGCAGGGACCAGACGCGCATATCCTATCTCCCGAAGGCTTTGGACAGCTGGTCCATGCCCATAAGTTTGGAATAAAGCACCACGACGCTGCCGAGAAACAGAAGCAGCGCAAAGGAGAGCGTCGCGCCCATCGGCCAGTTCAGCTCTGTGACCACCGCGTCATAGACGAGATTGCCAAAGAGAAAATCAGACGGGCCGCCGAGAATAAGCGGCGTCACATAGCTTCCGCCTGTGAGCACAAAGACGAGCAGGCAGCCCGCGGCGAGGCCGGGCAGGGAGAGCGGCAAGGTGACTTCGCGAAAAGCCTGCCACGGGGTCGCGCCAAGAGTGCGCGCGGCCGGCTCCAAGTTTTGATCAATGCCTTCAAGGCTGACATAGATATTGAGGATCATATAGGGCAGGAACACATGGATGAAGCCGACGATCACTGTGAACTCTGTATACATGATTGAAAGGGGGGCTTCTGTGAGACCAAGGAGGCCGAGAAGGCCGTTGAGCGCGCCTTGATTGCCGAAAATGTGAATCCAGCTCAGGGTGCGGATGATGAAGCTGATCCAGAAGGGAATGATCAGCAGCAACAGCAGCAGCCATTTGTGGCGGTAGCGCGTCATCGCGATCACATAGGCGGGGATATAGCCGAGCACGGCGGCCAGCCCTGTCACGATCAGCGAGAGGCGCAGGGTCTTCCAGATGGCTGTGCGATAGTAGCTGTCTGTGAGCAGCTCTTGCCAGTTGCCAAACTGGAAGGCGGGCACATCTTGGGCGAGGTCGATGTTTTCGTAAAACGAGTAGACGAGGATAAAGGCCATCGGCACCACGACCAGCGCCGTGATGAACACCAGCGCAGGCGATAGCAAAATCCAGGGGCGGCGATCCGCAGGCAGGCTTTGATCAGACAATGGGCAGACTCCTTGCAAAAACTATTGCATGGAGGTGTGAAATTGGCAAAATTGATACTTGGAATGCAAAGGATTAATAAAATTAATGTCCTATGACGTCGACACCAAATTTGCCTTCCGCCTTGACTGGAATCTGCTGCGCAGTTTTCTGGTGATTGCGCAGGAGGGCAGTATCACCCGCGCGGCGCATCGGCTTTTGCGCGGGCAGCCTTCGGTGAGCCTTGCGCTGCAACGGCTTGAGGCAGAGCTTGGCTGTAAGCTGATTGATCGCGGGCATGGCACCTTTCGGCTGACGGCGGCGGGGCTACAGCTTCAGTCTGAATGCGCCGAGATGTTTGCAGGGGTTGTGCGGCTGCCCGAGCTGACGCAGACGGCGGAGCAGGAAGTTTCGGGCGAAATCAACATCATGCTGGCGTCCCATGTGGTGACGCCGCTGTTTGATGCGGTGTTGAAAGCGATGAGTGCGGAGCATCCGAAAGTGCGCTTTAACATCAGGATTGATACCAGTGCGCGGGTTGTCCATTCGGTCCGCGAACGGCTGTCGAGCTTTGGCATCTGTCTCGTCAACCGCAAGTTTTCGGACACGAGCTATCTGCATATGTATCGCGAGTTCTTCGGGTTTTACTGCGGGCCGTCGCATCCGCTGTTTGGCTGTGATGCGCTGACACTCAAGGATTTGCGACATTATCCTGCGGTCTCCTTTGACACCGATGACCTCAACGACGCGCTGCGCCCCGTTGCGCTTTTGCGCAGCAAGTGGGGGCTGGATTATGACGTTGTGGGGCGGTCCTCGCAGCTTGAGGAGGTGCGGCGGATGATCCAATGCGGCATGGGGATCGGTTCGCTGCCTGTGCACGTTGCGGCCGATGATGTGGCGCGCGGGCTGCTCTGGCGCTTGCCACCCTATGAGGAGCCGCCCGCTGTGGACATCTTTCTGGTGCGCAATCCGCGCAAACGCCTCAACCGGGCGGAGGCCCTGTTTGCCGAGCAGCTTGAGCAGGAGATCGCGCAGACGCCCCTCGCGGCGCGCACCTACGGCTAGGCCGGTTTTAGGCGGGTTCTGGCGCGGGGTTTATGGCGTTTGCGGCGCGCGGGGCCTCATGGCTTTGCTGCCAGATGCCGCGATATTGCGCCTAAAACATCAAGAAAAGCGGCAAAATCAAATCTAGCGAGATTAGCGGGTCGCTTTGGCTATTTAACTCCTTTATGACAGGCAGGAGATAGGCAGGGAGGCTTACGTGACCATCACGTGGGAAAAGCTCGAAGAGATCACAGGCCGCAAAAAGGCAATGCTCTCGCTTGTGGCCAAAACGATTCTTGCGTCGGATGGGGCGCATGAGTTCGGGCTTGAGGTCGAAGATGCGCTCCGGCTGATTATGAAGCTTGGCTCGTTTTCACAAAGTGCACAGGCCGAACTGTTTGGGCTGACCCAGCGGCTGAACGACGAAAAGGCCGAAAAACTCAATTATGCCATAGCCTTGGAGATGGTTAAGGCGGACAGCCAGAACCTCAAAGCGCAGATTCAGGATTTGAAGGAGCGCGCCAGCGCGACCCAAAGACGGGCCGAAAGAGCCGAGGCCCGTTTGCATGAGGTCACGCAGTCTTTTGCCTATCTGATCGAAAGCAAACTGAGCGAAAACGCGCCTGAAAGCCTTGGGCCGAAACGTCGCCTGCCGACATTGTTGCTGACCAATCCGGTTTTGGTCTCAAACTAGGCCGCCGGCCTCACCGGACGCGCCGGACCTTTGGTAAATACATCCCGCCGCCCCCGACCTGCGCCCAAATGTTATTTTAAAAGACACATCAGAGGCGCATCAAACGAGGAATAACGCCGCCAAAGCCGGCAAGGCCCTTTAAAATATAACAGGTCTGGAGGCCGGGCTGAAAACGGGTCTGAAACGCAACCTTGCATCAAGCTCTGTGAGGCAAATAGGCGCCCGGACCAAAGGCCCGCCCGAGTGCTTTGCTATGTTGAGCCTGAATGGCGGAGGAGGTGGGATTCGAACCCACGGAGGGCGTTAACCCTCGTCGGTTTTCAAGACCGGTGCATTCAACCACTCTGCCACTCCTCCGACGCGGCTTCCTTAGCGTGAGATTGTGGCAGTGAAAACCACAAAAACACACATTGGGCGAAGAATTTTACGAAAGTGTCATCTTGCGGTGGTTTTGGGCGACGAAATTATGCCGATTGTGAAGGCCGGACTTTTCATGAGCGCTCCAAAAGGCTAAACTCTTTGGCAATGCGTGTGAAAAAGCGCGGTGATGAAGCGGGCGGCGTTGTTCTTTTCGGGTGATGCGGCGGGATTTGGCAGAGAGCAGAATGTATAAACAGTTTCAGTCCTTTCGATTTGGCGGCGCGCGTGGATTTGGCTTGGTGGTGGGAGCGGTGCTGCTCCTGTCGGGCTGTGAAGACGGCGCCAATTTCAGCTTTCTCAAGCCACAGCCGCAAGGCGAGGCTCTGGATATGGCCGCTGCGGGGCAAAAGACCGTCGAGCGCGATGTCGAGGCGCCGGATGTGTTTCAGGTCAGCGAGGCAGGGCTTTGGGACGGGCGGCCCTCGCTGGGCGGTGTCTGGGTCGCGCATCCGGATGTCAAAGAGCCTGAGCGGGTGATCATCCGCAACCCGGCCAGCGGGAAGTTTGTTGTCGGGGCGCTGTTCCGTCGGGAGCGGGAAAACCCCGGTCCGCGGTTGCAGGTCTCTTCGGATGCGGCGGAGGCTTTGGGGCTTCTGGCGGGCGCCCCCAAGGAGCTGAATGTCACGGCCTTGCGCCGCGAGAGCGTTGCTGTGGAAGCGGCGCCGGAAGACGCGGAGGCCGCCGGGCTGAGCGCGCCCGAGTTTGTCGCTGAAACTGCGCTTGATCCGATTGAAAGCGCCGGGGCGGCTATCGAGGCGGCCGAGGGCGCTTTGGAGCGCACGGTCGAGCCTGTTGCGGCGCCTGTGCTGGCGTCGTCATTGGCCAAGCCTTTTGTTCAGATCGGGATTTTCAGCGTTGAGACCAACGCGAACAATACGGCCACGGCGATGCGCACGGCGGGTATGATCCCGACGGTGAAGCAGCAAAGCCTGAACGGCAAAACCTTCTGGCGAGTGATCGTCGGGCCGGCGCAGAGCAAGTCCGAGCTGAACCAGTTGATCAAGAAGGTGAAGTCTCAGGGCTTTAGCGATGCTTACGCCGTGAAGAATTGACCACAAGACCGATGGAGGCGCTGATGCTGCGCGCGGGGTTTACTGCTGTTGTTTTTTGGGGGGCGCTGCTGGCGCAGTCCTTGAGCCTTGCTGCGTTCGAGACGCGTGCGACCTCGGCTTTTGTTCTGGATTACACCACAGGGACCGTGCTCTTGTCTAAAGATGCCGATGTGCCTTTGCCCCCGGCATCCATGAGCAAGCTGATGACGCTGTATGTGGCGTTTGAAGCGGTGCGCGACGGGCGGCTCAAGCTTGAGGAAGAGCTGCGGGTTTCGGAGCACGCGATGAGCTATGGCGGCTCGACCATGTTTTTGCAGGCGGGAGAGCGGGTCACTGTTCAGGACCTGCTGCGCGGGATTATTGTCTTGTCGGGCAATGACGCTTGCGCTGTGATTGCCGAGGCGCTCAGTCCGGACGGGACCGAGGCGGGGTTTGCGCGGTTTATGACCGAACGGGCCGGCAAGATCGGCATGAGCCACTCGACTTTTGCCAATTCCAATGGCTGGCCCGACCCCGGACAGCGGATGTCGATGCGCGATCTGGCCATTCTGGCGACAAAGATCATTGAGGATTTCCCCGAGTTTTACGAGATGTTTGCGGAGAAGGAGTTTCTGTTTGATAAAACCGAAAGCCAGAACCGCTACAACCGCAACCCGCTTTTGGGGCTTGGGATCGGGGCGGACGGCCTGAAAACCGGCCATACGCAGGAGGCGGGCTATGGGCTTGTCGGCTCTGTGAAACAGGGCGCGCGGCGGATTGTTTTTGTGATTTCGGGGCTTGAGACAGAGCAGGGGCGCGCCCGCGAGGCCGAGGCGATCACCAATTGGGCGTTTCGCCAGTTTACCACAGTCGAGCTTTTGAAAGAGGGTCAGATTGTGGCCGAGGCCGAGGTCTGGATGGGCGAGGCGGCCACTGTGGCGCTGACCGCGGCCAAGCCGCTCAACACGCTGTTGCCGAGCGGAAGCGACGGCAAGGTTTCGGCGGAGGTGGTGTATGACGGGCCGTTGACGGCGCCTGTGATGGCCGGGGCGACTGTTGGAAAGCTGATCATCCGTCCCGAGGGGCTGGCGGAGACGGAAGTGCCTTTGGTGGCGGCCAGCACGGTGGCGCAGGGCGGGGTGATGGTGCGTCTGAAAACGGCGTCAAAGAGGGTTGTGAAAAAGCTGATGGCTGAGGCTGAGGGCGCGCTTTGAGCCACGGGAAAGCGCAGTTTATCACGCTGGAAGGCGTGGACGGGTCTGGCAAATCGACTCAGGCGGCGCTTTTGAAGGCGGCGCTTGAGGCCGGGGGGCACCGTGTTTTGCTCACCCGCGAGCCGGGCGGCTCGCCCGGTGCCGAAGAAATCCGCAGCCTTGTGCTTGAGGGCGAGCCTGACCGCTGGTCGGCAGAGACGGAAATCCTGCTCTTTACGGCTGCGCGGCGCGACCATCTGGAGCGCACGATTTTGCCGGCTCTTGCGGCGGGAACCATTGTGATCTGCGACCGTTTTGTGGATTCGACGCGGGTCTATCAGGGCCTGACGCGTGGCGATTTGCGCGATGTGGTGGACAAGCTCCATGCGCTGATGATCGGGCGGGAGGCCGATTTGACGCTGTTGTTTGATATGGACCCAGAGCTTGGCCTTGCGCGCGCCAAAGCGCGGCAAACCGCAGAGGAGCGCTTTGAGGATATGGGGCTTGAGATGCAGATCGCGATGCGGCAGGGCTTTCTGGCGCTGGCAGAGGGTGCGCCCGAGCGCTTTGCGGTGATTGATGCGGGGCGCGATATCGAGGCGATTGCGGCGGATGCGCTTCTGGCGGTCAGGGCGGCGCTCTGATGGCGGATGAGGCGCTGATCGAGCCTGACCGTCTGGAGGGCACGCCGCATCCGCGCGACACGGTGCAGCTTTTTGGGCAAGAGGCCGCCGAGGGGCGGTTTTTGCAGGCGTTCAATGCGGGGCGCTTGCACCACGCCTGGCTCTTGAGCGGGCCGAAGGGGGTGGGTAAGGCCACGCTGGCCTGGCGGATCGCGCGGTTTTTACTCACCGAAGAGCAGGCCGAGGCGGGGATGTTTGGCGCTCTGCCGGATGCCAAGCCCGAGCGGCTGGATGTGCGCGCGGACCACCCTGTTTTGACGCGGATTCTGGCGGGCAGCGAGCCGCGCCTTTTCAGGATCACCCGCTCGGTGAACCCCGAGACAAAGCGGATGCGCGATGTGATCGTGGTGGAGGATGTGCGCAAGCTCGGGCATTTTCTGTCGATGTCCGCGGCGGAAGGCGGGCGGCGCGTTGTGATTTTGGATGCGGCGGACGAGATGAACCCGCAGGCGGCGAATGCGCTGTTGAAAATGCTTGAGGAGCCGCCCAAGCTTACCACCTTTCTGCTGATTGCGCATCAACCGCAGGGGCTTTTGCCGACGATCCGCTCGCGCTGTCGCGAGCTGCGTCTTTGCACGCTTGAGGCCAAGGACATTGCCGCAGCGCTTGAGGCGGCGGGCGTTGACGCGGGGCTTGATCCAGCGGCGGCCAGCGCCTTGAGCGCCCTGTCGGGCGGCTCTGTGGGGGCGGCGGCGCGGATGCTGGAGCTTGAGGGGCTTGTGCTTTATGGCGAGTTGATTGCGATTTTTGAGAGCCTGCCCAAGCTTGACCGCAGTCGGGTCTTGCGGCTCTCCGAGGCCTTTGCGGCGCGGGGCAGTGAACAGAAGCTTGATCTCTTGTTGGTGCTTCTGGAGACGCTCCTGTTTCGCTTGGCGCGGGCGGGGGCGATGGGGGGCGCGGCGCAAGCTTTGGCAAACCCGAAGGAGCCGGCGCTCTTTGAGCGGCTCGCGCCCGACCATGGCGCAGCGCAACGCTGGGCGGCGCTTTCGGACGAATTGCTGAGCCGGGCGCGTCATGGGCGGGCGGTGAACCTTGACCCTGCTGCGCTGATCCTTGATACGTTCTTGCGTATTCAACGATCCGTGGCAGAGCACAGCGCAAGATGACTTCAAGCCCCAAGATAACCGATAGCCACTGCCATCTCGACTTTCCCGACTTTGACCATGCGCGCGCCGACTATATCGGGCGCGCCGTCGAGGCGGGTGTTCATCGTATGGTGACGATCTGCACGCGGCTGAAAAACGAGCCGAGCGTGCGCGCGATTGCCGAAGAGTTTGCGCCTGTATTCTACGCCGCAGGCACGCATCCTATGAGCGCGGCAGAGGAGCCTTTGACCAGCGTTGAGGCGCTCTGCCGTATGGCCGAGCACCCCAAGATGGTCGGGATCGGGGAGACAGGGCTTGACTATCATTACACCGCAGAGAGCAAGGATATTCAGCAAAAGAGCCTGCGCATTCATTGTGCGGCCGCCGCAGAGGCGGGCTTGCCACTGATCATCCATGCGCGCGCCGCAGATGAGGATATGGCGCGGATTTTGCGCGAGGAGCACGACAACGCGGCCTTTGGCTGTGTGATGCATTGCTTTTCATCGGGTCGTGATCTGGCCGAGGCGGCGCTTGATCTCGGGTTTTATCTTTCGATGTCGGGGATCGGGACTTTTCCGAAAAGTCAGGAGATCCGCGATATTTTTGCGAGCGCGCCCGTGGACCGTATTCTGGTGGAGACAGATGCGCCCTATCTTGCGCCGCCGCCTTTTCGCGGCAAGCAAAACGAGCCGTCGTATGTTGTGCACACGGCCAAAGTCGCGGCGGAGGTCTTTGGGCTGGGCTATGAGGCTTTCGCGCAGCAGTGCGAGGCGAATTTTGAGCGGCTGTTCACAAAGGCGGCCCTTGGATGAAAGACCGGCTGCGCTTCACGATACTGGGCTGCGGCTCGTCCGGAGGGGTGCCACGCCTTGGCGGGCATTGGGGGGAGTGTGACCCGGACAACCCCAAAAACCGCCGGCGCCGCTGCTCTATGCTTGTTGAGCGTATGGGCGCGCAGGGGGTGACGCGGGTCTTGATTGATACCTCTCCCGATATGCGGGCGCAGCTTCTGGATGCGGGGGTCGGGGCGCTTGATGCGGTTGTCTATACCCATAGCCACGCCGACCATGTGCATGGCATTGATGACTTGCGCATGATCGTGTTCAACCAGCGCGAGCGCTTGCAGGTCTGGGCGGATGGCGACACGCAGCGCGACCTTTATGCGCGGTTCGGCTATGCTTTTGTGCAGCCCAAAGACAGCCCCTATCCGCCCATTCTGGACATGAACACAATTGAGGGGCGCTTTGAGGTTGGGGGCAAGGGCGGGGTGATCAGCCTGTTGCCCTTTGAGGTCAATCACGGCTCGATCGAGGCTTTGGGCTTTCGTATGGGCGGGCTTGTCTATCTGCCGGATGTGGCGGAGATGTCTGATGCGGGCTGGCTGGCTGTTGAGGGGGCGGAGGTCTGGGTTCTGGATGCGCTGCGACGCACGCCGCATCCGACCCATGCGCATCTGGAGAAGGCGCTCGCCTGGATCGCGCGGGCCGCACCCAAGCGGGCTGTGCTCACCAATATGCATATTGACCTTGATTACGCGACTGTCGAGGCGGAGACGCCAGCGCATATCACCCCGGCTTTTGACGGTATGGTGATCGAGCTGGACGCGTAGGATGCAGGCGTTGCTGGATGTTGTTCTGCCGGTCTTCCTTGTGGTCGGGGCGGGCTATGGCACTGTCAGGTTCGGGTTGTTTTCGGATGATCTGATTGATGCGATCATGAAGTTCACCCAGAATTTTGCGATCCCTGCGCTGCTGTTCAAGGCGATTTCGGGGCTTGATCTGGGCCAGAGCTTTGACCCTGCGCTTCTCGTGAGCTTTTACACCGGCTCTGCGACCTGCTTTTTTGTGGGGTTGCTGGCGGCGCGTTATCTCTTCAAACGGGATTGGGAAGACGCGGTTGCGATCGGATTTTGCTGTCTTTTTGCCAATTCGGTGATGATGGGGTTGGCGATCACGGAGCGGGCCTTTGGCACAGATGCGCTGGCGGCGAATTATGCCATTGTCGCGGTGCATTCGCCGTTTTGCTATGGCCTCGGGATCACCGCGATGGAGATTGCCCGTGCCCATGCCACCGGGCAACCGGCACGGACTTTGCCTGCGACCGTTGGCAAGGCGATGTTTCGCAATGCGCTTGTTTTGGGGATTTTGCTTGGCTTTGTGGTGAATCTGTCGGGGCTGCATCTGCCGCAGGTCGGGCAGGACGCGCTCAAGATGATTGTGAGCACGGCGCTGCCGCTGGCGCTCTTTGGTCTTGGGGGGGTTCTTGTGCGCTATGAGATCCGGGGCGATCTCAAGCTTGTTGCCTTTGTCTGCGCGGTGTCGCTTGTTTTGCACCCCACGGTCGTTTGGAACATGGGCAAGCTGATGGCGATTGATCTGGGGCAGTATCGCTCTGCTGTGCTGACTGCGGCGATGGCGCCGGGGGTGAACACCTATATTTTCGCGTCGATGTATGGCAAAGCGCAAAAAGTCGCCGCGACGTCTGTCTTGGTCGCGACGAGCCTGTCTTTGTTTACGATCTGGCTTTGGCTTGGCTGGCTGCCGTAAGCGGCTTTGGACGGCTTCAGGCGGCCTGTGTCATGTGCTTTTGGCGGGCTGAGACAAACGCCTTGCGCCGCGTTCCGCGCTGCCATGGCATGGCGGGGGCTTCGCTTTGGGCGGCTGTGATCATGGCTTCAAGCCAGCGTTTGCGCTTTGGGGGCACCTGCATTTCTTTACTCCTCATTTTGTCATGTGCCGGTCGCTGCCGGCTTCTTTGGTGTTGCTCAGACAGGAGTAAAGCGGGGAAATGGGGCGCGGATTGGGCCGCTTGGCGACAATACCGCGGTGATTTGGACCTGACAGCACGGCTGTGCGGAACTATTTTGTTAGAGGCGGATCACCGATACGAGGCGGCCATAGTCTTTTTCGCCGCGATGTGTGGTGCGGCGATAGCTGAAAAACCGTGCTTCATCGCTGTAGGTGCAATGCCCTGTCCAGCGGGCTGTGGCGATGCCGCGGGCGCGCAGGCGCGACAGGCCAAAGGCGGGCAGATCAAAGAGGTATTTGTCCGCCGTGACCCCCGATTTGAAAAACCGGGTTGCGGCGCTGTCTTGATCCGTGAAGCGCTCGAAAAACTCCTGACCGACTTCATAGGCCGGCTGTGAGATACAGGGGCCGATCACCGCGGTGATCCGGGAGGCGGTTGCGCCGAGCGCCTCCATGGCGTCGACGGTCGCTTCGAGCACGCCTGTTTGGGCCCCTTTCCAGCCGGCGTGGGCCGCGCCGATCACGCCGGCGCTCGGGTCTGCAAACAGGACAGGCTGGCAATCGGCGGTGAGAATGGCGAGGCCGAGGCCGGGGGTGGCTGTGACCATGGCGTCGGCGCGGGGCTTTTGGGCCAGTGGCCCTGTGATTTGCACGACATCGGGCGAATGCACCTGATGAACCGAGGCAAGGGCCTTTGGCGACAGATCGAGCGCCTCGGCCACGCGGGCGCGGTTGAGCGCGACAATCTCGCTTTGATCCGAGGAGCCATGGCCGCAGTTCAGCCCGGCAAAAATACCCGACGAGGCACCGCCCTTGCGGGTGAAAAACCCGTGCCGGACCGTGGCGAGGCCGTCGTCGGTTATGATTTCAAGCACCATGTTCAAGTCCTGCGGGGGCGGGCGCACCACGTGGCATGAGCGCCATCACTTGAAAGAGCGTCCCCATTTCTTCGGGGTGCGTCAAGCGGCGATGTGCGGCGATATGGCTTTCGAGGGCTGCGCCTGTCAGGTTTTGGGCAAGCGCCTGCGCGCGGGCGGTGATGCCAAGGCGCTCCAGAAACACACCTTGGGAGGCGAGCGCCGAATGTGCGGCGGGCTGTGCGGCTTTGGCGAGGGCTTCAAAGCCGACATGGGCGGTGAGATCGGCTGTGCCGAGCTGCGTCAGCGGGCTGACTTTTGTGTGGGCCTTCACCGCTTGGAAGGTATCGCCCTGCACACGCCACGCGCCGTAATCAAGGATCAGCGCGCAGCCGCCATGTGCGGCGATATGGCTGCCGATTTCGGAGGCGACGGCTTCGGCCGGGCCGCAGGTTTCAACGAGATCGCCGCGCTCTGTGTCGTTCAGGCGGTGTTCGAGGCTGGCAAGCTGGGCGGCCTCTGTCAGCCCGAAGGCCAGCGCGCCGGCTTCAAGCCCGACCACGCGCTCGCGCCAGCCGGCGTCATCGCGGATAAACTGGCGGATGGGCAGGGCGTCAAAGAACTCGTTGGCCACCAGAAGGAGCGGCTGGGGCTTGGGCGCGAGGCTGTTTTGCCATGTCGGGGCATAGCCTGTCAGGGCCTCGGCCTGCCGGGTGCGCAGGGCGGGGGAGGTCTCGACAAGCAGCAGCTCGGCGGCGGCGTGAAAGCCTGGCACGTTGCGGGTGGCGCGCAGGATATCGGCCATGAGCGTGCCACGGCCGGGGCCAAGCTCGGCCAGTGTAAACGGGGCCGGTGCGCCCATATCAAGCCAGCTTTGGGCAAGGCAAAGACCGATCAGCTCGCCAAACATCTGGGAGATTTCGGGCGATGTTGTGAAATCACCACCCGCCCCCAAGGGGTCGCGGGTTGTGTAATAGCCATGGTCGGGGTGCTGCAGGCAGAGCGTCATGAACTCGGCGAGGGTGAGCGGGCCGCTGGCGCGGATGAGCGCTTTGATATGACTTTCCAGAGCGCTCATGCGGGGCGGTTGCGACGCGCCCAGAGGATGATCAGAACGCCGGCGAGGACCATGGGCAGAGAGAGCAGCTGGCCCATGGTTATGCTGAGCACAACATGGCCAAAGGGGTTATCCGGCGTGACAAATTGCGCGTCGGCCTGACGGAAATGCTCGACGATGAAGCGTGCTGTGCCATAGCCGGCGATGAACACGCCGGTGATCAGGCCGCGTGTTTTGAGCGCGCCGCGCGAGAAGGCGAGGAAGAGGAGCAGGAGGCCGAGGAGCGCACCTTCCAGAGCGGCTTGGTAGAGCTGGGAGGGGTGACGCGCGACTTCGGCGCCGGTGTAGAACCAGTCGTCCAGTTTTTCGCAGCCCTGCAGCACGGTGTTGCGGCACATGGTGGGGAATGTCATGGCCCAGGGCACATCTGTTGGCCGGCCCCAAAGCTCGGCGTTGATAAAGTTTGCGATGCGCCCGAGCATGAGGCCCCAAGGCACGCCAAGGGCGATCGTGTCGGCGGCGGCGATCTTGCTGACGCCAGCCCGTGCACACCAGATCCATGCGGCAATCACCACGCCGAGGAAGCCGCCGTGGAAGGCCATGCCGCCTTGCCAGAGTTTGAGGATTTGCGCCGGATGGGCGAGATAATAGGCCGGCTCGTAAAACAGCACAAAGCCGAGGCGACCGCCGAGGATGATCCCGAGGATGATCCATGTGAGCAGGTCTTCAAGCTCGGGTTTGGTGAGCGGGGCTGCGCCCGTCCAGAGCGCAGGGCGGCTGACGGCGCGGATGCTCACCCGCCAGGCGATGATGATCCCGACGATATAGGCGAGCGCATACCACCGCAGGGAGAATTCCATGCCTGCGATTGGAAGGGTGAATATCTCGGGCGAGATTTCGGGGAAGGGGATTTGTGCCAACATACCTCACCTTGTTGCCTGCCTTGAGGGCGCGGTCAAGCTTGAGAATATGTGCGCGCTGCCCCATATAGGGGGCAGCAACGTGCCAAGGAGGCAAACCCCGTGCAAACACGTAATAAAGTTCTGGATGATATTTCACAGCTGATGACAAACGCTATGGGCGTGGCGCAGGGCGCCAAGACCGAGGCCGAGACGGCGCTCAAGTCGATGATGGATCGCTGGCTGGCGGACCGTGACTTTGTCACCCGTGAGGAGTTTGACACGGTGCGCGCGATGGCGCAGAAGGCCCGCGAAGAGAACGCCGCCCTGAGCGCGCGGCTTGAGGCGCTGGAAGCGGCAAAGCCTGCGGCGAAGAAGGCTGCGGCCAAAAAGTAAGGCTTGCTTGAGCTGACAGGGACTGGTTCACTTTGCCTATGAGCCAAGATGAGCCAGACCTTGACGCAGCCTACGGGCTGAAAACCCCCGATGACAGCAAGCGGCTCTATGCGGCTTGGGCCAAGACATATGACGCGGGCTTTGCGGCGCGGATGGATTATTGCTTGCCCGAGAGGGTTGTTCAGGCGTTCGTTGAGAGGCGCCCGCGGGGGCCTGTGCTTGATATTGGCGCGGGAACAGGGCTTGTCGGCACCCATCTTGCGGCGGCGGGCTTTGGGCCGGTTGATGGTGTGGACATCAGCCAAGAGATGCTGGATGTGGCCGCAGAGCGCGGCGTTTACCGGCGGCTGTTTACCGGCGATATGACCGCGCGGCTTGATGTGGCGGACGGAAGCTATCTGAGCATCGTGTCTTCGGGGACGTTTACCACGGGACATATAGGGCCAGCGGCTTTGGGCGAGGTTCTGCGGGTGGCCGCTCCGGGCGCGCAGATCGCGATTTCGGTGAGCAAGGCACATTTTGAGGCGGCGGGCTTTGCCGCGAAGTTTGCCGAGCTTGAGGGGCGGATCCGCGATTTGGAGCTGAAAACCGTGCGGATTTATGGCGACAGGGCAGAAGGCGATCATGCTCTGGATGAAGGGTATGTGGCGTTGTTTGAGAAGCGGTGAGCGGTGGTTGTATGGTTGGATAAAGCCGCCGTTTGAGGCTTAGGCCAACGTCAGCCCCTGGGGTGGCGACGCAACATGACTTACAGGGCGCTTTATGCCCGCAAAATACATCCCCAGAACGATTGTAGCGCTTGGATAAGCCAAATCGCCAGCCCTTGGGAGGGGCTGACGATGCGCGGCGGCCTGCGGCCTTGACTCCGCGCGGTTTTGCGGGCGCATTCGGCTTTTCCCTACTCCGGAATAACCTTGCCCGGATTCATGATCCCCTTGGGGTCCAGCGCGGCTTTGATGGCGCGCATGGCCGAGAGGGCGGCTTTATTTTTGCGCCGCGCCATGGAGGGGAGTTTGTAGGTTCCGATGCCATGTTCGGCGGAAAAGCTGCCGCCGAATTTGAGCACACAGTCTTCGATGATTTCGGTGATCTCGTCTTTGCGTGCGGCTGTCATATCGGCCGTTTTGACGGCGTAATGCGCGTTGCCGTCGCCAAGGTGGGCGACGATGATCACAAAGGGGTCGGGATCGCATTTGCGGATTTCGGTGTCGATCAGCTCGAGCACCGCTTCCATTTTGTCGGTTGGCACGGCGATATCGGCGCTGACCATAGGCATGAAGGGCATACATATTTCGGCGGCGGCCTCGCGGCGCGCCCACATCTCGCGGCGTTGGCTGTCGTTTTGTGCGATCACGGCGTCAAGCACCGCTCCGCTCTCCAAGAGCGCGCCGAGGGTGTCTTCGAGCGTGGCGGCGACGGCAACGCGGCCATCCGGGCTGAGCGCATCAGAGCTTGCGCCGACTTCGACGAGGATATTGACATCATAGCTCTGCTCAAAGGGCGCGCGCGCGCCTTTGACCACCTTGAGGTGGGTGTCGATGAACCCGCGCGGCATATATTCAAAGGCCTCGACGCTGCCGCCTGTGGCGGCTTGCAGCTCGGCCAGAAGATCAAGTGCTGCGGGCAGGCTTTTGACGGCGACCATGGCCGTGCCATAGGCGCGCGGCTTGGGAAAGAGCTTGAGCACCGCGCCTGTGATGATGCCGAGGGTGCCTTCGGCTCCGATGAAGAGATGTTTGAGGTTGTAGCCCGAGTTGTCCTTGTGCAGCTCGCTCATGATATTCATGATTTCGCCATCGGGCAGGACAACTTCGAGGCCGAGGCACAGATCGCGCGTGTTGCCATAGCGCAAGACATTGGAGCCGCCTGCGTTTGTCGACAGGTTGCCGCCGATCATGGCGGAGCCTTGCGCGCCGAAGGTGAGCGGGAAGATGAGGCCATGGTCTTCGGCGGCCTCGCGCAGGCTTGAAAGAATCACCCCCGCCTCGACCACAGCGAGACGCGCCTCGGGGCGGATTTCGCGGATTGTGTTCATCCGCTCCAGCGAGATCATGATGGCGCCTTCGGCACGTGTGCCCACGCAGAGGCCCGTGTTGCCGGAGACCGGGACAATTGCGGTTTTATGCGCGCTGGCGAGCTTGACGACGGCGGCGACCTCTTCTGTGCTGGCGGGGCGGACCACGGCGAGGGGTGTCCAGCTTTCGGTGTTCATCCAGTCGTGGCTGTATTTTGCCATATCGCCGGCGATCAGCACATTGGCCTCTCCGACGATGTTTGTGAGTTCGTTCAGCATATGGTGCTCCCCTGTTGGGGGGAGGTTAGTCGGACAATCCTTGCTCATCAAGACAATGTCGGCCCTCGCGGTCCTCGACTTCGATGACCCAGAGGTCGGGGTCCATGTGGCGTTGTTTGGCCAGAGAGGCATCGACTGTGGCCTCGTCCCCTTCGGCGAGCAGCTCCCAGCTGCGGCTGTCTGTGAGAAAGTCAAAACGGCGCTGGAAGGCCTGTGCGCGGCCATCAAGGGTGTTGAGCTTTATGAGCACGGCGCCTGCGGTATCGTCGCCATGGCGGACCACGAAGGCCGGAATATCATAAAGGCGCAGCCGTGTGAGATAAGCAGAGACCCAGAATTCCGAGGTCAGCCGTGTCACGCGTTGCCATCCTTGAAATCAAGGCCCATCTCGGAGTAGCGCTCGGCTTCATCCAGCCAGTTGG
>JAHBAN010000079.1 GCA_018500075.1 Flavobacteriia bacterium | reverse complement strand
GGCCGACACACTCTACCGCAGCGCCCGCGCCCTGTTTGAGCCACTCCATGACGCCGGCCCGTTCCGGCTGATCGGCACCGGCCTCACCGGCCTGGTCCCCGCCGCCGATGCCGACCGCGCACCCGATTTGCTCGACCAAAGTGCTGCCAAACGCTCCGAAGTCGAACGCGCCACCGACAAGATCCGCGCCAAATTCGGCCATGACGCCATCGTCAAGGGCCGCGCCCTGCGCTAGGGCCGCACCCTACGCTAGGGTCGCACCCCACGCTAGGGTCGCACCCCACGCTAGGGCCGCGCCCCACGCCGGGGCCGCGCCCCTCCCTCTGCCCAAAGCCCGCTCTTTTTTATTGCCAAAAATATCCAAGCCCAACCGCGCAACAAATGCGCCCTATCGGTCATCGCCTGTGCGTTGCAAACGGATCGGGGGTCTGGGGGCAGCGCCCCCAGCACCGCGATTTGGCGCAGCCAAAGCGCAACGCCTTTCTGCGCAGCCTGTCCATACTGCTTTATGCACAGCCTGCCCCATAAGGTGCCCTACGCCGGTTTCGCAGCCTCGCCCAGCATCCGAACCTCGCGTTGCGGGAAGGGGATCGAAATCCCGTTTTCCTGAAATATATCCCACAGCGCCAGATAGACATTGCCGCGAATATTGGTCAGCCCGCCGGTCGGATCGGTGATCCAGAAGCGCAGGATATAATCCACCGAACTGTCGCCAAAGCCGACGATATGGCAGACCGGCGCCTTCTGGCTCAACACCCGCTCCACCCCCAAGGCCGCCTCGATCGCCAGCGCGCGCACCTTGTGAGGGTCATCGCCGTAAGCCGTGCCAAAGTAGATATCAAGCCGCACAAAATCGTCGCTATGCGACCAGTTCACAACCTGCCCGGTGATCAAATCTTCGTTTGGAATCAAATACTCACGCCCGTCGCGGGTCACAACAGAGGTATAGCGCGCGCCCAGCGTGTTGATCCAGCCAAAGGTTTCGCCAAGGCTGATCACATCGCCGGGCTTGATCGATTTATCGAGCAGGATGATCACGCCGGAGACGAGATTGGAGACCACTTTCTGTAGTCCGAATCCAAGCCCCACACCAATCGCGCCCGACAGAACAGCCAGCCCCGTCAGGTCCACCCCGGTGGCGCGCAGCCCGACAAAAAGCGCCAGCCCGTAAAGCCCGACCTGGGCAAACTTGATCACAAGCACCTGCATAGACGGGCTGATATCCTCGTTGCGCCGCACCCCGCTCGCCGTCGCCCGAGACACCGACCGCGCCAGAAAAAACAGCAGCCCCAGCGTATAAACCGCCTGCACCAACATCCACAACGACAGCCGCAAACTGCCCAGTTGAATCGCCGCCGAATCCATCAGGCTGATCGCCTCACCGGTGATCCCAAGGATCACCAGCGTCGCCCAGGCCCAGCCGGCATAGCGCACCAGCGACCGCAAAAAGCCGTTGTTGATCAACCGCGTGACAATCGCAATCACAAGCCAGGCCAGCGCAAGATTGGCAATCACCCCAAGCAGATAGGACCGCGAGGGCCATGTCAGCTCCCGCATCAGCCAAACCGTTGGAAAGATAAGAAAAACAAAGCAGATCAGCCGCAAACGCCGCTCGACAAGCAGCATAAACCGCAAGCGCCACTTGGGCCAGTTCTCCCGCGAGCGCATCCAGTCGCGATAGCGCGGCCGCACCAGCCCTGCCACGAGATGCGCCACAATCAACAGCCCCAGCGCAATCGCGATCTGATAGGCGTTCCAGGGCCGCAACAGCCCCTCCAGAAAGCCCTGCGCCTTATCGGCCAATGACAAGGCAATCTCATGCGCATCGCTCGCGGCGTCCCGCGCCTCGGGCACTGAGACGGTCGCGGCGCCCTCTCCTGCTGCGCCCGTCGCGGTCAGGCTGGTCTCGTTTTCCATCGGCCCTCTTTTCTTTTCAGAGTTACACGGCAGCGCTGCGCGGGCAAGACCAAGCCATCAAACTCTTGCAGGCAAGCCCTGCAGGCTGTATCTGGGCAGTCATGACACAGATATTTGATATCGACGACCGCGCCCGCCTGCGCGAACGCTTCTTCTCCGAAGAGCGTCTCGTCGCGGCCTGCCTCTAAGACGCAACAAGACGCAACGCCCGCCTGTCTTTCAGACACCCACCCTTCCATTTTCTTTATACGGGAGAGGACATATGTCCCCCAAAACACTCTATGACAAAATCTGGGATGCCCATGTCGCCCATGAAGCCGACGATGGCACCTGCCTGCTCTATATCGACCGTCACCTTGTTCACGAAGTGACATCGCCACAGGCGTTTGAAGGCCTGCGCATGACGGGCCGCAAGGTCCGCGCACCGGAAAAAACAATCGCCGTGCCCGATCACAACGTGCCCACAACGCTCGATCGCTCCAAAGGGATCGAAAACGAGGAAAGCCGCATTCAGGTCGAGGCGCTCGACAAGAACGCCAAGGAATTCGGCGTGCATTACTACCCTGTCTCTGACGTGCGTCAGGGCATCGTGCATATTGTCGGCCCCGAACAGGGCTGGACCCTTCCGGGCATGACAGTCGTCTGCGGCGACAGCCACACAGCCACGCATGGCGCCTTCGGTGCGCTCGCCCACGGCATCGGCACCTCGGAGGTCGAGCACGTGCTCGCCACCCAAACGCTGATCCAGAAAAAATCCAAAAACATGAAGGTCGAGATCACAGGCAAGCTCATGCCCGGTGTGACAGCCAAAGACATCACCCTCGCCGTCATTGGCGAGACAGGCACAGCCGGCGGCACCGGGTATGTCATCGAATATTGCGGCGAAGCGATCCGCGATCTGTCGATGGAAGGCCGCATGACAGTCTGCAACATGGCCATCGAAGGCGGCGCACGCGCCGGTCTCATCGCGCCTGACCAGACCACATATGACTATGTCAAAGGTCGCCCCCACGCCCCCAAAGGCGCCCAGTGGGAAGCCGCTCTCACCTGGTGGAAAACCCTCTACACAGACGAAGATGCCGTCTTTGACAAGGTGATCACCCTCAAAGGCGAAGACATCCAGCCCGTCGTGACCTGGGGCACATCGCCCGAAGATGTGCTGCCCATCACAGGTGTTGTGCCCCACCCCGAGAGCTTTAAAGGCGGCAAGGTCGAAGCGGCCCGACGCGCGCTTGACTATATGGGCCTGACAGCGGGCCAGAAGCTCACAGACATCCAGATCGACACGGTCTTTATCGGCTCCTGCACCAACGGGCGGATCGAAGATCTGCGCGCCGCCGCCGCGATCCTGAAAGGCAAGAAGATCAAAGACGGTATGCGCGCCATGATCGTTCCCGGTTCGGGCCTTGTGCGGGCGCAAGCCGAAGAAGAGGGCTTGGCTGACATCTTCAAAGAGGCGGGCTTTGAATGGCGCCTCGCGGGCTGCTCCATGTGCCTCGCGATGAACCCCGACCAGCTCTCCGAAGGCGAGCGCTGTGCCGCAACATCAAACCGCAACTTCGAGGGCCGCCAGGGCTACAAGGGCCGCACCCATCTTGTGTCCCCCGCCATGGCCGCCGCTGCCGCCATCACAGGCCACCTCACAGACATCCGGGAGATGATCTAATGGATAAGTTCGAAAAACTCTCAGGCATTGCCGCGCCGATGCCGCTCGTGAATATCGACACCGATATGATCATCCCCAAAGTGTTTCTCAAGTCGATCGCCCGTACGGGCTTTGGCAAAAACCTGTTTGACGAGATGCGCTACAACCGCGACGGCACCGAAGTCCCCGAGTTCGTGCTCAACCAGCCCGCCTACCGCGACGCGCAAATCCTCGTGGCCGGCGACAACTTCGGCTGTGGCTCCTCGCGCGAGCACGCGCCATGGGCGATTGCCGATTTCGGCATCAAAGCGGTGATCTCGACGAGCTTTGCCGACATCTTCTATAACAACTGCTTCAAAAACGGCATCCTGCCGATTGTCCTGCCTCAAGAGGCGGTCGATGTCTTGATGAAAGACGCCGAGAAAGGTGCCAACGCCCGTATGGACATCGATCTGGAAGCCCAGACCGTGACCACCTCCGATGGCGAGGTCTTCGCCTTTGAAGTCGATTCGTTTAAGAAGCACTGCCTCTTGCAAGGTCTCGACGACATCGGCCTGACCATGGAAAAAGCCGCCGCGATCGACACATTCGAAGCCGCGGCCAGCCAGTCGCGCCCTTGGGTGTGACACGACGCTGAAACAACAAGCGCGGCTGTGAGACCCCTCATGGCCGCGTCTTGGACATTTTGATTAATCCTTTGTAAATCTGCCCCTATGGGCCAATCCGCCCGATCCTACAAAATGTAGTAAAATTGTTCGTAATAGCCACATTTACGATCCACAATTGATGCAATCTCGCACCACTTGCTCCCTTAAAGCGCCCCATTTCCCGGCTCTTATCACGGCACGACTTGAGCTGTTGATCGAAAGAAGGCAAAAATTGGGCAAGATTGAGGCATACCGCCATAAAGAGCGGGTTCAAGTTGGAACAAGGACACGGCATCGTATCGTGACCGACCAAGTTGGAAGGATTGGG
>JAHBAN010000146.1 GCA_018500075.1 Flavobacteriia bacterium | reverse complement strand
GCCGCCTGCAGGCGGCCAAAGTCGGCCAGCGGCATCCGCAAGTGGCTTTCCATCCCCGAGGGAACACCGATCCGCCCGCCTTTGGCCACCTCCCAAAGCGCCTCGCTGAGCAAAGACACCCCGTCATCTATCGGGTCCGGCGCGCTCCAGGTCCGGATATCGCTCACCCAACTGCGCCGCATCAATGCCTCGCCAATCGAAGGGATCACCGCAATAGGATCGCCGCTCTGGGGCACAATCACAAACCATGGGCGGCTCGGACTTTCCCAGAACCGCGTTTGAAAGCCGGTAAAATATCGAACTTCAGGCTCCGTCGTAAGCAGGATCGCCGCCAGATCGTGCCGCGCCATCGCAATCTGGGCCGCAGTCACCCGCGCCCTGAACTCCGCGACATCAAACCCGCGCCTCATGCCTCCGGCCCCTCACTCACAATACACAAGACCCGCGCCTCAGGCCCGAGCGGTGCAAGGCTCATCAGCCCCGCCAGCCCCGCGCCGCCCGAAGGCGTCGTCTCAAGGCCCACATCGGCCAGCGGTTGCAAAGCCGCCACCGACTGCGCCTCCGAGATCGTCATAAACGCCGACGCATCCCGCGCCAGCCCGTTCAGGGCAATCAAAGAGGCCTCTTTGCAATCCAGCCGCCCCATACAGGACTGAGGCCCGCTGGCCGCAACAAACCTGCCCGCCGCAATACAGTCTTTCAAGGCAGGCGCCGCCTCAGGCTCCACCACGACAATCTGCACATCCGCGCCCCAAATCTTGCGAAAATAAGCCGCACAGGCCGCCGCAAGCCCGCCAACACCGGCTTGCAAAAAGATATGGGTGGGCGGCTCCGCCATCGCCTCGCCCGCCTCGGCCGCCATCACAAGATAGCCCTCCATCAGCCGGTGGGGATAGTCGGTATAGCCCTCCCAGGAGCTGTCTGACAAAAGCGTGAAGCCCTCCTCTTGTGCCGCCTTGGCCGCGGCCTCCATGCTCTGCTCATAGCTGCCCTCCACACGGCGCACCTCAGCGCCCCGCGCGCGCAACCGCTCGGCAAAAGCCTCCGGCACCGCGCGGCTCAGATAGATCACTGTCCGCGCCTTGAACGCCTGCGCCCCCGCCGCCACAGACAACCCGTGGTTGCCCGCACTCGCACAAACAAAAACCTGCCCCGCCGCACGCCCCGCCGCCGCTTCAGACGCAATCACATAAGCCGCGCCAAGCGCCTTGAAGCTGCCAAGCCCCATCCGCGCCCGCTCGTCCTTGACAAAAACAGCCCCCGCGCCCGCAAATGGCCCAAGCGCAACAAGCGGCGTCGCCCCCGCCTCGGGACAGCGCGCCAGCAAAGCCCGCGGCGCCGCCGCCTCCACACTCGGCATCGGAATCCCGGCAAGCGACACATCATTCAGGCCCTGGCCCAGAAAAGGATTTTCGATCAATTTCAGCTCCTTGATATCTGCGCGCTATCAGAAAGCCATATTCAACCCTAGGTCACCCCGCAGCACCGCGCAAACCCGCCCCGGATTTGCCCAAAATCCCGAGCTTTCAGCTTTCACATTCTGAGCAGTTGGCCTATGACACAGAGCAAGAATAATACCTCTGCCTTGCAAGGATTGCTGCCATGACCGAGCCCGCCATCACCCCCGACCTGATCAAAGCGCATGGGCTTTCGCCTGACGAATACCAGCGCATCCTTGAGATTATCGGCCGCGAACCGACCTTCACAGAGCTTGGCATCTTCTCGGCCATGTGGAACGAACACTGCTCCTACAAATCCTCCAAGAAATGGCTGCGCACCCTGCCCACGAGCGGGCCGCAAGTTATCTGTGGTCCCGGCGAAAACGCCGGTGTTGTCGACATCGGCGATGGTCAGGCGGTGATCTTCAAAATGGAAAGCCACAACCACCCGAGCTATATCGAGCCGTATCAAGGCGCCGCCACCGGCGTTGGCGGGATTCTGCGCGATGTCTTCACCATGGGCGCGCGCCCGATTGCCGCCATGAACTCGCTCAGCTTTGGCGAAAAAGATCACCCGAAAACACGCCAGCTCGTGCATGGCGTGGTCGAAGGGATCGGCGGCTACGGCAACTGTTTCGGCGTGCCCACGGTGGGCGGCGAAGTCCGCTTTGATCCGGCCTACAATGGCAATTGCCTTGTGAATGCTTTTGCCGCGGGTCTCGCAGATGCCGACAAGATCTTTTACTCCGCCGCCTCCGGTGTCGGAATGCCCGTCGTCTACCTCGGCGCCAAAACCGGCCGCGATGGCGTCGGCGGCGCGACAATGGCCTCGGCCGAGTTTGACGAAAGCATCGAAGAAAAGCGCCCCACGGTTCAGGTCGGCGATCCCTTCACAGAAAAGCGCCTGATGGAGGCCACGCTCGAGCTGATGGCCACTGGGGCCGTGATCTCCATTCAAGACATGGGCGCCGCAGGTCTCACCTGCTCGGCCGTCGAAATGGGCGACAAGGGCGGGCTTGGCGTGCGCCTTCAACTTGACGACGTGCCGCAACGCGAAAAAAATATGACCGCCTATGAGATGATGCTCTCGGAATCACAAGAGCGGATGCTCATGGTGCTCAACCCCGATCTGGAAGCCGAGGCCCGCGCCGTGTTTGTCAAATGGGATCTCGACTTTGCCATTGTCGGAGAAACCATCGCCGAAGACCGCTTCATCATCATGCATGGCAACGAACTGAAAGCCGATCTGCCGCTCGCAACCCTCTCTGGCTCCGCCCCCGAATATGACCGCCCCTGGGTCGCCACCCCGGCGGCCACCCCGCTTGACAACAGCGAGGTGCCACAGGTTGACCCGGTGGATGGCCTCAAAGCCCTGCTCGCCTCGCCAAACTATGCCGGCAAACAGTGGATCTATGAGCAATATGACACAATGGTGATGGCCGATACGGTGCGCACGCCCGGGTTTGGCGCCGGCGTCGTGCGGGTTCACGGCACAGAAAAGCTGCTCGCCTTCACTTCTGATGTGACGCCGCGCTATGTGATGGCCAACCCCGTCGAAGGCGGCAAACAGGCGGTCGCAGAAGCCTATCGCAACCTGACCGCCGCTGGCGCCAAACCGCTCGCCAGCACCGACAATCTCAACTTCGGCAACCCCGAAAAACCCGAGATCATGGGCCAGTTTGTCGGCGCGATACAAGGCATCGGCGAAGCCGTTCTGGCGCTGGATATGCCCATCGTCTCGGGCAATGTCAGCCTGTATAACGAAACCGACGGCACAGGCATTCTGCCCACCCCGACGATCGCCGCCGTCGGCCTCATCCCCCACGAAGATCAGGCGATTTTAGGTCAGGCCCGCGAAGGCCATGTCGCGCTGCTGATCGGAGATACCGAAGGCCACCTCGGCCAATCCGCCCTGCTCGCCGAAGTCTTCAACCGGGTCGAGGGCGATGCGCCTGCGGTTGATCTTGCCGCCGAAAAGCGCAACGGCGATTTCATCCGCGCCCAGCACGCATGGATCACCGCCTGCCTCGATCTGTCCGACGGCGGCCTCGCCATGGCAGCGTTTGAGATGGCCGAAGCCTCGGGCGTCGGCGTCCAGATCGACAGCGAGAACACCCAGGAGCTGTTTGGCGAAGATCAGGCGCGCTACCTCGTCGCCTGCAACTTCGATCAGGCCGAAGCCCTGATGGGCGCAGCAATGAGCGCCGGCGTTCCGATCACGGCGGTCGGCAAATTCACCGGCCATGATGTCAGCTTCGGCGCAAGCTCGGCTCCCCTCGCCGAGCTGCGCAGCCTCTACCGCAGCAGCTTCGCAGAAACCTTCGCCTGAGCCGCTTGCGGACAGGCCCCATGACGCTTACATCTTTTGCAAGCGATCCAAGGAGAGAGACATATGGCAATCTTCGCTGACGAACTCGAAACCATCCTGCGCGCCGCCTTTCCAGAGGCCGAGATCACAGTCGCCGGCAGCGACGGCGTGCATATGTCCGCCATGATCATCGACGAAAGCTTCCGCGGCAAAAACCGCGTTCAGCAGCAACGCGCTGTCTATGCCGCCCTCAAAGGCAAAATGGACGGCCCCAATGGCGAGCTGCACGCGCTCGCCCTCACCACAAAAGCCCCCGAATAAGCGAGACCCCTATGACCGACGCAAAAACCCAGATCGACGAAACCGTCAAATCCAATGACGTGGTGCTCTATATGAAAGGCACCAAGGAAATGCCCCAATGCGGCTTCTCCTCTCGCGTCGCCGGCGTGCTCAATTTCATGGGCGTGGAGTATCAGGACGTCAATGTGCTCGCCGACGAAGCCATCCGCCAGGGCGTCAAAGACTATTCCGACTGGCCAACCGTGCCACAGCTCTATGTCAAAGGCGAATTCGTCGGCGGCTGTGACATCATCACCGAAATGACCCTGTCGGGCGAGCTTGACACGCTCTTTGCAGACAATGGCATCGCCTTCAATCAGGACGCCGCCAATAAAATCCGCGAAGCCAACGCCTAGGCTTTTTCTTTCCCGAAATATCCCGGGGAGTGTGAGGGGCAGCGCCCCTCACCTGACTCTGCGGCGCGCGGCCCAAGGGCTGCGCTCCTTTGGCTCAAGGTCGCGTCAGATCACTTCGGTGCGCTGCGCGCCAAGCCCGTCGATCTCAAGCTCCATAACATCGCCCGCCCGCAAGAACCGCTGCGGGCTCATGCCCATTCCGACCCCTTCGGGCGTTCCCGTCGCGATCACATCGCCCGGCACAAGCGCCATAAACGCGCTCATATGGGCAATGATCTGGGCCACCGAGAAAATCATATCCGACGTGAAATTGTCCTGCACCGGTTGCCCGTTCAGGCTCAAGCGCAGCCCGAGCGCCTGCGGATCAGGCACCTCATCGGCGGTGACAAGATAAGGCCCGACCGGCCCGAAGCCCGGCGCGGATTTGCCCTTGGTCCACTGCCCGCCGCGCTCGATCTGATAGGCCCGCTCGCTCAGATCATTGATCACACAATACCCGGCCACATAGCCGAGCGCCTCCTCCACGCCGATGTTATGCGCCCGCTTGCCAATCACCACGCCCAGCTCGACTTCCCAGTCGCTCTTCTCGGAGCCTTCCGGCAAACGCAGCGCATCATAAGGCCCCGCCAGACAGGAGGCCGACTTGTTAAAGACAATCGGCTCCTTGGGCGGCTCCATCCCCGCCTCTGCGGCGTGTTGGGCATAGTTCAGCCCGATGCCGTAAAACGTCTCCACCCGCGCCAAAGCCGCCCCGATCCGGGGCGCGCCCCCCACAAGCGGCAGCGCCGCCAGATCAAGCCGCTTGAGCGCCTCAAGCGCCTCAAGGCCCACAGCCTCGCCCTCAAAATCGGCACAAACCCCCGACAAATCGCGGATCCCTCCCTGAGGGTCCAGACAGGCCGGCTTTTCCTGGCCCACCGGCCCCACACGCAACAGCTTCATATCGCCACTCTCCCTTTTGCGGCCAGATTAGCGCTGCGCGCCGCCAAGGCAACGGCTCATTTGCGGCGCGCCTCCTGTTTGCAGCGCACCGAGCAATAGCGCACCTGCTCCCAGACCTTTTCCCATTTCTTGCGCCAGTCAAACGGACGCCCGCAACAGGCGCAGATCTTTTGGGGCAGATCGCCCTTGCGCCGCATCTTCATAGGTCATCCTGCCCGAACGAAAAGCGCATCTGCGCCTGCGCCTGCGCGACAGACGGCTTGGCGCTGTTGGCGCGCCCCCGGCCGGTCCCGCTCCGCCCGGCTTTGCGTGACGCGTGTTTGACAAGAAGCCGCTGCGCCTCCTCGCGAAACAGCGGCCCCTTGCGCACCGCCCAGACCGCCTCTCTCGCCGCTTGTGCGGCACTTGCCGGCTCGACAACAGGCTCAGGATAGGCCCGCCCCAAAACCTGCGCCGCATTCGGCGCGCGCCACGGCTCCTGCACAAAAGCATCGTCAATCGGCCCAAGCTCGGGCAGCCAGCGGCGCGTAAAGGCGCCGGTCGGGTCCTGATCATAGCCCTGCTTCACAGGGTTATAAATCCGCACCGTGTTCATTCCGGTTGTCCCCGATTGCATCTGGACCTGACTCCAGTGAATGCCCGGCTCATAATCCGTAAAAAGCCGCGCCAGAACCGCCCCGCTCTCCTGCCAGGGCAGCCAGAGATGATAGCTTGCCACCGCCTGCACCATGGCGCGCATCCGAAAATTGAGCCAGCCCGTCGCCCGCAAACTGCGCAGACAGGCATCCACAAACGGCAGCCCCGTTTCCCCTTCCGAAAACGCCCCCAAACGGGTGGCATCCGCCGTTGCGGGGCGCAAACCGTCATAGGCGCGGTGCAGGTTTTCATATTCCAGTCGCGGCGCATCCTCGAGCTTCTGGATAAAGTGGCAATGCCAGTGCAGCCGCCCCGAGAAGGCCTTAAGAGCGCCGGGAAAGCGCCGGTCCTCGTTGGGTCGCTCTGCCAGCGCAACACGCCGGCGCGCGTTGGCCTGATGGACCTCGCGCATCGACAGCGCCCCCCAAGCCAGATAGGGCGACAGCCGCGAGCAATGGCGCGCGCCCGCCAGCGGCGAGGACATCGCCTTGCGATACGGCGGGGCGCGCTCGCTCAAAAAGCTGTGCAGCCTCTCAAGCCCGGCCCTACGTCCGCCCCTCTGACGCCCGTCACAGCGCTCTGGTGCAAGCCCCAGATCCTTTGCACTCGGGATCGCCCCGAGCGTCAGATCGCCCAAAGGCCGCAGCCGGGGCGCAGCGGTCAGCGGCTCGCCCATAAAGCTGTCCCAAGAGGCCGCCCAGCCATTGCGCGTGGCCAGCGCCCGCGTCACGCCGTGGTTTTTTATCTCACAAAACGCAAGCCCCGCCGCCCGGCACCAACCCGCAACACGCCGGTCCCGCGCATAGGTCCAGCCATTGCCGGTTTCCTCATGCGCCCAAAGCGTAAAGGCGCCATGCTCGGCCCTGATCCGCTCCAGAACCCGGCATATCTCGCCCTGCCGCACAACAAGCCCCTGTCCGAGCCGGGCCAGCTCACCGCGCAGCTCGACAAGTGTTTCTGCAACAAACGCCCACTGCCGCGCCGACATATCGCGCCCCGCCCAAAGCTCAGGCTCCACCACATAGAGCGGCAGAACCGGCCCACGCGCCGCCGCCGCCGCCAATGCGCGATTGTCAAAACTGCGCAAATCCCGCTTGAACCAAACAACTTGCAGATCGCGCAGCCTCATAGCGTCTCAATCGCCGCAAGTATCTTGGCCGCGCTCTCAAGATAGTCTCGCTGCTTTGTCTCGCTCATCCGCCCCCATGTGGCATACATCTGGCCCAGCCGCGGATTGCCTCTGAGCTGGCCCTCGTTGCGCACAAGAAAATCCCAATAGAGCGCGTTGAATGGACAGGCCCCCTCACCGGTTTTCTGGCTCACACTATATGTGCAGCCCGCGCAGTAATCAGACATCTTGTTGATGTAATTGCCACTGGACGCATAGGGCTTTGATCCGAGAAACCCGCCATCGGCAAACTGGCTCATCCCGATCACATTGGGCGCTTCCACCCACTCATAAGCATCCGCATAAACCGCAAGATACCATTCATGCACCTGTTTGGGATCAATCCCCGCCAACATGGCAAAATTTCCGGTCACCATCAGACGTTGGATGTGATGGGCATAGGCCTCCTGTCGGGTCTGGCCGATTGCCGCAGCCAGACAGGCCATGCTGGTTTCGCCCGTCCAGTAAAACTGTGGCAAATCGCGCTGTGCGCCAAGGTGGTTCTGGTCGGTATAGCCCTCGGGGCTGAGCCAGTAGATCCCGCGCATATACTCGCGCCAGCCGATAATCTGGCGAATAAACCCCTCCACCGCATTGAGCGGCGCATCCCCCTCATAATAGGCCCGCTCCACACGGCGACAGACCTCAAGTGGCCCGAGCAGGCCGATATTGATATATTGCGCCAAGACCGAATGATAGAGAAACGGCTCGCCCGACAGCATCGCGTCCTGATAGTCGCCAAACCGCGGCAAAGCCTCGCTGGCGAACTGCTCGAGCGCCACAAGCGCCTCCTCGCGCGTCACAGCAAACCAGAACCCCTCCAAAATACCAAAATGATCGCCCCGCTCGCGCTCCACCATCTCAAGCACCTCTTGAGTGATCGCGTCAGGCACAAACCGCGCGGGCTGGGGCATAAACAAATCCGCCTTCGCGGCCTTGCGGTTGTCTGCATCAAAGTTCCATTGCCCGCCCTCGGGCTGGTCTGCCTGCATCAACAGCCCCGTCTTGCGCCGCATCTCACGGTAGAAATACTCCATCCGAAGCTGCTTGCGGCCCTCGGCCCATTGTGCGAACGCCTCATGAGACGCCAAAAACCGCGCATCCGCGCATATCTCAAGCGGCACAGGCCAATCGGCACTGGCCCGCTCAAAGGCCTGCTTGAGCCGCGTCTCGCCCGCCTCGGTCATCACCACACGCCCAAAGCCCCCCGCCGCCAAAACAGCACTGACCTCCTCGGTCAGGCTGGCGCGAGTCGCAGGGTCGGCCAGCGCGCGATAGAGCACAGTCCACCCCGCACGCCGCAACCGCTCTGCAAAATGCCGCATGGCCGAAAATACAAAGGCGAGCTTTTTCTTGTGGTGCCAGACATAGCCCGCCTCCTCGCGCACCTCCGCCATCAGCACAACAGAGCGCGCCGGAGAGCGCCCCTGCAAAGACGATATATCCTCGCTGAGCTGATCGCCCAAAATGACAATCAGATCTTTGTCGTGGCCCTGCTCGCTGCTTTGCATTTTGTATTCCGCCTTGCCCTATAGGAAGCCATACAGCCTGCCACACCCTTCAGATCAAAGAAAATACCGCCTTTGAGCGCTTTGCCGGGCGCATAAAAAAAGCGTGGCCCGCCATCGCGACCCACGCCCAAGGCCACATCGGCCTTCTGATCTTTTGGAAGGGTTTATCCTTCGCGCTCGGCCTTTTTGCGGGCGAGCTTACGCTGGCGACGAATGGCTTCTGCCTTCGTGCGGGCCTTTTTTTCCGAGGGTTTCTCGAAGTGCTCCTTAAGTCGCATCTCGCGAAACACGCCTTCGCGCTGGAGCTTCTTCTTAAGGGCACGAAGCGCCTGATCGACATTGTTGTCGCGTACACTGACCTGCATTTTATTTCCGATATGATATTACAAAGGTTGAAGGCACATTGCAGAAAACCGCGGTCAAATCAATTGATATATGAGATTTCCCCCCAAATAATTACGCCCCCCACCACGCTCTCAAACCAGCCCAAGGACCAAAGGCTTTCTCAGCGTAAAACCACCAAAAAAGCTGACTGTCGCCGACGATAAGGGGATATGGCGGACAGGAAGGGATTCGAACCCTCGAGACGGTCACCCGCCTACGCACTTTCCAGGCGCGCGCCTTCGACCACTCGGCCACCTGTCCGAGGTCCGTCTATCGAAAAAACGGGTGGTCCTGCAAGCCCAAACTGCCCAATCTCTCAGATCAAATGCAGGTTCACCCGGCGGTTCTGTTTTCCCTTGTTTTCGATCTTGCCCAGTCGCAGCCCGCCAATCTCTCCGGTGCGCGCCACATGGGTGCCGCCGCAGGGCTGAAGATCGACCCGATCCGCCCCTGCGCCGATCTGCACAAGCCGGATCAGCCCGCCGGAGCGTGGCGGCGACACGCTCATGGTTTTGACAAGCTCAGGGGTGCCGTCAAGCTCTGCTTGGCTGATCCATGTTTCGCTCACAGGCAGATCCGCCGCAACAAGCGCATTGAGCGCCGCCTCCACAGCCTCACGGTCCTCGGGCGGCTCGGGCATCATAAAATCAAGCCTGCCTTTCTCCGCGCCGATCTGACCGCCCGTCACAGGCAAAGGCAAGACAACCGAAAGCAGATGAAGCGCCGTATGCACCCGCATATGCCGGTGGCGGCGCTCCCAATCCAGATGTTGCATCAGTTTCACCCCGACCTGCGGCAAAGCCTCGGGCGCCGCCGGGACAAGCACACTCTCGCCACTTGCCCCCTTGACCGTCGTCGCAATCTCAAGCCTGTGGCCGTCCCAGACAAGGTGTCCGCTGTCGCCGGGCTGCCCCCCGCCGGTCGGGTAAAAAATCGTGCGATCCAACACAATACCGCCCTCGGCGGTGTGGCCCGTGACGGTTGCGCTCAGGTCACGCAGATAGGCATCCTCCCGAAAACGCGCGTTACTCATGCGCCGTCTCCGTCGCTCTTGTCAGCCCTCACAGCCGAGGGCGCAGCAGGCAAAAGCGCCTCGGGGTTTCTGATCCAGATATCACGCTGGCTAAACGGAATCTCAACACCTTCCTCTTGGAAGCGCTTGGCGATTTCATGGTTCATATCCGAACGCACAGACATCACGAAATTGACATCTCGCAAAATGGCGCGAATTTCAAAATCGAGGCTGTCCGCTCCAAACCCCTGAAAGACAATCGTCGGCTTGGGGTTGAGCAACACCATAGGATGCGCCTCGGCAATCTCGCTCAGGATCCGTTCGATCTTTCGGGTGTCATTCCCATAAGCCACCCCAACCGGCACAATCACCCGCCCGACCGTGTTGCCACGGGTGTAATTGGTGACTTTTCCGCTGATCAGATCGGCATTGGGCAAAATCACATCCGAGCGATCAAATGTCTCGATTCGCGTCGAGCGCACCGAAATGTCGCGCACCGTGCCATGCGTGCCCCCCACTTCGATCCAGTCGCCCTCCGAAATCGGCCGCTCGATCAGAAGAATAATGCCCGACACGAAATTGGAGACAATATTCTGTAGCCCGAAACCGATCCCGACAGAGAGCGCCCCCGCCACAATCGCAAGGCTCGAAAGATCAATTCCCGCCCCGGTGATCGCGGCCAGAGCCGCGAGGAATATCCCGATATAGCCAACCCCGGAGACAAGCGCGTTCTGCCCGCCCTGATCCATCTGGGTCTTGGGCAGAACCGTGTTTTTAAGCGCGCCCTGAACCAGCCGGGTGATGATATAGCCGACCACAAAAACAATCGCAAAGGTCAGAAACGCCCCGGCCGTGATTGTGGTCTCGCCAATGGTAAAGCCTTCGCGGGCACGGCTCCAGAAGGCCGAAATCCGGGCGTCACTTGTGCCCCATATCCGCAAGAACTGAGGCAAGGCCATCAGGATCAGCGCAAAGCCCGACAGGGTCGGAACCAGCCCCTCCCGCGCGTCCTCGGCGCCGGCGCGCAGCACAACCCAAAGCTCCGCAACAACCCGCTGCGCCAAAATCAGCACAGCAATCAGCACCAGTGTTTCAATCGTCTGGAACACAGCCGTGGTGCCGGCTTCAAAATACCCTGCGGCCAAAAGCACAACGCCGCCAAGCCCGAAGGCCATAATGACGCGGCCCAAAAGCCCGTACATCCGGTCCACATAGCGCGGCGCGTCCTCCTCTTTGAGCGCATCGGTGGCCGCCTGTGAGTGTCTGCGCAACAGCCGCCCGAGCTGCCAGAGCAAATAGCCGCCCACCAGAACCAAGGGGAAAACCGTGACGGCCTTAGCCCCCGCCGACCAGCTGTCATAGCGCGACAAAGCCTCGAGCACAAAGCTGAGGCCAAAAATCACCCCAAGCCCGATCACGGTCTGACGGCCCCGCGTGTTTTGCGACTCACTCAGTGAAAAGCTGTGAAAGCTGCGATCGGAACGGGCAAACACATAAGCGCTCAGCCAGACCGAGATGATGACAAAAAAGCCGCCCTCAATGAGCGCTTCAATCAACGGATCCAGCCGCAATCCCACCAGTTCCGAGGAATAGACCGCAAAGGCCAGCCCATACAGGCCAAGCCCGGCAACACAGAGCTGCACAACCGACAGAACAAACGCCGTGAGCCAGCCTTTTGCCGTGTTGCGGTGGCGCACAAAGCGCTCGCTCAAGGCCCGCACCCATCTCCAGCCCATCAGCAAAAAGACGATCGAAACCGAAATCAGCGTCAGAAAGGTTGGCAAATTCTGAATAAAAGCCTCGCGCTGGCTGGGCGTGTTCCAGCTGGTGACAAGCTCGCCGCGCGTATTGACCATAGAGCTTTTAAAGGCCGTCCAGCCCCGCGCCCAAAGCGTCGGGTTGAGCGGGCTTGGACCGCGCTCCAGAAAGGCATTGGCTTGGCGCTGCGCCAGAATGCGATCAATCTCTTCAATCAGCGCATCGGCGCGGCTTTGCGCCACTTCGGCGCGCTTGCCCGGCGCCTCAAGCGCGGCCAGCCGCGCTGTCAATGTCTCGCGCTGGGCGGCAATCTCTTCTGGCTCTGTGCCGCTCTCAGGCGCAGGGCCGAGCGCTGTCACCTGGGCTTGAACGGCGGCAATCGTGCGCACATTCGCGTCCTTGGCGCTCAAGAAGTCACCGCGCCATCCAACAAGATCGGCGCGCAGGTTTTCCAGCACAACATCCGAAGCGCGCCCCGCCTCCACAGCCCCCTCGATCCGTGAGGCCAGCGTCTGCCAGGCTTCATAGTCAGGCTTGGCGGCACTGCCCGTCTGCGCGCTCAGCGGCGCAGAGAGCACCACAATCAAAAGCCACAGCGCGGCCAGCGCCTTGATCAGACCGAACTTGCTCATGGGGCCACATCCTCCATGACCGAGGGAATATCCCGTGGCGCACGCTCCATCCAGTCTGGCACAGGTAGGCCCTTTTCATGCAAAAACGCCGGGTTAAACAGCTTGGATTGATAGCGCGTGCCATAATCACACAGGATCGTCACAATAGTATGCCCCGGTCCCAATTCGCGCGCCATCCGCACCGCCCCCGCAATATTCACACCCGACGAGCCGCCCAGACACAGCCCCTCCTCGGCCAATAGATCAAAAACATACGGCAGCGCCTCTTCGTCGGGCACCTGATAGGCCATATCGGGCGTAAACCCTTCGAGGTTCTTGGTGATCCGCACCTGCCCGATGCCCTCGGCAATCGAACCGCCCTCCATTTTCAACTCGCCTGTGGTATAATAGCTGAACAGCCCGGCGCCCATCGGATCGGCAATCCCGATTTTCACGCCCTTGGGCTGCAAGACCATCCCCGTTCCGACAAGCGTGCCCCCCGAGCCAACCGCACAGATAAAGCCGTCAACCTTGCCAGCCGTCTGCTCCCAAATCTCCGGCCCGGTGGTTTCGATATGCGCCTGCCGGTTCGCCACATTGTCAAACTGGTTGGCCCAGATCGCGCCGTTCGGCTCGGTCTTGGCCAGCGCGCGCGCCAAACGCTCGGAGTAGCGCACAAAATTATTCGGATTGCGGTAAGGCGCGGCGGGCACCTGCACAAGCTCGGCCCCGGCGAGGCGCAGCATCTCTTTTTTCTCTTCAGACTGCGTCTCGGGAATCACGATCACGGTCTTGAAGCCCATAGACGCCCCGACCAGCGCAAGGCCAATGCCTGTATTGCCCGCCGTGCCCTCGACAATCGTGCCGCCGGGCTTGAGCGCGCCGCGCGCAATCGCGTCTTTGATAATATAGAGCGCCGCACGGTCCTTAACCGACTGGCCCGGATTGAGAAACTCGGCCTTGCCATAGATCGTGCAGCCCGTCTCTTCGCTGACTTTTCTAAGCTTAATCAAAGGCGTATTGCCCACGGCCTCGGCCAAATCTTGTGCAATTCTCATGGGCTGTCTCCTTAGGCTCAGTGCCGCACAACCTAGGCGTTCAGATAGCGCACCACAAGCCGCTTAAGCCGCAAAGCACCGCAAAAACCGGGTGTTCCACCCAAAGCCGCAAAAGCAGGACACTATCCCTGTTTCAGGCGCTCCCGCTCGATTTTGAGCCACAGCAAAAGATGCAAAAGCGGGCCGATATTGATTTCACCGCTTTTCATCAGCGCCTCCGCCGCCTCAAAGCTCAGCACATGGCTCTTGATATCCTCGGCCTCGCTCTCAAGCCCGCCCATCCCGCTGGCGCTATCAGGCAAATCGCAAAGGCCGATAAAGGTGTGAAAATACGTGCTGACCTCCCCCGGCGAGGGATAATAGCCCGCCACAGGCTCCAGCCGGTCCAACAAAAGCCCCGCCTCCTCAACACATTCGCGCCGCGCCGCGGCCTCGGGGGTTTCGCCAAGGTCGACCCGCCCCGCAACCGGCTCAAGCGTCCAAGGCAAAGGATCGCCCCGCCCCCATGGCCCCATGCGAAACTGCTCCACAATCAAGACCCGATCCCGCACAGGATCATAGGGCAGCACAAGCGCGGCATCCCCGCTCAAAAACACTTCACGGACCATCTCTGCGCTCTGCGTGCCATCATAGCGCAGATGGCGCAAACGGAGCGTATCGGTGCGAAAATAGCCGATATGGCTCAGCTGCCCGCCAAGCGGCGTCACATCGCTCTGGCCGTGCGCTGCCCGCACTGTGGCCGGGCAAGGCTCTGTCTCGGCCAGAAAGCGCGAATAGGCCCGCGCCCTGATCCGCTCAAAATAGCGCCCCAGCTCATCCGGGGGCACCTGCCCCATCAGCCCCATAATCTCGCGGGCCGAATGCTGCGTCACGGGCCAGTCCGTTTCGCTCCAGCGCTCAAGGCTCCAAGGCTCCCCCGCACGCCAAAGATCAGGCTCGGGAAAATAGACCCATGTCTGCTGCCCTTCACACACAACCGGCAAAAGCCGGTAGCCAAAGCCAAGCTCGTAATAATCAAGCCGCGCCTGCTCTTGGGGCGTCACATCACAGAGCAACAGCCCCTCACAGCGCTGCCCCTCTTGCGCCAGAATAAGCGGAAAGTCATGACCCGCCGCACGCGCCACGCGGTAGCCCTCTAGCTCACAGGCGCGCAGCCTGTCCTGCGGCACATGGCCCAAGACAATTTCAAGCAGCCCCTTGTGGCGCAGCGTCCCGTATAAAAATACCTGTGTCACAGCCCGCCTCGTGTCCCCCACCGTCGCTCAGCTCCAGCGGCGGCTGATAAATTCTGCAAATGCGCCGCACAGCATCCCGCCAGCGACCAAAGCCGCAATGATCGCCACGCGCAATAGCTCGGCCGCATAATCAATCCCAAGCTGGACCGCACCAATCAAAGCCTCCATCGGGCCATCAAACTTGCGATCCAGTGACAATTGCAACATCTCCCAAAACGCATGGGCAAACAGGCAAAAGAACACGGCACTTGCCACCGCCGTCAAACCCAGCCCAAGCGAAACCGAATAAGGGTTTCCCACCCGCGACCCAAGCATCCACCAGCCAACAGCCGCCGCGATGACCATGTTGATTTCGACAAACCGGCCAAAGTTCTGGTCCGGATCCTCCGCCAGCATCGCCGCCTTGATCATATCACTCACCACATAGGCAAAAGCGGCGAGACAGAGGGCAGAGAGCAATTTGGCGGCTGTGGGCATCTAATCTGACTTTACAATGGTGATCTGTACTACATCGCAGTTACCGCCATGAAACGACGCGGCGCAAGAGGTTAGGTAAAAATTCCACATCCGGCGAAAGCGCTCATCAAAGCCCATCGGCGCGATATCCGCCCAGGCCGCATTAAACCGCTCGTGCCAGCGGCGCAGCGTTTGCGAGTAGCTTTCGCCAAATTCAAGCACCGCCGTCTCCGTCAATCCGGCCCGCGCAATCTCTGCGCGCAGCGCTGTTTTTGACGGCAGCATCCCGCCCGGAAAAATGTATTTCTGGATGAAATCCACGCCCTTGCGATAGATTTTGAAGCGCTCCTCCTCCAGCGTGATAATCTGAAGGCTCGCCCGCGCTCCGGGCTTGAGGCACGCGCGCAGCCTGTCAAAATAGACCGGCCAGTATTTTTCGCCCACAGCCTCAAACATCTCGATAGAGGCGATCCCGTCATACTGCCCCGTCTCGTCCCGATAGTCCTGCATCTTCAAAGTCACAAGATGGGAAAGACCAGCCTTTTCAATACGCTCCTTGGCATACTTCAACTGCTCTGCGCTGATTGTCAGCCCCGTCACACGCAGCCCGCGCTCTGCGGCTGCATATTCGGCAAACCCGCCCCAGCCACAGCCGATCTCCAGAACATGATCCCCCGCCTTGACGCCCAACGCATCCACAAGGGCCGCATATTTTGCGCGCTGCGCGCTCTCAAAGCTCTCCTGCCCCGTGTCAAACAAGGCGCTGGAGTAGGTCATGCTCTCGTCAAGCCATTTGGCGTAAAAAGCATTGCCCAGATCGTAATGGTAGGAAATATTCTTGCGCGCCTGCCCCTTGCTGTTGGCCCGCATCAGATGGCGCAGCCGCTCAAAGGCTTTGACAAGCCCCTTTCCGGGAAAGCCGCGATACAGGATTTCGTTGCCCGAATTCATCAGGTCAAGAAAAGCCTGAAGGTCGGGCGACGACCAGCCCTCCTCCAGATAGGCATCACAAAAGCCAAGTTCGCCCTCCCGGATCAGCCGCGCAAAGACGTCCGGATCGTGAATCACAACCTCCGCCACAGGCCCCGCCGTCGCGCCCTCGGCCCGAAACCGCCGCCCATCGGGCAAAACCACATCAAGCCGCCCGACGGGCATCTGCTTGGCCAGCGCAAAAACCCGCGCAAAATATCGCGGCAGATCGGCCTGACCTCTGGTGTCTGTCATTATCATTCCTATACCTCCCCCGGCGCGGTCCTGCCTGAGCCACATCGCGCCAGCCTCTGTGCAAAACCGCTGTGCAAAACCTCTGTGCAATACCGCCTATGATCGGGCGCTATAGGCCGCCAAAGCCCGCTCGCGGCCTTCTTTCAGCCCGACAATCGGCTGTGGCCGTATCGCCTTGGGCGACAGCCCCGCGCTCTTTGGAATCGCCTCATAAAAATCAAGCGCCGTTTCGGGCGCGTCGCGCTGCCCCTCGGCAATCCAGCGCCGGAAGTAGCGCCGCTCCGGATCAAATTTCTGCAGCTGGGTGTCCGGATTGAACACTCTAAAATAGGGCGCCGCATCCGGTCCACTTCCCGCAACCCATTGCCAACCCATCGCATTGTTGGCCGGATCAAAATCAATCAGCTGATCGGCAAACCAGCGCTCGCCCACCCGCCAGTGCACCATCATATGTTTGGTCAGATAGCTCGCAACCACCATCCGCGCCCGGTTGTGCATCTTGCCCGTCACCCAAAGCTCGCGCATCGCCGCATCCACAAAATCAACACCGGTGCGGCCATATTTCCACGCCTGCACTTTGGCGTCCTCTGCCTCCTCGCTCCAGGGAAAGCTGTCCCAGCCCTCGCGCCAGTTGTCCTCAAGCATATGCGGCGTGTGATACATCAGATGATGCGCAAAGTCGCGCCAGCCGATCTGGCGCAAAAACGGCTCAAGCCCGCGCACCCCGGCCCCGGTTGCCGCCTGCCCCGTCGCCCAGATACTGCGCGGCGAAATTTCACCATAAGCCAGATTGTCCGACAGATCAGATGTCCCCGCCGTCGCCACCATATCCCGCGCCGCCTTGTAAGAGCTGGCCCGCTCCTCAACAAACAGTGTCATCTTGCCCCAAGCCGCCGCCTCGCCCGCCGAACTGTGGCGCGCCAGAACAGCCGCGCCCCGGCGCATCGCGCCCGACAAGGACCAATCGGCAAGATCATCGCTCACAGGCCAGGCCGCAGGCGCCGTGAGCCGCTCGGGCACAGGCAAAGGCGGCGCAACCCCCAAAGGCTCGATCGCGCGCCAAAACGGCGAGAAGACCTTATAATAATCGCCCAGTTTGGTTTTGACCGTCATCGGCTCGTGCAAAAGAAGCCCCGCATGGCTTTCTGCCGTCACGCCCTCGTCGCGCAGCGCCGCCTTGACAGAGGCATCAATCCGGCGCGACGCCGGATCATAAAGCCGCCCCCAATGCACAGCGCCCGCCCCGGTCTCGGCAACAAGCGCCCGCAAAACCTCAAGCGCATCGCCCCTGCGCAGCACAAGCCTCAGCCCGCGCGCCTCAAGATCCGCCGCAAGCGCCCGCAAGCTCTGCTCAAGCCGCCAAAGCGGCGCCGCCCCAAGCGCCTCGCTGCGTTCGTCATGAACAAACACAGGGATCACAGGCCCCCGCGCCGCAGCCGCGCTCAAGGCTGCATTGTCCATAAGACGCAGATCGCGCCTGATCCACCAAAGTGATGTTGTGCCTGTCTCGCTCATCTGTCCCCGCCCGTGTTTAAAGGTCTACGGGCGCGCGCCGCGCATAGATCACAAAACGTGATCCAGCGCCTCCAGAAGCTGCTGCACCTCGGCCTCGCTCGTATAATGTACAAACGACAGCCGCAACACACCCTTGTCAGGGTCAACCCCCATCGCCTTGAGCGCGCGCACCGCATAAAAGTCGCCGCCCCCCGCCATAACCCCATGCGCCGCCAGCGCGGCGGCCACAGGCTCCCCCGCCTGCCCCAGCTCCAGCGCAACTGTGGGCGCACGCCCCGCCGCCGCGCTCGGGCCAATCAGCCGCACCGAGTTTTTCGCGCTCACATAGTCCAGCAACGGCTGCAACAGCCGCGTTTCATGGGCGCGCATCAAATCATGCAAAGCGCTCGCCCGCTCGGCTGCGCTGCCCTCAAGCCGGTGATGTGCCGCCAGCGCATCGGCATAATCCGCCATCCCCGCCGAAGCCGCCACTTGGGCATGGTCCGGCCCCGCAGGGGTAAACCGCTTGTAAAGGCTGGCGGCGTTGAAATAATGCCCCTGATTGGGCAATGTCTCGCCCAAAGCCCGCCGCATCACCATAATGCCCTGATGCGGCCCATAGGTTTTATAGGCCGAGAACAGATAAATATCCGGTCCCATCAAGCCCACATTCGGCAATCCATGCGGCGCATAGCTGACCCCGTCCACACAGACAAAAGCCCCCGCCGCGTGCGCCAGAGCGGTGATTTCCACCACAGGGTTGATCTCCCCCACCACATTGGAACAATGCGGAAAGCACACAAGCCGCACCCGCTCGTCCAACAGCGCCTCAAGCTTGGCAAGCTCCAGATGCCCGCTCTCCGGGTCGATCTGCCACTCGCGCACCTCAAACCCCTCCTCGGCCAACCGCCGCCAAGGGCCGGTGTTGGCCTCATGGTCCTGATTGGTCACAATAATCGCATCACCGGGCTGCATAAACTGACGAAACGCATTGGCCAGAACATAGGTGTTCTGCGTCGTTGACGGCCCAAAGCTCAGCTCGTCCTGCGCCCCCCCCATCATCGCCGCAAGCCGCTGGCGCGCCTCGTCCATCTCGGCGCCGCCGAGGCGACTGGCCTCATAGGGCGCATAGGGCTGGACTTTGCGCTCGGTGTAAAACCGCGTGAGCCGGTCAATCACCGGCTGGCAGGTGTAGGAGCCACCGGCATTTTCAAAAAACGCCTGCCCCTTCAGGCTGGCTTGCGAAAAGGCCGGAAACTGGCGGCGCACAAAGTCAAGATCAAGCATAACGGGTTCTCCTCGGTCGATGGGTCTCAAGCGGCCTCTGCCTCTGCCTCTGCCAGACGGCTCCGCTCAAGGGCCGCCCGCGGGGCCGCGCCGCCAAGCCGACCAGCCCAGCCCAGCCCAGCCCAGCCCAGTGGTAGCCTGCGCAAAACCACAAGGTCAAGCACCACAAGGTCAAGCCTCACCGCCCGCCAAAGCAAACGCCGCGCCTGCTCTTTTTCTTTCCAGAAATATCCCAGGGGGTATGGGGGACTGGTCCCCCATCGGGCGTGCGCGGCAGCGCGCGCCCCTCAAGGTCCCTGCGCCAGCCCTAAGCGAGCGCCGCCACCAGTTTTTCCCCGTTGGCCTTGATCTCGGCCATATCCCCCATCACGCCCGCAGGCCCCAGAGAGCGCCCCTCATGGCGCGCCAGAATATGGAAATGCAAATGGAAGACCTCCTGCCCCCCCGCCGCTTCTGAAAACTGCTGCAAGGTGATCCCCTGCGCGCCAAAAGCTGTCATCGCCGCCTTCGCCAAGAGGTTCACCGTGCGCATACAGGCCCCGAGCTGCTCGGGGCTGGCATCCAGAAGATTGCGGCAGGGCGTCTTGGGAATGACCAGACAATGGCCGGGGCTGCGCGGCATAATATCCATAAAGGCAAAGGTTTCCGCGTCTTCATACACCTTGAACGCCGGGATATCGCCCCGCAGGATCTTGGCAAAAATATTGTCAGTGTCATAGCGCATCACATCACTCCCAAAGGCATCGGCCCATCTCTTTCATATCTCGCCGCCCTCGCCAAGCGCCTTCGGGCCAAAAAAGAAAGCCGCCCCAATGGACGGCTTTCCAAACAGGATATGAGGCCGCTCAAGCGTTCACATCGACAACCACACGGCCCTTCACCTGGCCTTTGAGAATGTCCCGCCCAAGCTGGGGCAGATCGCTCAAGGTGGCGGGCTGCACCATCGCCTCGAGCTTGTCCATCGGCAGGTCTTTGGCAATCCGCTCCCAAGCCCGCAGACGGTTGTCATAGGGCTGCATCACCGAGTCGATCCCAAGGAGATTCACCCCGCGCAACAGAAACGGAATCACCGAGGCCGGCAGGCCCGCGCCACCGGCAAGGCCCACAGCCGCAACAGAGGCGCCATATTCCATCTGGCCCAAGACCCGCGCCAGCATCTCCCCGCCCACGGCATCAATACAGCCGCCCCAGGTTTCGCCTTCCAGCGGACGTTTGACCGTTTCGTTCAGCGTCTCGCGCGCCACAATCTGGCGCGCCCCAAGTGCTGTGAGGTAGTCCGCCGTTTCGGGCCGCCCCGTCACCGCGGCCACCTGATAGCCCAGATTGGCCAGGATCGCCGTGGCCACAGAGCCAACACCGCCAGCCGCACCCGTAACAAGGACAGGCCCTGCCTTGATGCCGTGATCTTCCAGAGCCATAACCGCCAGCATCGCGGTAAAGCCCGCTGTGCCCACCGCCATAGCCTGACGCGTATCAAGACCCGCAGGCAACGGCACAAGCCAGTCCGCCTTCACGCGTGCCTTCTGACCATAGCCGCCCCAATGTGCCTCGCCCACGCGCCAGCCTGTGAGCACAACTTTGTCTCCCGCCTTGTAG
>JAHBAN010000195.1 GCA_018500075.1 Flavobacteriia bacterium | reverse complement strand
TGGGTCGGGGGTTTTGTAAAAAGGCCGGCCCTTCCTTCCGGGTTTTTTGCTTGGGCCCCCCCCTTGGACCGGCCGATTTTATACCACCACCGGCCCCCCATGGCCGAGTCCACAGGCCACGGCTCGCCTCTGCCGCATATGGTTCATGGCGGGCCGGGCCGCGCGGGCGGGGGCGAAGAAATGGGCGGTATCCGGGGCGTCATGCATTATATGCAGCGCACCGCCATTCAGGGCAGCCCCGATATGCTCACCGCCATTGGCCAGAAATGGGTTCCGGGGGCCGACCAGATCACCGGCCCGACACATCCCTTCAAGCGCCGCTTTTCGCAGCTTGTGCTGGGCGAGACGCTGCTCACCAAGAGCCGCAGCATCACGCTGGAAGATATCGAGACATTCGCCCATTTCACAGGCGACACTTTCTATGCCCATATGGATGAGGCCGCGGCGGCGCGGAACCCGTTTTTTCCGGGGCGTGTGGCGCATGGCTATCTTCTGCTCAGCTTTGCGGCGGGGCTGTTTGTCGAGCCGTCCGAAGGGCCGGTTCTGGCCAATACGGGCCTTGATAGCCTGCGGTTTATGAAGCCCGTGGTCGCAGGCGACGCCATCAAGGTTGCGCTGACGGTCAAGCGCAAGACAACCCGCAATGAGGACTATGGCGAAGTGCGCTGGCACGTCGCGCTGACCAATCAGGACGACGAGCTGTGCGCAACCTATGAGCTTCTGACGATGAACGCTCTTTAACGCCCGCTCCCGCCCCGCTAAGATGGGCCTATGAACACCGGGTTTGAAACAGGCGCATCAGAACTTTTTGAAACCACCTTCACGGCCCTGCACGCGCAGGCGCCGCTGAAGACCTGGTCGCTGATTGTCACGGTTTTTGGCGACATCGCCCCCGCCAAAGAAGACCAGATCGACAGCCAGCTTCTGGCCGCCCTGACCGCGCCCTTTGGCGTCAAGCCCGAGGCGCTGCGCGTGGCCCTGCACCGGCTGCGCAAGGATGGCTGGCTTGAGGCCGTCAAAACCGGCCGCCGCTCGGCCTATCACCTCTCCAAAACGGGGCAAGCGCTGACCCAAAGCGCCTATGAGCGGATCTATCGCGCCGCCCAAACCGGGCCGGGGGCCGATTGGCAGATCGAGCTGTTTGAAGATGCCGCCGCCGCAGGGCGCGCCCGAACCGCGCTGATCGGGGCCAATATCCTTGTCTCCCCCGCGCCCGCCACAGGCGCGCCGCTGGCGCTTGCGGCGCGGGATGTGCCCGACTGGATGCGCACCGCCCTTGTCTCGCCCGAGGCCCAAGCCGATTTTGCGGGCTATGTCCGTGCGCTGGAGGGCCTCGCCCCCGCGCTCGCGACCGCGACGCTGAGCCAAGAGGCCCGCGTCGCGCTGCGCTTTCTGGTGCTACACCACTGGCGGCGCATCATCCTGCGCCAGCCCGAAGCGCCCGAACTCCTGTTGGGAGAAGACTGGCCCGGCCACCGCGCCCGCCAGCTCACGCTCAAAGTCTTTCAAGACCTGCCGCGCGCCAAGCTCTCCGATCTGGCCGCCCAGACCGCCGCCTAGGCGCTGTCTTTCTTCTCGGCCAAGGCCTGCAAGCTTGATTCCAGCTCTTTTTCAAGCTCGCGCACGCGCTTTCGATACTCCGCATTACTGGCCATGTCCTGATCGGGCTTCCAGAGCTGCGCCAGCTCCTTCAGCGCCATACGGTCATGGGCATAAAACGCCTGTTCCGCTTCGGCCGCCTCATATTCGCTCATCCCGACATTCTCCAGCACATAGCGCCCGGCCCGCAACGAGCTGTCAAACAGCTCGCGCACAATGTCATTGGCCCCCGCCTCATAGAGCGCAAAGACATGGCTGCGGTCACGCGCCCGCGCAATGATATGAATGTCGGGCCGCTCTTTGCGGGCATGGCGCACAAGCCGCAAGGCGGCCTCGGTGTCATCCAGCGAAATCACCAAGACCCGCGCATCGCGCAGCCCCGCCGCGCGCAACAGCTCGGGCCGCGTCGGATCGCCCAGAAAGGCGCGATAGCCAAAACTGCGCATCAGCTGGATGCGCTTGAGGTTGTTGTCCAAGACCACCGTCTTGAAGCCGCTGCTCTCCACAAGCCGGTTCACAATCTGCCCAAAGCGCCCCACACCGGCAATAATCACCGGCCCCGCATGGTCGATCTCGTCCGGCTCGCTGGCCGGCTTGGCGCCCTCAAACCGCTTGTGCAGAAAATCATAGGCCAAAAACAGCATCGGCGTCATCAGCATCGACAGGGTGATGATCAGCAACAGCCGGTTGCCTAGAGCCTCGTCAAAGACGCCCTGTTGCCCGGCAAAAGAAATCAGAACAAAGCCAAATTCCCCGGCCTGCGCGAGGGCGAGGGTAAAGAGCCACAGCTCGCGCCGCCGCAGCCCAAAGCCAAAGCCCAGCACAAAAAGCACAACCCCCTTCAGCAAGATCAGCCCGCAGGCCAGCGCGACCATCAAAAGAGGCTCCGCCATCAAGGCCGTAAAGTTGATCGACGCGCCCACCGTGATGAAAAAAAGCCCCAAAAGCAGGCCCTTGAACGGCTCGATATCGCTCTCTAGCTCATGGCGGAACTCGCTGCTCGCCAGAACGACCCCGGCCAGAAAGGCGCCCAAAGCCGGCGACAGCCCCAAAAGCGTCATGATATAGGCGTTGCCAATCACAATCAGCAGGGCCAGCGCGGTAAACATCTCCCTGAGCCGCGTGGCATGAATATAGCGAAACAAGGGCTTGGTCAGAAAAACCCCCGCCGCAATCACCGCGGCAATGGTGATCAGGGTCGCAAGGGTCACGCCCCAAGCCGGCAAATGCTCAAACAACGTGGCATGATGCACCGCGTCTGCGGCGTTCAGCACTATCGCCCCGTCAGGGCCAAGCCGGGTCGTGGCCGCCACGCCCAGAAGCGGGATCAGCGCCAAAAACGGGATCACGGCAATATCCTGCGTCAGCAAAACCGCAAACACAGAGCGCCCGCCCGATGTCTGAACAAGGCCCTTTTCGGTCAGGGTCTGAAGCACAATCGCCGTTGAACTCAGCGACAGCACAAGCCCGATCGCAAGGCTCGTCTGCCAAGCGAGGCCAAACAGCCCGCCAACCACAAAAAAGGCCAGACAGCTCAGCACAACTTGCACCCCGCCCAGCCCGATCAGCCTGTGGCGCATGGCCCAAAGCGCGCCCGGCGTCAGCTCAAGCCCGATGATAAACAGCATCATCACAACGCCAAATTCGGCAAAATGCTGCAAGTCGCGGGTCTCCTGCCCAAGTCCGGGCATCAGACCAATGATGATACCGGCGCTCAGATAGCCCAGCACAGAGCCAAGCCCCAAGCGCGAGGCCAGCGGCACCGCGATCAAGGCGGCCAGAAGATAAATCGTCGGAAGGAGGAAAAGAGAATGCATTAAGCTGGCAACGGTGCGTCTTGTTTGATTTGGTTCATCACGATCTGGCTGTGCACACGGCTCACCGCCCCATGCGCGAGCAGACTGTCATGAATAAGCGTGTTTAGCGAGGCCAGATCCTTGGCATAAATCCTCAGCAGCAAATCCGCATCCCCCGTCATGGCCCAGGCCGAAATAATCTCGGGCTGCGCGCCGATCAGCTTGTTAAAGCTCTTGGTGAGGGCAGGGTCGTGATTGAGCAGCTGGACCTGAACAAACGCCTGAACGCCAAGCCCGAGCGCCCCCGCATCGAGATGGGCGCGATAGCCCAGAATAACGCCGCTGGCCTCAAGCCTCTGGCGGCGTCTGGCGGCTTGGCTCGCAGAGAGGCCGAGGCGCTCGGCCAGCTCTTGGGCCGTGGCTTGGGCGTTTTGTTGCAGCGCGACAATGAGTTTAGAATCAATAGGGTCTTTCATGCTCCCTATTTACGATTTAATTCTTCACAATGCGATAATGTCGCGTCCCCCTGCGGTGGGTTGCGTAAAATTTAGCAAATATGCGCCTAGAGCCAGCCCCAGACCAGAGCCGCAACCGTCAGGTAGCGCCCGGTTTTTGCCAGCGTGACCAACCCGAGAAAAACCCAGATGTTTTCCCGCAGTGCCCCCGCCGCCAAGGTCAAGGGGTCGCCCACCACAGGTGCCCAGCTCAGCAAGAGAGAATAGCGCCCATAGCGGCGATACCAGCCTTCGGCGCGCGCCAGAGCGGGCTGGGAGAGCGGAAACCAGCGCCGGTTGCGCAAAGCGTTTGCGCCGCGCCCCAAGCCATAGTTCAGACAGGCGCCCAGCACATTTCCAAAGCTCGCCACACAGAGAAGCCAAAAGGCTGCGCCGTCTTGGGAGGCCAACAGCCCCGCCAGCACAAGTTCTGACTGTGCCGGCAGCAGCGTCGCCGCGAGAAATGCCGACAGGAATAGCCCGCCATAGACAGCCAGTTCGCTCATGGGGAGGCCTTTTCGTCTGGGGTGATAGGCGCAGGCTGTGACGGTTTGGTAAAGCCTGCGCGCGCAGTGTTATATAATTTTGTCTTAACAAAAAAGCCGTTTCAGGGGGTGCACGCATGGTGCACGGGTTGTGCACGCTTTTCACCCCCCCTGCTTGTGACGGGTCGGCAAAGCGTAAACAGGCCAAAACGCTGCCTTCAGATAATATTAAGATCAGCCTTTTGGCATCTTCAACGTGACGCCGCGCCCGTTCTTTTGATAGATGAGTTCGGTCTCGCCAATCGCCGAGACACGGCCCCCGTCGATCCGGTCGCCGACCTTCACTTTCTGATAGCGCCCGTTGGACAGCCGCACGAGGGCGCTGCGGCTTGAGGGCTTGCCATAAACCCCGATCAGATTGACCCGTTTGAGGTTGATTGCATTGCGCAGGGTGGCTTGTTTTGCAACCGAGGAGCGCGAGGGGATGCTGGGCGATACAGTCCGCGGCGCCAGGGCGGCAACTTGCGTAACCCCTTCTTCCTGATCGGTATTTTCTTGGTTTCTTGCGGCGCGCTCTATGATGCTCTCGAAGTTTTTGGGGCGGTCTTTTGGCTTGATCGAGCGCGCCACAGCCTGCGGCGTTGCGTTCGGGTCAAGGTCGGGCGCCGGTGTCTGGGGCACCCGAATGACCACAGCGCCGGGCGTCGGCGGAACCGCCTGTGCAACGGCCTCTTCTATCGCTGCGCCAAGGGCAGACTCGGGGGTGGTTTGCGGGCTTGCGGCGGCTGTGTCGCGGCCCAACGCGGGCCGCAGCTTGGGCCGAATCGCCGCCAGTTCGCTGCGGCTGCGCCCGCCCAAAGTGGCCCGTTCATGGGCCTCGGCCAGCCCCGAAGGCCGCGCCCGTGGCCGCAGCTCTGCCAGCCCCCCGCCAACAGCCTCCACCCGCTCGGTTCGCTCGGGTAATTCCCTAGGAAAATAAGGGGGTTTGCCCGCAAAAACGCGATGTCCCTCAGGCGAAAGCGCCCCCTCAGGCGTGGCCTTTACAAGCCCCCTGTCATCCAGCTCAAAGCTCTGCCCCCGCGCCGCCGGATTCGCCTGCCGTCCGAGCAATCCGTCTTCCTCCACAGGCGCAAGCGCAGGCAATGCAATCGCATCCTGCGCCTCGATTGCGGGGTCGATCGAGGCCACATAGAGATCGTCCAGATCCTGCCGTGGCGGGGCGATAGGGGCCTCGGGCGCAAGCACCCAAACCCCTGTCACTACGTAGTTTTCCACGGCGTCCTTGAGCGTGATCTGTGGGCCGGTCCGCGGCACCACAGGGCCAACGCCCGCGCTGGACGGCGCCTCGCCTGTGTCAGGCGCGCGAAGGTTGAGAGGCGGCTCAAGCACCATGGCCTCATCGCCTTCGATCTCGGTTTCATCCGGATCAGAGGGTGCCAGCACAGAGCGTTCAGGCGCGCTGCCAAAGAGCCGCGCCAGCCCTTCGCCCACAAAGATCGAAGCCCAAGCCGCAACCCCGAGCAAGAACACAAGCAAGACCGCCGTGAGGATCAGCCCCAAGAACCGCGGCTTCCCCGTAGCCGTCTGCTTTGGAACGCTTTTTCCTGTTCCAACAGGGGCGAAGCCGGTGCTCTGGAGAGGGCGGGTGCCGGTGGTTTTGGCCGCCGTCTCGCCCTGCGCCTGTGCCGCCGGAGCGGCCTCCGGCTGGGCGGCTGGGACGGTGCGGGCATCAGGCGTGCCATCTGGCGTTGACAGGGCAGGGCTGCCCGCATCGCCCGCACCGAGCGGGATGCTCGGCGCAATCACATTCGGGGGCGTGCGCGTGACGCCTGTCAAGGCTGGCGTCGAGGAGGGCAGGCCGGCGCCGTCGCGCCGTGAGGAGAACGTGGGCACTGCCGCCTCTGGCCCCTCCGCTGCCTCAGGCTCAAGCTCAAGCTCAAGCTCGGGCTGCGGCGCAGCCGGGATCACAGCGCTGCCGATGATCGCCCCGACCTCGGTGTCTGGCTCCGGCGCGGCGTCAAGCCCCGAGCATGGGCCAAAAAACGGCTCCCCGGTATACTCGCCCGCCTCGGGGCGCGCGGTAAAATAAAGCGGCTGAAACCCGTTGTCGCGCGCGAAGTCTTCCGCTTCCCTCAGCGTTTCACGCGCCACAGCCGCAACGACAAGCGCCTGATCCGCCTCGGCCCAGCAATAGGCAAGCTCCTCCAAAGCATAAGGCGTCGCCCCGTCAAGCGCGGCTTGCACAGCGCGCTCTTGGGCCTGCGCTCCACCGTCTTGGCGCTCCAAACGCAGGTATTTTATTTGCTCGGGCGGCAAAGCAATCTTGACGCTCAGCGCCTCTGGCGTGATTTGGGCGGCGGTTTTTTTAAGCAAAGCCAGAGCGCCGGGAAGATCGGGCACATCAAGAGGCACCTCACCCACACGGGCCCAGCCCGCGGGCGAACGGTGCAGAAGGCCGATGCCTTCAAAAGATAAAGTTAACGCAAAATTCGGTTTCATACAGCCGCCTTAGAGCCGGTCACAACACTCTTAAGCCCCTATTATATCAATACTTAGCTGAAGAACATAGACCAGATGCCGCTCGGGGTATTTCCGGGCGGCATCTGGCAATAGCGGGCAGAGAAGCGCGTTTATGCGCTGGCTTTGGCGAGGGCTTGGTCGAGATCGGCAATCAGATCCTTGGCATCTTCAATCCCGATTGAAATCCGCACAACGCTGGGGCCTGCGCCCGCTGCTTCCTGCTGCTCCGGTGTGAGCTGTCGGTGGGTTGTCGAGGCCGAGTGGATCACAAGGCTGCGGGTGTCCCCGAGGTTTGCCACGTGGCTGAAGATTTCCAGACTGTCGACAAACTTGAGACAGGCCTCATAGCCGCCCTTCAAGGCGATGGTGAAGAGGCCGCCCGCCCCTTTGGGGCAAATGGTGGCCACGCGGGCATTGTAGGGCGAGGATTTCAGGCCCGCATAGGTGACATAATCCACTGCCTCATGGCCCTCAAGCCAGCCGGCAATCTGCTCGGCGTTCTGCACATGGCGCTCCATGCGCAGGCTGAGGGTTTCGATCCCCATCAGCGTATAATGCGCCGCCTGCGGGTTCATCGTCATCCCCAGATCGCGCAGACCGATGGCAATCCCGTGGAAGGTATAGGCGAGCGCGCCGAAGGTCTCGTGAAACTTGAGACCGTGATAGGCAGGCTCAGGCTCAGAGAGCGACGGGAATTTGTCAGAGGCTGACCAGTCAAACTTGCCAGAATCAACAACACAACCGCCCGTAACCGTGCCATTGCCTGTCAGGTATTTTGTGGTCGAATGGACAACCAATGTGGCCCCATGCTCGATCGGGTTGCACAGATAGGGCGTGGCCGAGGTGTTATCGACAATAAGCGGAATGCCTGCGGCATCCGAGATAGCCGAAATCGCGTCAAGATCGGTGATATAGCCGCCCGGATTGGCGATTGATTCGCAAAAAACAGCGCGCGTATTTTCATCGATCGCTGCTTTAACCGCGTCTAGATCATCAAAGTCTACAAAGGTCGCCGACCACCCGAAACGCTTGATCGTTTGGCTAAACTGCGTGATCGTGCCCCCATAGAGCCGCGAAGACGCCACAACATTGCGTCCTGGCGCCATCAGCGGGAAAAGCGCCATGATTTGGGCGGCATGGCCTGAGGAGCAGCAAACGGCGCCTTGACCGCCTTCAAGCGTGGCGATGCGCTCGGCCAGAACGGCCACTGTTGGGTTTGTGAGGCGCGAATAGATATAGCCGACTTCTTGGAGGTTAAAGAGCGCTGCGGCGTGATCGGCGTCGCGAAAAACATAGGCCGTGGTCTGATAAATCGGCGTTTGGCGGGCGCCTGTGGCGGGGTCTGGCGCCGCGCCTGCGTGAATTTGAAGTGTGTCGAATCCGTAAGCCATCTGGGCCTCCCAACTGTGTGTTTTACCAAGTGTTAGGCAAAGAATCGCAGCTTCACAACTGTGAGGCCCAGAACAGGGACAGGAGTGTGAAACTTGATGGCGATGTGGAAAGCTCTGCTGTCTTTGGGGGCGAGCTAGGAATATTATTCTGTCCTAGCGCATCCAATAGCCTTCGCGTTTGATGCGATTGCGGATCGCCTGTTCCTTGCGCGGCAGGTCGTTTTGGTCAAACAGCGCCCGAACTTTTTGGCCGCGGCCCTGATAGACCATGCGCTTGATTGGGTCATAAGACTTCAGGGCTTTTTTGATCTTGTTTGGCGCGCAGATCTCCTCCAGAGCGCTGACGACAGCGTCCGCCTCCCGCGCATAAAGCATTGGTAATAAACGATAATGGCAACTTGTTGCGCCGTCCAGATAGCCCTCTGGCAGGGTGTCGCGCCCGCCACCCAAAGCATGAATGACCAGTGGAAGCGCGACCTGATCAAGCCAGGGGTCCATGGTCTGACAGACCAGCTCCGGCGGTGGCGTGTCGCGAATTGTCACGGCATACTCGAGAAATTTTGTGCCAAAGACCTGCGGACATTTGTAAAAAAAATAGCCCGCGTTGAAATAAAGATAGCGTCGCCAATACTCATCCGGCTGGCCCAGATCGAGCGAGCTGGCGTAGTCCAGCCCGAAGGCGTCATAAAGCGATTTCCAGATTTGGCCATATCCCGGCCCGTAAAGCTCGGGTGTCGGCCAGGTGCCTTCACGCTTGAGAGAAGCGGACGGCTTGTCAAAGTCAAACGGCACAGATGTTAGCTCGCCTGTGATGAGCGTATCGGTGTCAAAGAAAAGAAATGGCTCGCCTGCGGGCAGGGCCGTGAGCGCTTCGATTTTGTTTCCATAGGCATAGCTGCTTCCGAAGACCTTGCTTTCAAAGGGAATAATCTCGACCTCAAGATCATTGAGTGCGTCAAGCACAAGCGAATCCTCGATCCGCGGATCGCGGGGCCAGAGGGCGCCCGGTTGTGGCTCGGCAACAATCAGGCGGCCTTTGAAGCCGGGGCTGAACGCGCGCAAGGAGGCTGCAAACAAAAGCGCCTCATATTGTAGACGTCCGGCCTGTCCGATCACAAAAACATTGAAATCATCAATCATCGTCGGTTTTGCAGCCATAGGCTCCACTCAGCACTCGTTATATGTTGCTAGTATAAAGACAATACGCCGCTGCGTCCAAGGGGCTTGGAAGAATTCGAAACAATAAACCTGCAGAGGCGCCAAGGACAGGTTCTGGCAAGGGTATTTTGCTGGACTGAAGTGGTGGGCGACCCTGGAATCGAACCAGGCGTGCGTCTCCGCGAGGGAGTTACAGTCCCCTGCCACACCTTGCGGCCTGTCGCCCACTGAGGGAGGGGATTACTTGCCTCGCTAAGGGTCGTCAACAGCAAATTGGCATGATAAGCGGCGCAGGGGAGAGAAAATGTCTCTCAGCATGAAAACAGGGTCTTGCGATGAAAAAGCCGAAGTGGGTTGTGGAAAAAGAACGTGGTAAAAAGCTCGAAGCCGCCGAGACGGTCTGGCTGTTTGGCTTGCACGCGGTGCGCGACGCCCTTGCCAACCCCAAGCGCGAGAAGCTGCGCCTGATCGTGACGCTGAATGCGCAAACCAAACTGGCCGATGTGATTGCACAAAGCGGGATGGAGCCGGAAGTTTCTGATCCCCGCAGGTTTGCGGCGCCGCTCGACCCCCAGTCGGTGCACCAAGGGGCTGCGCTTGAAGTGAAAGCGCTCGATTGGGGCTCGGTGGCGGATGCCTGTGTCAGCGGAGGCGATGAGCGGCCAGCGCGTGTTTTGTTGCTTGATCGGGTGTCCGATCCGCATAACGTCGGGGCTATTTTGCGCTCGGCGGAGGTTTTTGGTGCCCGTGCTGTGATCGGGACAAAGCGTCATGCGGCGCCGGAAACAGGGGCTTTGGCCAAGACAGCCAGCGGTGCGCTGGAACGCCAGCCTTATTTGCGGGTCACAAACCTGTCTCGCGCGATGGAAGAGCTCAAAGGCTACGGGTATTTTCTGATCGGGCTTGATGGCGAG
>JAHBAN010000100.1 GCA_018500075.1 Flavobacteriia bacterium | reverse complement strand
AGATGTGTATAAGAGACAGGTTTCGGGGTTTTCTTTCGCTGTGGTTTGCGCAAAGGCTGTCGGATGGATACGGTTTCTTTCCTCAAGCTCAATGTCAGATGGCTCGCCGCAGGCGCGCTTTTGACCTTTATGTCGAGTTTCGGGCAGACGTTTTTTATTTCGATTTTCGCGGGCGAAATCCGTGCCACCTTTGGTCTAAGTCACGGAGAATGGGGCGGAATTTACGCTCTGGGCACTCTGGCGTCGGCTGTTGTCATGGTCTGGTCGGGCGGGCTGACCGACCGCTTTCGCGTTCGCACCCTCGGCCCCGTTGTGCTCGTCTGCCTCGCGAGCGCCTGCGCCTTCATGGCCACAAATCACGCCGCATGGCTCCTCCCCGCCGTGATCTTTGCCCTGCGCATCACCGGCCAGGGCATGAGCAGCCACATCGCCGTGGTCGCCATGGCCCGCTGGTTCACCGCCGCCCGCGGCCGCGCCCTCTCCGTCGCAGCGCTCGGCTTTTCTATAGGCGAGGCCGTTCTCCCGCTGCTTTTTGTGGCGCTTCTGACAGTCTATGACTGGCGTCTCTTGTGGGCCGCCGCGGGCCTTGTGGCGCTCCTTGGTATCCCTGTTCTGACACAGCTTTTGCATCAAGAGCGCACCCCGCAATCCATGGCGAAATCGTCCCAATCGGTCGGCATGGACGGTCTCCACTGGACCCGCAACAAAGCCATGTCCCACTGGCTTTTCTGGGTCATGGTGCCCGCCCTTCTTGGCCCCTCCGCCTTCGGAACGGCCCTCATGTTTCATCAGGTGCATTTCTCTGAAATCAAGGACATCTCGCACCTGACTTTTGTTGCGATGTTTCCGCTTTATACCGCCGTGACAATCGCTTCGATGGTGCTATCAGGCTGGGCGCTTGACAGGGTCGGAACACCGCGCCTCATTGTCTTTATGTATCTTCCCGCCGTGCTTGCCTTCCTTGTCTTTGGCCTTGGTCAGGGCACAGGCGGCCTGATCCTCGGCTTTGCCCTGTTCGGCCTCACATCCGGCGCAAACTCGACCTTGCCCAATGCCTTCTGGGCCGAGTTCTACGGCACAGGCTCGATCGGCTCGATCAAAGCCATGGCGGCGGCTGTTATGGTTCTTGGCTCCGCCATCGGGCCGGGCCTGACCGGCTGGGGGATCGACGCTGGCCTCAGTCTGGAAACACAATACATCGCCGTTGCCGTCTATTTCCTGCTGTCCAGTGCTCTCCTGTTCATAGGTGTGCGCAAAGCCGCACAGCGTTTACCTCTTCGAACCGCCTGAGCTTGTTATTGATCGCCGTGGTGACTATGAGATCATAAGCAGCCAATACCATGGCTCGGAGATGAGGCCCAATGACCCAAGTTGATGATGTTTCTATCGTTCGCACCGCCCATCGTGTGCTCAAAACAGAAGCCGATGCGATCCTTGAAATGATCGACACCCTGCCGGACGACTTTGCAGATGTCATCAAGCTGATCCTCAAGACAGAGGGCCGCGTGATCATTTCCGGCGTTGGAAAATCAGGCCACATCGGGCGCAAGATTTCAGCGACTCTGGCCAGCACAGGAACGCCCTCCTATTTCGTTCACGCCTCCGAAGCGAGCCATGGCGACTTGGGAATGATCACACCCCATGATATCGTCGTGCTTATTTCAAACTCGGGCGAAACGCAGGAACTGCGCGACATCCTGCTGCACACCCGCCGGTTCAATATTCCACTGGTCGGGATTTCCTCAAAGATCGACAGCACGCTATTACAATCCGCAGATTTCAAGCTCAATCTCCCCAATCTTCCCGAAGCCTGCGCCATCGGTATGGCGCCGACAACTTCGACAACACTCACGCTTGCCTTGGGCGATGCTCTCGCAGTGGCCGTCATGGAGCAGCGCGGGTTTGGCTCTGAAGACTTCCTCAAAAACCATCCGGGCGGCAAGCTCGGCGCACAGCTCTCGCGCGTTGCCGATCTGATGCACAAGGGCGAGGACGTTCCCACCGTGCAAGCCGATACGCCGATGTCCGATGTGCTCCTCTCGATGACATCCAAGGGGTTCGGCATTACAGGCGTTCTCAAAGACGGCGTGTTGACCGGCGTGATTTCTGATGGCGACTTGCGCCGTCATATGGGCCATCTCATGGAAAAAACAGCCGGCGAAATTGCCACGCTCAACCCCGTGACAATAACCCCCGAGCTGTTCGCCGCACAGGCGCTCGCCCTCCTCAACGAAAAGAAAATCTCGGCGCTCATGGTGGTCGACTCAGCCAATCGCCCCGCCGGTATTGTCCATATTCACGATCTTTTGCGCGCAGGTGTTGCATGAAAACTGTTGTCCTTATTCCGGCCCGCTACGCCTCGACCCGCTATCCCGGCAAGCCGCTGGCCACCCTTCGACAGAAAGACGGCAGCACAAAATCGCTCATCCAGATGAGCTATGAAGCGGCAAGCCGGATCAAGGGCGTGTCCGGTGTCTATGTCGTCACTGATGATGCGCGGATTCGCGAGGCCTCCGAGGCCTTTGGGGCGCCGGTGATTATGACAAGCCCCGCGCGCGAAAACGGAACCGCCCGTGTCGCCGAAGCTGTGGAGGTTGCCGCGCTTGACGCCGATCTCATCGTCAACTTTCAAGGCGATGCGCCCCTGACACCTCCTTGGTTTGTCGAAGACCTGATCGCCGCGATGAAAGCAGACGCCGCCGCGCAAATGGCAACACCTGTCTTGCAATGTGACGCGCAGACCTATGCCATGTTCAAAGAAGACCGCGCCGCTGGCCGTGTTGGCGGAACCACAGCCGTGTTCGGCGCAAAGGGCCGCGCGCTCTATTTCTCCAAAGAGGTTTTGCCCTATATCGACGCGGCCAAAGTCCCGTCCAAGGATATTCCCGTCTATCATCACGTTGGCGTCTACGCCTACCGCCCCGAAGCGCTCAAAGCCTATATCAGCTGGCCCGAATGCGCAGTTGAAAAGCTCGAAGGGCTGGAACAGCTGCGCTTCCTTTACAATGGCGTTGCGGTAAAATGCGTTGAAGTTGAAGCACGTGGTCGCCTGTTCTGGGAGTTGAACAACCCGGAAGACGTGGCGCGCATTGAAAAGGTATTGGCAGAGCAATGACAAAAGTAATCGAGATCAACGGCGTCAAAATCGGCGGCCATGAACCCTTCGCGCTCATCACCGGCCCCTGCCAGCTCGAAAGTCTGGATCACGCCCGCATGATGGCCGAGCAGATTGCAGAGGCCTGCGCCCCGACCAAAACAGGCTTCATTTTCAAGGCCAGCTACGACAAAGCCAACCGCTCCTCGATCAGCACAAAGCGTGGCCTCGGAATGGAAGAGGGCCTCACCATCCTGTCCAAAATCCGTGACGAATTTGGCTGTCCGATCCTCACAGATGTTCACGACGCACAGCAATGCGCCCCAGCAGCCGAGGCGGTGGATGTGATCCAGATCCCCGCCTTCCTCTGTCGCCAAACAGATCTCCTCCTCGCCGCCGGCGAGACGGGTGCCGCGATAAACGTCAAGAAAGGCCAGTTCCTCGCGCCTTGGGATATGGGCAATGTCGCCGAGAAAATCGCCAGCACAGGCAACGAACGCATCATGCTGTGTGACCGCGGCACAAGCTTTGGCTACAACACTCTGGTTTCTGATTTCCGCGGCCTGCCGATCATGGCCGCCACAGGCTATCCCGTTGTGTTTGACGCAACCCACTCGGTCCAGCAACCGGGCGGCCAAGGCACAACCTCGGGCGGCCAGCGCGAGTTTGCGCCCGTCTTGGCCCGCGCCGCCGTGGCCGTGGGCGTGTCTGCCCTGTTTATCGAAACACATGAAGACCCCGACAATGCGCCCAGCGACGGGCCAAACATGATCCCGATTGAAGAGATGCAAGCCCTTATCGGCACGCTCGCCCGTTACGACAGTATCAGTAAAGAAAGTTAATTTATGATAGTTACCCCTACCGCTCTTCCCGATGTTCTTATGATAGAGCCTGCCCGCCACGGCGACACCCGAGGGTTTTTTTCCGAAAGCTGGAACAAAGCGCGCCTGGAGGGCCACGGAGTCAGCGTTGATTTTGTGCAAGACAATCACTCCCTGTCTTCCGCCCCCGGAACCGTGCGCGGCCTTCACTTTCAATCCCCCCCCAATGCACAAGCCAAGCTCGTGAGATGCGGGCGTGGCGTGCTTTTTGATGTCGCCGTCGATATCCGCAAAGGCTCGCCGACCTACGGGCAGTGGGTTGGCGCAGAGTTGAGCTTTGAAAATGGCAAACAGCTCTTCATTCCGGAAGGCTTCGCCCACGGATTTATCACCCGCACGCCGGACACCGAGATTATCTACAAGTGCAATGCCTATTACGCCCCGGAGTCAGACGGCGCGATCCGGTGGGACAGCTGCGGAATCGACTGGGGCTTTGACGGCACTGCGGAGCTGAGCGCCAAAGACGCCGCCGCGCCCGCCTTTGCCGACTTTGACAGCCCCTTCACATGGGAGGGCGCAGCATGAAACTTCTTGTCACAGGCGGCGCCGGGTTTATCGGCTCGGCGGTTGTGCGCCTCGCTGTGTCTCGCGGCCATGACGTTGTTAATCTGGATGCGCTCACCTATGCAGCCTGCCTTGAAAACGTGGCAAGCGTGGCAGACAGCCCGCTTTACACATTTGTCCAAGCCGACATTCGCGATCTGGCCAGCCTCGACGCTGTGTTCAAGGCGCACCAACCCGACGCCGTGATGCACCTCGCCGCCGAAAGCCATGTCGACCGGAGCATTGACGGCCCGCTGGCCTTTCTTGAGACCAATGTGATGGGCACCTACAATATGCTTCAGGCCGCGCGGACCAATTGGGAAGCGCGCGGCAGGCCCGAGGCCTTCCGCTTTCACCACATCTCGACAGATGAAGTCTTCGGCTCGCTCGGCGCCACAGGGCAGTTTACCGAAGAGACGCCCTATGACCCCCGCTCGCCCTATTCGGCCTCCAAGGCCAGCTCAGATCACCTCGTGCGCGCTTGGGCCGAAACCTACGGCTTGCCCGTTGTGCTGACAAACTGCTCAAACAACTATGGTCCCTACCATTTCCCCGAAAAGCTGATCCCCGTGGTGATCCTCAGCGCCCTCGCTGGCAAGCCGATCCCGATCTACGGCAAGGGCGAAAATGTCCGCGACTGGCTCTATGTCGAAGACCATGCCGATGCGCTTTTGCTGGTGCTCGAAAAAGGCGCGCTTGGCCGCAGCTACAACATCGGTGGCGAAAACGAGCGTAGCAATCTGGAGCTTGTCCAAACCATCTGTGCCATTCTCGACAAGCTCAAGCCAGCCACCACATCTTATGCACAGCTCATCGAATTCGTCACAGACCGCCCCGGCCACGACCTGCGCTATGCCATCGACCCGACACGCATCCGCGACGAGCTTGGCTGGCGGCCCTCCGTCACAGTCGAAGAGGGCTTGGAAAAAACCGTGCGCTGGTATCTGGACAACGAAGCATGGTGGCGGCCGCTGCTGGCCCGTGCGGGCGTTGGCGAAAGGCTGGGTCGCGCATGAGCATTCTGGTTTTTGGCAAAACAGGTCAAGTGGCTTGCGAGCTGCGCCGCCTTCACCCCGAATTTACATATCTTGGTCGCGGTGACGCCGATCTTTCCAGCCCTGAGACCTGCGCCAAGGCAATTCTCGCCGCCAAGCCTGACGCCGTCATCAACGCCGCCGCCTATACAGCCGTTGACCGCGCCGAAGAGGAAGAGGCGCTGGCCCATACCATAAACGCTGTGGCTCCGGGCGCTATGGCCCGCGCTTGTGCCACGCTGGCTATCCCTCTCGTTCATATCTCGACCGATTATGTCTTTGACGGCAGCGGCGAACAGGCCCGCGCGCCTGATGCGCCAACCGCTCCCATCAACGCCTATGGCCGCACCAAGCTTGCCGGTGAAGAGGCCATCCGCGCAAGCGGCGCGCTTCACGCGATCTTGCGCACCTCTTGGGTCTTTTCCGCGCATGGCACCAACTTTGTCAAAACCATGCTGCGCCTGGCCGAAAGCCGCGATGCGCTCAACATCGTCGCAGATCAGATCGGCGGGCCAACACCAGCCAGCGCCATTGCTGCCGCCTGTGCAAAAATAGCGCAAGACATATCGAAAAGCGGCACATACCACTTTTCCGGCGCGCCAGACGCAAGCTGGGCCGATTTCGCCCGTGAAATATTTTTGCAAGACAATCGTGCGATCACTGTGACAGGCATAGCAACCTCAGACTACCCGACCCCCGCCAAGCGACCCCTCAATTCGAGGCTCGATTGTGCTTCTATCCGGTCAGATTTCAACATAGTTCAGCCTCTTTGGAAAAAAGAGCTGGTTAAAGTAATAAGTGAGTTAATATGACACAACGCAAAGGCATCATCCTCGCAGGCGGCTCCGGTACGCGCCTCTATCCGATCACGATGGGCATCTCAAAACAGCTCTTGCCGATCTATGACAAACCGATGATCTACTATCCGCTTTCGGTGCTCATGTTCGGCGGGATTCGCGACATCGCACTCATCACAACACCGCAAGACCAGGAGCAATTCCAGCGCAGTTTGGGCGACGGTTCACAATGGGGCCTCAACCTCACCTATATCACACAGCCCTCGCCCGACGGCTTGGCACAGGCCTATCTTCTTGCCGAAGATTTTCTTGATGGCGCGCCCAGCGCGATGGTTCTGGGCGACAATATCTTCTTCGGTCACGGCCTGCCCGACGTGCTTGCCACCGCCGATCAGCTTGAAACTGGCGGCACCGTTTTTGGCTACCGCGTCGCCGATCCCGAGCGCTATGGCGTTGTCGATTTTGCCAAGGACGGCACAGTCAAATCAATCGTCGAAAAGCCTGCAAACCCGCCGTCAAACTACGCTGTGACAGGGCTGTATTTCCTCGATGGCTCCGCCCCACAGCGCGCCACCCATGTGCAGCCGTCCGAGCGCGGCGAGCTTGAAATCACCTCGCTCCTCGAAAGCTATCTTCACGATGGCCTCCTCAATGTTCAGCAAATGGGCCGTGGCTACGCCTGGCTTGATACGGGCACACATGGGTCGCTGCTTGACGCCGGAAACTTTGTGCGCACCCTGTCCGAGCGGCAAGGCTTGCAAGTCGGCAGCCCCGAAGAGATCGCCTTTTCGCGTGGCTGGATCACAGCCGCCGAGCTGCAAAGCCGCGCCGAGGGCTTTGCCAAAAATGCCTACGGGCAATATCTTCTCAACCTGTTGAAATAAGTCAGCGCTGGCGGCGCAGATAAACATAATAAGCGCCGCCACCGCCATGCCGCAAATGCGCCTCGCTGATCTGCAAGACAAGCTGCGCCAGAGGCGGCGTCGTAAGCCACTGCGGAACCTGATGGCGCAACACGCCAAGCCGCACAGGAATAGGCCCGCCCTCGTCCCGAGGCTTGCCCTTTCCGGTCACAACAAGCAACAGGCGCTTCTGGTTTTGATAGGCCTTCATGACAAAAGCCGTCAGTCGCGGATGCGCCTGATCTTGTGTCATTCCGTGCAAATCAATCTTCGCATCAGGCTTCAGTTTGCCTTGCTTGAGCTTGCCATGCGCCTTCTTGTCCATCTGCACCGGCGCTTTTTTCACACGCTCGCGAATATCAGGCAAAATATCATGCGCAGGCTGATAGCCCTGCGTCCGGGCTGATATCTCAAAGCTCGGCAGAGCCTCGATCACCCTCTTGGGCGCCGGCTTTGAGGCGCGCAAAGCGTCCTTTGCCTTGGCTCTCTTGGGGTGCATCGGCACAGCCGTCTCGGCCACCTTGCCCCAAAGCTCAAGCTCGTCTTTATGGAGCTTGCGGCGACTCATTGCGCATCCACTGGCAAATAGGCATAGGCCCGCTGGATCGGCATCAAAACAATCATCCGTCCGGGGTCTTTCAACCGCCCTGCTCTCAGCCCCGCCTCATCACCCGTCCCAAAGAAAATATCGGCGCGCTGCGCTCCCTTGATCGCCGAGCCGGTATCTTGCGCAATCATGAGCCTGCGGATCTTGCCCTTGCCGTTCTTTTCCACCCAAACAGGCGCTCCCAGCGGCGTATAGCGCGGATCAACCGCCACCGTGCGCATCTCGGTTACAGAGCGGTTCATCGCACCAAGCGGGCCAAGCTCTGCGGGCACTTCATTGACTTCGCGAAAGAAAACATAAGACGGGTTGTGCCGCAAAAGCTCCAGCCCGTCGATCGGGTTGCGGCGCACCCAGTTCTTGATCACTTGGGCAGAGACCTGATGCGCCGTGTAAATGCCCCGCCGCACAAGCTCGCGCCCGACCGAGCGATATTCATGCCCGTTCTTGCCACCATAGCCCACGCGAATATGCCGCCCGTCCGCAAGCTTTATCCGCCCCGAACCCTGAATCTGCAAAAAGAACAACTCTACCGCATCATCCACCCAGGCAATCTCAAGGCCGCGGCCCTGCATCGCGCCGGATTCTTCTATCTCGCGACGGCTCAGCCATGTGCCGTCCCGCGCCTCTGGCGGAAGCCTGTAAACAGGAAAGCGGAACCGCGCCGAAGGAGACAACGCGCCCTCCAGCTCCGGCTCAAAATAGCCCGTGAACAGCGCAGGCGCCCCATCGCTGATCTCGACGGGGCGGAAAAACATCTCGAAAAAGGCCTTGGCGTTGGTCTGGTCCTCAGCTACACGGCACAGGCCCTTCCAGTCGGGCGATTTCATATCGCGGCAGGTGTTCAAAAAAACCGCCAGCGCCTCGGCGTGGTCGTCATCGTCCCAGCCGTCCAGCTCCGAAAAATCGAGAAGCCGCACATCCGGTTCTTCAGCGGCGCTTGCAGCTCCTGTCATGACCAGCCCAGCCGTTATTGCCGCTAAAAGAATACGCCTCATTCACCCGTGGCAACCAAAATCCAGTTCGGATCGTTCACACCCATTTCGCGCTCGAACGTCCAAATATCTTTCTGGGTTTTGACTTTGCCCTCTTTGCCCTCAACAATCTCGCCCGCCTGATCGCGCACAACAGATGTCAGCTCGCCGATAAATCTCATAGAAATTTCGGCTGTGCCACTTGCCGCATGGAACTCGGCGGAGTGGATGGCCACCTCACGCACACCAATAAACTCGGCTTCAACCCGCAGACCCTTCTTTTCGCGCTCGTCCACAACCTG
>JAHBAN010000242.1 GCA_018500075.1 Flavobacteriia bacterium | reverse complement strand
CGTGGTGCGCTGTGAATGCGCACCCTAGAGTGGGGCGTGGCGCGCTTTACACATCCAGCTCCTCAACAAACCGCGCGTTTTCGGAGATATACTGGAAGCGCAGTTCGGGTTTTTTGCCCATGAGCCGTTCCACGAGGTCGCCGGTTTGGCCCGGTTCGTCCTCGTCGATCGTGACTCTGATCAATTTGCGTGATTTCGGGTCCATCGTGGTTTCTTTCAAATCCTTGGCGTCCATTTCGCCAAGGCCTTTGAAGCGCTGCACGTCGATCTTGCCTTTGCCGCCGAGGCCCTTGTGTAACATCCGCTCTTTTTCGGCGTCATCGGCGACATAGAGGCGCCGCGCGCCCTGGGTGAGGCGGTAGAGTGGCGGGCAGGCGAGGTAGAGGTGGCCGTGGTCGATCATCGGGCGCATCTGGGTGAAGAAAAAGGTCATCAGGAGGGCGGCGATATGGGCGCCGTCGACATCCGCATCTGTCATGATGATGACTTTGTCATAGCGCAAATCATCGACGTTGAATTTGGTGCCGAGGCCGACGCCGAGCGCTTGGGTGAGGTCGGCGATTTCCTGATTGGTGCCGATCTTGGAGGAGGCCGAGCCGAGGACGTTGAGGATTTTGCCGCGCAGGGGCAGGAGCGCCTGATTGGTGCGGTTGCGGGCCATTTTGGCCGAGCCGCCCGCCGAGTCGCCCTCTACGATGAACAGTTCGGTGCCCTCGCGGGTTTTGGAGGAGCAATCGGTGAGTTTGCCGGGGAGGCGGAGCTTTTGGGTTGCGGTTTTGCGCGAAGTCTCTTTTTCCTGCCGGCGGCGCAGGCGCTCCTCGGCGCGCAGCACGAGGAAATCAAGGATCGCGCCGGCGGATTTCGTGTCCGCTGCGAGCCAGTTGTCAAAGTGGTCGCGCACCGAGTTTTCGACCATGCGCTGCGCCTCGACGGTGGCGAGGCGGTCTTTGGTCTGGCCGACAAATTCCGGCTCGCGGATGAAGCAGCTCACGAGCGCGCCGGCCCCTGTGGTGAGGTCTTCGCGGGTGATTTGGGCGGCCTTTTTATTGCCCACAAGTTCGCCGTAGGCCTTGATGCCCTTGAGGATCGCGGCCCAGAAGCCGGCTTCATGGGTGCCGCCTTCGGGGGTGGGCACGGTGTTGCAGTAGCTCTGGATGAAGCCGTCGCGGGAGGGGGTCCAGTTGATCGCCCATTCGACTTTTCCGGGGCGCTCGAACTTTTCGAACGACACGGTGCCGGCGAAGGGGCTGTCAGAGTAGGTCGTCGCGCCGCCCATGACTTCCTTGAGATAGTCCGACAGGCCGCCGGGGAAGTGGAAGGTGGCCTCTTGGGGCGTGTCGCCATCGGTTTGGGCGGTTTTCCAGCGGATCTCGACGCCGGAGAAGAGATAGGCCTTGGAGCGCGCCATGGCAAAGAGCCGGGCGGGCTTGAGCTTGAGAGAGCCGAAGATGTCGGCGTCAGGGTGAAAGGTCACGGAGGTGCCGCGGCGGTTGGGTGCGGCGCCGACTTTGGCGAGCTTGCCTTGCGGCACGCCACGGGAAAACTCCATGGCGAAAAGCTCTTTGCCCCGCGCCACTTCGACGCGCAGATGATCTGACAGGGCGTTGACAACAGAAGACCCGACGCCATGCAGGCCGCCCGAGGTCTCATAGCTGTCGCCAGAGAATTTGCCGCCCGCGTTCAGGGTGCAAAAAATAATCTCGAGGGCCGATTTCTCCGGGTTGGAGGGGTGCGGCCCGGTCGGGATGCCGCGGCCGTTGTCGCGCACGGAAACATGGCCGTGGTCGTGCAGGTCGACTTCGATCCGTGTGGCGGGGCCCGCCACCGCTTCATCCATCGAGTTTTCGATGATTTCGGCGACCATATGGTGCAGCGCGCGGTCGTCCTTGCCGCCAATATACATTCCGGGCCGCAGGCGGACGTGCTCCATATCTTCGAGCACCTGAATAGAGGATGCGTCGTAGCTGTCGGGGCTGGCGCCCGCGCCGGAAAGAAGATCGTCTGACATTGCCGCTGCTCGTCTTGTTATGGGTTTTGGCCATTATGGCAGAGGAGAGGTGGGCAGGGAAGTGGGCACGGCCTATTCCTCTTTTTCTTTCTGGAAATATCCCGGGAGAGCGCGAGAGGGCAGCGCCCTCTCGCATGGGTCGGATTTGCGAAGCAAATTCGAAGGCGCTGGCGCAGCCCGTGCGACCCTTCAGGGCGCAGTCATATCTAAACTGCTTGCTCAAAAGCCTATAGTTCGCATAAAGGGGCGCATGAGCGATACCGATCCAGACCAGAACTGCACAGCGGCAAACCTTCTTCCCAGCACGGGGCGGTCTTTGCCGATTGCCATGCTGCGCGGGCGCGAGGCGATTATGGCGCCGTACCGGCAGTTGCTGGCCAAGATCGGGGTGACCGAACAGCAATGGCGCGTGATGCGCGTTCTGGATGAGCGCGGCATGATGGACCCCAAAGAAATCGCCGAGGCGGCCTGTTTGCTCAACCCGTCGCTGACACGGATCATGCAGCTTTTGGAAAAAAAGGGGCTGATTGCGCGCAAGGGGCATCCGGAGGATCGCCGCCGTGTGCAGGTCCGGATCACCCAGGCGGGGCGGGATATGCTGGTTGCGGCCCAGCCCGAGAGCCTTGTGATTGCCGAGCAGCTGCGCGAGCGGGTCGGGCAGGAGAAGCTGGATGCGCTTTTGGATCTGCTCAACGAGCTTTGCGAAACCACGCCCGAGTGATTCAGCTCCTTATTTCGGCCTCTGTCTTGGGCACTGTCTTGGCCGGATTTTTCCCGACCAGAGTTTAGGCTGACCAAGTCGCTGGCCTTGGCTGTGGTGCGTCACGGTGGCGCTTGCCTGCGGCGGGGTGGTCTTTCGGCTTGCAATACAACCCAAGGTTGTGTCTTCTGGACGGGCTGGCGTTTCGGGGCTGTCTGCGCTCTGGCCGGGCTTGGGGGACTGTGTGATGTGGAACCGTATTGTTGTGAGTGACCAAAACCGCGGCGTGTATGGCGCGCTTGTGCATGAGCATTTGCGCCAGCGCCGCGCGCTTTTTTATGAGAGGCTGGGGTGGGATATTCCGCACAGTGAGCATATCGAGCAGGACCAGTATGACCGCGCCGAAACCATTTATATCCTGATTGAGCGGGGCGGGCAGGTCGAGGGCTATGCGCGGCTGCTGCCGACATCGGCGCGGGTGTCTTATGGGGCGATGGATTACAGCTATATGATCCGCGATGCGACACTGGGGCTTTTGCCGGGGATTCCCTCTGGTATTCTTGGCAGCCGCGGGGCGCCATCGGCGAGCACCATTTGGGAAGTGAGCCGGCTGGAGGCTTCGGGCAAAGCGGCGCTCACGGCTCTTTTTCTCACGATTGCCGAGTTTCTGGAGGAGGCGGGCGCGGTCGAGCTGCTTGCCTTTACCCGTAAGAGCTTTGCCACGATTGTGCGCGGCATCGGCTTTGAGGCGGCGCTTGTGGGGGCGCCGGTGGACTACGGGGGCAAGCCCTATTGTGCGATCAGCATGACATGGGGCGCAGCCGAAAGACCAGACAGCTCAGACAGCTCAGAAAGTTCAGGGGGGGCAGACAGCGCGTCTTCGCCGGCCGAGCCATTGCGGCTTGCGGGCTAGGAGGCGCTTGACTTTGGCGGGACGACGGCCACACTCGGCCTCATGAGCGAGCAAGATTTAAGAGAACAAGGTTTGCGGGAGGTCATCGAGATCCCCGATATGGGGATTGTGATGCCCGACGGGGTGCGCCTTTCGGCGCGGGTCTGGATGCCTGCGGATGCGGGGGAGGCGCCTGTGCCGGCGGTTCTTGAGCATCTGCCCTATCGCAAGCGCGACGGCACCTGCGGGCGCGACGAGATCAGCCATCCGTGGATGGCCGCGCGGGGCTATGCCATGGTGCGGGTGGATATGCGCGGCAATGGCGACAGCTATGGCCACATGGAGGATGAATACACCCAGCAGGAGCTTGAGGACGCCTGCGAGGTGATCGACTGGCTTGCGGCGCAGGACTGGTGCAGTGGCACTGTGGGGATGCAGGGCATCAGCTGGGGCGGGTTCAACTGCTTGCAGACCGCCGCTTTGCAGCCAGAGCCTTTGAAGGCGGTGATCAGCATTTGCTCGACCGTGGACCGCTTTGCCGATGATATCCATTACAAGGGCGGCTGTTTGCTCAACGAAAATCTCGCGTGGTCCTCGACCATGTGGGCCTATTCAAGCCGCCCGCCGGACCCGGCCTTGCGCGAGGACTGGCGCGAGATCTGGATGGAGCGCTTGCAGAACGAGCCTTTCCTGATTGCCAATTGGCTCAAGCACCAGCGGCGCGACGCCTTCTGGCAACATGGCTCTGTCTGTGAGGATTACAGCCGGATCAAGGCCAAGGTCTTGGCGATTGGCGGCTGGGCGGATGGCTATAAGAACGCCGTGCCGGCTTTGGTCGAGAATATCGAGGGCGCCAAGGGGATCAGCGGCCCCTGGGTGCATCTTTATCCGCATATTGCCGTGCCCGAGCCGCGGATCGGCTTTTTGCAGGAGGCCAAGCGCTGGTGGGACAAGTGGCTCAAGGGGATCGAGACCGGGGTCGAGACGGACCCCGCGTTTCGCGGCTATGTGATGGAGGGCTATCGCCCCAGCCGCTTCAATGCGCCGCGCGAGGGCGTCTGGATCGCGGATGGGGCCACGGCGGGGGCGTTTTGTGACTATCGCCTCGGCGCGGCGGGGCAGCTTGGCGCGGCGGGGGAGGCCCATGTGCAGATCGCCTCGCCCCAGCACTGCGGGCTGGGCGGCGGAGAATATTACGCGATTGGCCGTGGGCCTGAGCTGTCAGACGATCAGCGCGGGGATGACCTATACTCTGCGGTCTGGACCGGAGCGGCGCTTGCGCGCTCTGTTGATATTGTCGGGCGGCCCAAGCTGCGCCTGAGGGTGGCGAGCGAGACGGCGCAGGGGCAGATCTGTGTCCGGCTCAACCATGTGCACCCGGACGGTGCGCGCACGCGGGTGAGCTTCGGGGTGCTCAATCTGACCCATCGCAATAGCTCGGCCACGCCCGAGGAAATGCCGCTCGGAGAGGCGGTCGAGATTGCGATCGAGCTGGATCATATCGCCTATCGGGTGCCGGAAGGCCACCGGATTTCGGTTGCGATTTCCACCGCTTACTGGCCCTTGATCTGGCCCTCGCCTGAGGCCGGGCGCCTGACGGTTCTGGGCGGCAGCTTGGGCCTGCCGGAGCGGGCATTGGCGCAGGCCGAGGAATGGAGCTTTGAGGAGGCGACGGGCGCTGCGGGCTGGCAAACAGAGGAATTGCGCGCGCCGCGCAACGAGAAGCGTCAGGAAATCGACCATGAAACCGGGCTGATCACGCTGATCATCAATGACGATTTTGGCAAGCGGCGCGACAGGGGGCACGGGCTTGTCAGCGGCGGGGTGAGCCGGGAGACATGGGTGATTCATCCTGATGATCCGCTTTCGGCGCGCGGGCGCACCCACTGGAGCGAGGAAACCGAGCGCGACGACATAATATTGCGCACCGAGACCTATGCAGAGATGAAAAGTGACCGCGACAACTTTTATGTGAGCGGGCGGCTTGAGGCCTATGAGAACAACGTTCTGATCTATGCGCGCGATGTCGAGGAGACCATTGCGCGCGATCTGATGTGAGCTTCATAACGAAACTGTCACGAGAAAACCCTTGCTGTCTCAGACGCAATCGGCTTTTCTTGACTCAGAAATCAACAAAAGCCGCCTCGAAGCGGTGAGACATCAACCGGGAGACCAGAATGACCAACGAACTTGACGATCTCAAAAAACGCGTGGCGCAAGGCAAGCTTTCGCGCCGTGACTTTATGGGTAAGGCCAGCGCCTTGGGTGTGACTGCGGCTGCGGCCAGCTCCATGCTGGCGAAGACGGCGGCTGCGAGCACGCCCAAAAAGGGCGGCGTTTTCAAGCTTGGCTCTGTGGGCGGCGAGAGCACAAACTCGCTTGATCCTGCGACATATGCGAGCCAGGTGCCGTTTCACAACGGGCGCCAGTTTGGCGAAACGCTTGTGGAAGTCGGGGCCGATGGCGGTCTGACGCCCAAGCTGGCGGAGAGCTTTGAAAGCTCGGCGGATGCCAAGACCTGGATGTTCAAGATCCGTCAGGATGTCGAGTTCCACAACGGCAAGACCATGACGCCAGAGGATGTGCTTCAAACCATGGAGCGCCATTCCAACGAGGAGTCAAAATCCGGTGCGCTCGGCATCATGAAGGGGATTTCCAACATCAGCGTTGACGGCGGCTCGCTCAAGGTTGAGCTGAATGAAGCCAACGCGGATTTGCCCTATCTGATTGCGGATTATCACCTTGTGATCCAGCCCAACGGCGGCATGGACAACCCCGGCGCAGGCATCGGCACAGGGCCGTTCAAGCTTGAAGCCGACGAGCCGGGCGTGCGCCATGTCTATTCGCGCAACGAAAATTACTGGGGCGATGCGGCGCATTATGATGGCGTTGAAATCATCGTGATCAACGATGCGACGGCGCGCACAGCGGCGCTTCAGAGCGGGCAGGTTCATGCGATCAACCGGGTCGAACCCAAGATTGCCGGGCTGCTGGGCCGCGCGCCGAACCTGACGGTGAACTCGACGCCGGGCCGGGGGCATTATGTCTTTATCATGCACGCAGACACAGCGCCGTTTGACAATAACGAGCTGCGTATGGCGCTGAAATATGCGATCAACCGTAGCGAAATCGTTGAAAAAATCCTGCAAGGCTATGGCTCTGTGGGCAACGATATGCCGATCAACGCGGCCTATCCGCTGTTTGACGCAAGCATTCCGCAGCGCGCGTTTGATCTTGCGAAAGCGGCAGAGCACTACAAGAAGTCGGGTCATGACGGCAGCCCGATTGTTTTGCGCGTGGCCGATGGGGCCTTCCCCGGAGCGGTGGACGCGGCAGCGCTCTTCCAGCAGACAGCGGCACAGGCGGGTATTCCGCTTGAGATCAAGCGTGAGCCGAACGATGGCTACTGGTCGGAAGTCTGGAACAAGCAGCCGTTCTGTGCGAGCTATTGGGGCGGTCGCCCTGTGCAGGACCAGATGTACACCACGGCCTATCTCTCAACGGCGGATTGGAACGACACCAACTTCAAGAACGCCGAGTTTGATGATCTGCTTGTGAAAGCGCGGGCCGAGCTTGACACCGCCAAGCGCAAGGAGATGTACTCGAAGATGGGCTATATCGTGCGCGACACCGGCGGTCTGATCTGTCCGATGTTCAACGACTTTGTCGATGCGGTGAGCAACGATGTTATGGGCTGGGAAACCGACCCGAACGCCGAACTGATGAACGGATATATCACGCATAAAACATGGCTCGCGTAAGCGAGAGAGTTTCATGCATCCGATCATAAAACTGATTGCCCAGCGGTTTACGCTGGGCATACTCCTCCTTGTTGCGGCCTCGGTGCTGATTTTCGGGTTGACCGAGGCTTTGCCCGGCGATGCGGCGCAAGCGGTGCTGGGGCAGGCGGCCACGCCGGAGAGCCTTGCCAACCTGCGCGAGGAGATGGGCCTCAACCGCCCGGCCACCACACGGTATTTTGAATGGTTCGGCGGCATCTTGCAGGGCGATATGGGGGTGTCGATTATCAACCGTCTGGACATTGCCGAAAGTGTTGGCAAGCGGCTGGGCAATACGCTGTTCCTCGCGTTCTGGGCGGCGATTGTCTCGGTGCCTCTGGCGATTTTCCTCGGGCTTCTGGCGGTGCGCTACCGCAACCGCTGGCCTGACAAGCTGATTTCGGGCGTGACGCTCACGACGATTTCTATTCCTGAATTCCTGATCGGCTATGTGCTGGTGTACTTCCTTGCGGTGAAGCTCGGATTTGGCTCGGCGCTGGCAATGATCAACGACAGTATGACGCTCTGGCAAAAGCTCCAGTCGATTATGCTTCCGGTGATGGTTCTGACGCTTGTTGTGCTCGCGCATATGATGCGCATGACGCGCGCCGCGATCCTCAATGTGATGCAATCGGCCTATATTGAAACCGCCGAGCTGAAGGGGCTGAGCATCTTCAATGTGATTGCCAAACACGCCTTTCCCAATGCGGTCAGTCCGATTGTGAATGTGGTGATGCTCAACCTTGCCTATCTTGTGGTGGGTGTGGTGGTGATCGAGGTGGTCTTTGTCTATCCGGGTATGGGGCAGTTCCTTGTGGATGCTGTGACCAAGCGCGATGTGCCTGTGGTGCTCGCCTGCGGCGTGATCTTTGCGGCGATCTATATCGGGCTTAATATGCTTGCGGATATTATTTCGATCCTTGCGAACCCAAGATTGAGGCACCCGAAATGATCAAGACTATCCCTCTTTCGGCCTTGATTGGCCTGATCATCACAGGCGTCTATTTCTTTGTGGCGATTTTTGCCGGCTGGATTGCGCCCTACGGGATGGCCGAGGTTGTCGGCGATGTCTGGGAGCCTGCGAGTGGTGCGCATTTGTTGGGCACCGACAATATTGGCCGCGATCTGCTCACCCGGATGATCTATGGCGGGCAGACCACGATCTTTATTGCCACCGCCGGCACGATCCTGAGCTTTGTCACCGGCTCGACGCTGGGCTTTCTTGCGGCTGTTCTGGGCGGCTGGGCCGACCAGCTTCTGAGCCGTCTTGTGGATCTGTTGATGGCTATTCCTTCGCTTATTCTGGCGTTGGTGATCCTTGCGATGGTGCCTGTGACGGTGCCTGTTCTGATCCTTGTGATGGGGCTTTTGGATGCGACGCGGGTGTTCCGTCTGGCGCGCTCTGTGGCGGTGGACATCAATGTGATGGATTATGTCGAAGCCGCATCCCTGCGCGGGGAGGGGCGGCTTTGGGTTATTTTCCGCGAGATCCTGCCCAATGCGCTCAGCCCGCTTGTGGCCGAGCTGGGCCTGCGCTTTATCTTTATGGTTCTGTTTATCTCGACCCTCAGCTTTCTGGGGCTGGGCGTGCAGCCGCCCTTGGCGGACTGGGGCGGGATTGTGAAGGAAAACAAGGACGGGATCATCTATGGCATCGGCGCGGCGCTTTACCCGGCGATTGCGATTGCCACATTGGCGATCTCGGTGAACCTTGTGGCGGATTGGGTTTTGAACCGGACCACCAGCCTGAAAGGGGGCCGCGGATGAGCGAGGCTTTTGTCAGAGTGCGCGATCTCAAAATTGGCGCGACGGTCTATCCGCCCGGCGAAAAGCCGCATGATATCGAGATTGTCCACGGGGTTTCCTTTGACCTTGAAAAGGGCAAGGTGCTCGGGCTGATCGGGGAGTCCGGCGCGGGCAAGTCGACCATTGGCCTCGCGAGCATGGCCTACGGGCGCGGCGGTGTTGAGCTGACCGGGGGTGAAGTCTGGGTCAACGGGCGCGATATTTTGAAAACCTCCAAGGGCGATCTGCGCGCCTTGCGGGGCGGGGAAGTCACCTATGTGAGCCAGTCAGCGGCGGCGAGCTTTAACCCTGCCAAACAGATTTTGGAGCAGGTGACCGAAGCGGCGATCCGCCATGGCAAATTCACCAAACCCGAGGCTGAGGCGCGCGCGATTGTCTTGTTTGAAAAGCTCGGCTTGCCGGACCCGCAAAATATTGGCCGGCGCTATCCGCATCAGGTCTCGGGGGGGCAGCTTCAGCGCTGTATGAGCGCGCTGGCGCTGTGTCCAGAGCCTGACCTTGTTGTCTTTGACGAGCCGACCACGGCGCTGGATGTGACCACGCAGATTGATGTTCTGATGGCCATAAAGGAAGCCATCCGCGACACGGGGGTGGCAGCGCTTTATATCACCCATGATCTGGCCGTTGTGGCGCAGGTGTCTGATGATATCATGGTGCTGAAGATGGGCGATATGGTGGAATATGGCTCTGTGGACCAGATCATCAACCGCCCGCAAGAAGCCTATACTCAGGCGCTTGTTTCGGTGCGCTCGATCGAGCATGAGGAAAAGCAGCCCACCAGCGATCCTGTGCTGATCTGCGAGAACATCACCGCGCGCTATAAGGGCACAAAGTTTGATGTGCTCAAGGATGTGACTGTGGAAGTGCACCCCGGCCAGACTCTGGCTGTTGTGGGGGAAAGCGGCTCGGGCAAATCGACGCTGGCGCGGGTTATCACCGGGCTGTTGCCGCAGCGCGAGGGGCGGGTGCATTTTGCCGGGCGCGACCTCAACCCTGTGATGCGCACGCGGCCCCGCGAGGATCTGCGCGAGTTGCAAATGATCTACCAGATGGCCGATACAGCGATGAACCCGCGCCAGACCGTGGGCACGATCATCGGGCGGCCGCTCGAGTTTTATTTCGGATTGCGCGGCGCAGAAAAGCAGGCGCGCATTCAGGAGCTTCTAGACGAAATCGAACTGGGCCGCGGCTTTCAGGACCGCTACCCCGCCGAACTCAGCGGCGGGCAAAAGCAGCGGGTCTGTATCGCGCGCGCCCTTGCGGCCAAGCCCAAGCTGATCATTTGTGACGAGGTGACCAGCGCGCTGGACCCGCTTGTGGCGGATGGTATTCTCAAGCTTTTGCTGGATTTGCAGAAGATCGAGGATGTGGCCTATCTCTTTATCACCCATGATCTGGCCACGGTGCGCGCCATCGCGGACAGCATTGCCGTGATGTATCAGGGCGAAGTGGTGCGCTATGGCACGAAGACCGAGGTTTTGCGCCCGCCGTTTGACGATTATACCGATCTTTTGCTCAGCTCGGTGCCCGAGATGAAGCTCGGGTGGCTGGAAGAGGTGATTGCCAACCGAAAGATGGAGAGTGCGGGGAATTGAGCCGCTCGAATTTGCTTTGCAAATCCGACCGGGGCGAGAGGGGCTTTGCCCCTCTCGCGCTCTCCCCAGGATATTTGAAGAAAGAAAAAGCCCATGGGCGTGTTGTGAGGGCGTGCCTTTGGCCGGGGAGATCTGGGGATGAAGCGTAAGCTTTTGTTGATTGTTCTGGATGGTGTGCCGCTGCGCAATTTTCACAGGTTGTTTGGCAATCTGGAGGGCTGGGTGGAGAGTGGCGCGGCGCAGCGCTTTGTGCACCGTGCGGTTTTGCCGTCGATTTCGGCGAGTTGCTATGCGAGCCTGCACACTGGGGTCAGCCCGCAGGAGCATGGCTGCACCGGCAATGGCAATGTGTTTCGCTTGAAAGAAGAAGACATCTTTGCGGCCGTGCGCAAGGCGGGCGGGGTGACGGGGGCTGTGGCGCATAGTTTCTGGAGCGAGTTTTTCAATCGCCATCCTTTTGATTATGTGCGCGACATTGAATATGACGAGCCGGACAGCGCGACGATCAACCACGGGCGGTTTCACACGATGACGGGCTATGGGCAGAGCAACCAGATGACGCCGTGTGATGTGGATCTTTTTGGCACGCTGACCAATCTGTGCGCGCGCTTCGGGCTGGACTACGGGATGTTGCACAGCTGCACGCTGGACAGCATGGGGCACCGGTTTTTCCATGATTGTCAGGAGATGGATCATGCCTGTTTTGTGATGGACGAGATGTTGGCCCCGTTTGTTCATAAGTGGCGGGCCATGGGCTATGAGATTATTGTGACAGCCGACCACGGGCAGGACGCGCGCGGGCATCACGGCGGGCATGATGATTTGCAGCAGCTGACGGCGCTCTATTATTTTGGCGCAGGGCAGGGGCCTGAGCGGGACAGCGAGATCAACCAGCTGCAGCTTGCGCCGACCATTTTGAGCCGGTTGGGCGCCGATATACCGGCGACCATGCAGGGGCAGGTGTTTTTGAAATAGCGCCCGAGGCGACGCATCAGGGGCACATATGCGGCGCTTATTGTGAGTCGGGGGCGGCGCGAGCTGTTGCAGGCCTGCAACGAAAAGGCCCTTATATATCAGGTATGACGCGGTATTTTTGGGGTTCCCCCTAAATTGCCCCTATCCAAATGCGTTTTTTATGCGTAACGATTGTGACAGAAAAGCGGCGCATTCAATGACGTTGCTCATGTTGAGGCAAATGGTGGTGTTTTATGAAACCGATTAGTTTCGTTGCCCGTGGTGGCACGGGTTCTGTCGATCGTGGAAATGTATCGGCGGACCAAAATCTAACAACAATTCAGGCGAGTGCGGGGGGGGAGTATTCCTTTAACCTTCGGCAAAGCGACATTGTCAGCTATGGCCGCGCGGGCACAAATCTTGAGATCACGCTTGCGGACGGGCGTGTGATCCTTTTGGAAAACTACTTTGACGGATCGGGCACGCCGGTGGCGAAGCTCTATGTCTCGGCGGATACCTATATCAGCGAGGTGACGCTGGTGGATGGTGCCAATGGCGAGCTTTATGGCCAGTATGGTGTGGCCGAGACCTGGGGCAAATACGGCGCGGGCGATGATCTGATCTTTGTCGATGGCACTGAAGTTGCCCACGCGGTTATGGGCCAGGATGACGAGGTGTCGATGCTCGGGGCCGGGCTTCTGACCGGGCTTGGTGGCGGCTTGGGGACGGCGGCGGCTGTTGCGGGCGGCGTTGGTGTGCTGGGCGGCGTTGCCGGT
>JAHBAN010000084.1 GCA_018500075.1 Flavobacteriia bacterium | reverse complement strand
CTTGCTCCTCTGCACGGTCACATTGCGCATGATCATGCGCCAAATGCTTATTCACGCCTATCAAAAAGACAGCACACGCACGCGCATTCTCGTCTACGGAGCGAGCCAGACCGGCGAACAGCTCGCCATGGCCCTACAATCAGACGACAGCCTCGAACTGGTCGCTTTCATTGACGAAAACCCGACATTGCAAAGCCTGATGATCGCAGGCTCGCCGGTCTATTCGCCTGTCAAACTGGCCGAACTGGTCAAAACAGAAAGCATCGACCGGATCGTGCTCTGCCTGCCCTCGTCGCAGATCGAACAGGCGCGTCTGGCCTATAAACTGCGCACATTGGGCTGCGAGGTTCATTCTCTGCCAAGCTTTGCGACCCTGCTCAGCAAAGGCTCGATCGGCTCCAAAGGCGCGCCGGTCCGGCTCAACGAGCTGCTTGGCCGCGGGCATCTTTCCCATGAATTGCCCAAAGTGACAGACAGCTACACAGGCAAGCGCGTTCTGATCACGGGCGCGGGCGGCTCGATCGGCTCCGAATTGTGCCGCCAGATCGCAGGCTGCAACCCCGAGAGCCTCGTGCTTCTGGATCACTCCGAACTGGCGCTCTATACCATCCACAAAGAGCTGGTCGACTTGCCGACCACGGTCACAATAGAGCCTGTGCTTGGCTCGATCACAGACAAATCCCTGATCGAGCACACGCTCGCCCGCCACAAAATCGACATCGTGCTTCACGCCGCAGCCTACAAACACCTGCCCATGGTCGAAGACAACGCCATCGCAGGGCTGGCAAACAATGTTCTGGGCACAAAAATTGTCGCCGAAGCGGCCCGCGCGGCAGGGGTTGAACGGGTCACGCTGATATCGACAGACAAGGCCGTCCGGCCCGTAAGTGTCATGGGAGCCTCCAAGCGGCTCGCCGAACTTGTGTTTCAAGATCTTGCCTCACGCAGCGAAACCACGCGTTTCTCTATGGTGCGCTTTGGCAATGTGCTCGGCTCCTCTGGCTCGGTCATTCCGCTCTTTCGCGAGCAAATCGCCAGAGGCGGCCCCGTCACGCTCACCCATACAGAAGTCACACGATACTTCATGACAATAACAGAAGCCGCGCGGCTCGTTCTGCTCGCGGCCTCCTATTCTCGCGGTGGGGATGTCTTCGTGCTCGACATGGGCGCGCCCGTGCCCATTGCCAAGCTGGCGCGCCAGATGATCGAGGCGTCGGGCTACTCTGTGAAAGATGCCGACCATCCGAAAGGCGATATCGAAATCGAGATCACCGGTCTGCGCCCCGGCGAAAAGCTCCACGAAGAGCTGCTCATCTCCTCTGATATGCTCACAACTCCACACCCCAAAATCCTGCGGGTGCAGGAAAGCGCGCTCTCCGAAATCGAAGTCGCCAATGCCATGCGCGACATCCGCAGCGCCATCACACAGCACGACGAAAGCCTCGCGCGCTCCATCGTGACCCGTTGGATCATCAAAGACACGGCTCACGCCGAAAAAGCGACGACCCCGCTCACCGGCTAGGCGCACCGCGCCGCGCTCGTGCCCGGCCGTTGCTCAGTCATCCTTGCGAAAATAGTCGCGCCGTCCAACCGAAACATAGGCGTCAAAGCCCGCTTTCTTGGCGTCATGCTCTGAGTAAATATTGCGAAGATCGGCCAGTTTGGGCGCATTCATTTTCTTCGCAATCCGCTTCAAATCAAGCGCTCGAAACTCGTTCCACTGCGTCAGGATAACCATCAGATCCGCATTCTGCGCCGCCTTATAGGCGTCCTCGCTCCACTGCACCCCCGGAAGCAGCGCTTCGCCCTCATGCCGCCCCTGCGGGTCCACAACACGCAGTTTCGCGCCCCCGCCGATCATCGCAGGCACAATCTTGAGCGCAGGGCTGGCGCGCATATCGTCCGTGTTCGGCTTGAACGTCACTCCAAGCACCACAACAATCTTGCCGTTGAAGCTCCCGTCGACAAGGTCAAGCAGCTTCTGGATCATCCGGTCTTTGATCTCTTCATTGACCTTAATCACCGTCTCGGTGATCTGCATCGGCAAGCCATGCTCTTGCCCGATCCGCGCCAAAGCCTTCGTATCCTTGGGAAAACACGAGCCGCCATAGCCCGGCCCCGCATGAAGAAACTTGTTGCCAATCCGCCCGTCCAGCCCGATTCCCTTGCTGACCTGCTTCACATCCGCCCCCGTCAGTTCGCAGAGCGCCGCAATCTCGTTGATAAAGGTGATCTTGGTCGCCAAAAATGCGTTTGCCGCGTATTTGATCATCTCCGCGCTCTCAAGATCGGTCGTGACAATCGGAAAATCCCGCAGGAAAAGCGGGCGATACACCTCCCGCATCACCTCATCCGCGCGCGCGCTCTGCACCCCGAGCACAACACGGTCCGGCTTCATAAAATCGTCAATCGCCGCGCCCTCGCGCAAGAATTCGGGGTTGGAGGCCACATCAAAGTCAAGCGCCGGGTTGGCTTTGCGCACCGCCTGTTTCACCTGCCGGTTGGTGCCCACAGGCACAGTCGACTTCGTGACAATCACAGCATATCCGGTGAGCGCCCGCGCCACTTCCTCCGCCGCCGCCATAACATAGGTCAGATCGGCATGGCCGTCGCCCCGCCGTGTCGGCGTGCCCACTGCAATAAACACCGCCTCCACACCCTGCACAGCCGCCACAAGATCGGTGGTAAAGCTGAGCCGCCCCGCCGCGACATTCTTCGCCATCAAGCTCTCAAGCCCCGGCTCGAAAATAGGCACCTCGCCGCGCTTGAGCGTATCGATCTTCGCCGGGTCCATATCGACACAGACAACATCATGGCCGAAGTCGGAAAAACAAACCCCGGAAACAAGGCCCACATATCCCGTGCCAATCATCGCGATCTTCATAAAACTGCCCTTTACTCGTACACACCAAATCCTTGTCGCAGCGCCCCAAGGGCCTGTCAACGCAGCCTGAAAACCGCGCTCAGGCTTGGCACAAAAAAGTAACGATCCCCTAAAGCGGCTGCGAAAGTTCAATCAGGTTTCCATCCGGATCACGGATGTAAAGCGACAGAAGCCGCCCCTGCGCCCCCGTGCGCTCAAGCGGCCCGGCTTCAATCGCAACGCCCAGCGCCACAAGCGCCTCCCGCGCCGCGCTCACAGCGCCCTCAAGCAAAAAGCAAATATCGGCGCTCCCCGCGACAGGCTGGCGCGCATGGGGCGCAAATTCCGCCCCGGCCTGATGCAGATTGATCTTCTGCGCCCCAAACATAAGCGCATGGCGCTCCGTTCCGTCCGCGCCTGTAAACCTCTCGTGGCGCATCCCCAGAACCGCCTGATAAAACGCAGCACTCCGCGCCAGATCCGCCACCGTCAAGACCAAATGGTCCAGCGCCACAGCCTTCACGCCCATCTTGTTATTCCTCCCCAGCCGGTTACTTTGCCTTCAGACACTATAGGCCGAATGCGATGGAACACAGAACCGATATCCTCGATCCCGCCCGCGCCAATGCCTGCGCCGCAAGCCTCGGCCTGCCGGCCCGCATTCAGCCCGGTGATCCGCTGCCGCCCTTCTTCCATCAGCTCTATTTCTGGCAGGCCGAGCCGCCCGAAGCCTTGGGCCGCGACGGTCACCCCGCCAAAGGCAGCGCCCTGATCCCCGATTTCGGCCTGCCGCGCCGAATGTGGGCCGGGGGGCGCCTGATCTTCAAAGCCCCTCTTCTCGCGGGCGTGAGCGCCGAAAAGCAAACAACCCTGAGCCAAGCCACGCAAAAGCAAGGCCGCACAGGCCCGCTCGCCTTCGTCACCCTGCGCCATGACATCCTCCAAGAAGGCCACCTCAAGCTCACCGAATATCAAGAGCTGGTCTACCGCGCAGATCCCGCGCCCGATGCGCCCGCCCCCGTGCCGCCCCGTGCCGCCACAAATGAAACCTTCGCAGAGACGCACAGCTTCGGATCAACCCTGCTCTTTCGCTACTCCGCCCTCACGTTCAATGGCCACCGCATCCACTATGACGAAACATATGCCCGCACAGTCGAGCATTACACAGGGCTGGTCGTTCACGGCCCGCTCCTTGCCCAACGCCTGATGCTGATGGCCACAGAGCAGCTCGGCCCGCTCAAAGCCTTCGCCTTCCGCGCCAGCTCCCCCCTGATGCACAGCGAAACAGCCACCCTCTGCCTGAAAGACAAAACCCTCTGGGTCCGCGCCGGAGATGGCCGCCAAATCATGACAGCCCAAGCCCAAATTTAGACTTTCCTCTTTCTGAAAATATCCTGGGGGGTGCGGGG
>JAHBAN010000158.1 GCA_018500075.1 Flavobacteriia bacterium | reverse complement strand
GCGCAAGAGCGCGGCGGCCTTGGAGAGAGCGGATGTTGACAAATCTTGATCTTGTGGAGCTGACGGCGTTTCGCCGTGAGCTGCACCGCTTTCCGGAAGTGGCGGGCGAGGAGCGCGAGACGGCGCGGCGGATTGTGACGGCGCTTGAGGCGCTCGCGCCGAGCCGGATTTTGACCGGGCTGGGCGGCCACGGGGTTGCGGCGGTTTTTGACAGCGGGGTGGCGGGGCCGACGGTTTTGTTTCGCGCCGAGCTGGATGCGCTGCCGATCGAGGAACAGAACGACAGGATCGATTATGCCTCAGAGTGTGCGGGCAAGAGCCATGTGTGCGGGCATGACGGGCATATGACCATGCTTTTGGCTTTGGGGCGGTTGCTGGCGCGCGGGCCTGTGGCCAAGGGGCGGGTTGTTTTGATGTTCCAGCCTTCTGAGGAGGACGGCAGCGGCGCCAAGGCGGTTGTGGCGGACCCGGCCTATCGGGAGATTGCTCCGGATTGGGCGTTTGCGATCCATCTGGAGCCGGGCCGGCCTTTCGGGTTTGTTTCGACGGCGCCGGGGCTGATCAACTGTGCGTCTCTGGGCTTGAAGATCAGGCTGAGCGGCAAAACCTCTCATGCGGCGGACCCTGAAGACGGGGTGTCACCGGCGCGCGCGATTGCCGAGCTTGTGCCGGCGCTTGAGGCGCTTGGCACGGGGGGCGCTCTGGATGAGGCGTTTCGGCTTGTGACGCTGACCCATATCCAGCTTGGCGAGCCGTCGTTCGGGATTGCGCCGGGAGAGGGCGTTGTGTTTGCGACGCTGCGCAGCACGCAGGATGCCGGGCTTGGGGCGATCGAAGCCGCGGCGCGCGCCGAGGCCGAGGCGGCGGCAGAGCGATACGGGCTGGGCGTGACTTTTGAGATTGAGGATCATTTTGCCGCCTCGATCAATGATGCGCAGGCCTATGAGGTGGCGGCGCGGGCGCTGGATGCGCTCAAGATTGCGCACAGCGGCGCGGGGGTGCCGATGCGGGCGTCCGAGGATTTTGGCGTCTTTGGCTGGGATGCGAAGGCGGCGATGCTGTGTCTCGGGCCGGGAGAGGATTATGCGGCGTTGCACAACCCGGATTATGACTTTCCCGATGATATTTTGCCGATTGGCGCGGCGATTTTTGAGCGGATCGCGCGGGACCTCTTGGGCCGTGCCGGGGCGCAGACGGGCTGAGGGGCAGGAGCTTGGCCGCGCTGGTCTGCTTGGCGGGCGTGGCAGGTTTGGCGGCTTGTGTGGCCTGTGTGGCGGTGGGTTTGGTAGGCCCGGTAGGACTCGAACCTACGACCAAAGCGTTATGAGCGCTCTGCTCTAACCAACTGAGCTACAGGCCCGCCATAGCGTCTGGTTAGCAGACAGACGGGCGGCGTCAAGTCTTTGCGTGTCTCTGGCGGTCCATGGGCCGTTGCTATGCGGGAGGGGATGATTTAGGACGTGGGCAACTTTGATATGGGGGCTTCAGAATGGCTGGCAAAGACGGACTCACCTATGCGGATGCAGGCGTAGATATTGATGCGGGCAACGCGCTTGTGGAGCGCATCAAGCCGGCGGCCAAGCGCACGGCGCGGCCCGGCGTGATGTCGGGGCTGGGCGGCTTTGGCGCGCTGTTTGATCTCAAGGCGGCGGGCTATAGCGACCCTGTGCTTGTGGCGGCGACAGACGGGGGGGGCACGAAGCTGCGCATTGCGATTGATACCGGCGAAGTGGACGGTGTTGGCATCGACCTTGTGGCGATGTGTGTCAATGATCTGGTCTGTCAGGGCGCGGAACCGCTGTTCTTTCTGGATTACTTTGCGACCGGGCGTCTGGAGATGGACACGGCGGCGCGCATCATCGAGGGCATTGCAGAGGGCTGCGCGCTTTCGGGCTGTGCCCTGATCGGCGGGGAGACGGCCGAGATGCCCGGAATGTATCCGGATGGCGACTTTGATCTGGCGGGATTTGCTGTCGGGGCCATGGAGCGCGGGCAGGATTTGCCAAGCGGTGTTGTGGAGGGCGATGTGCTGCTCGGGCTGGCCTCGGACGGGGTGCATTCAAACGGCTATAGCCTTGTGCGCAAGCTTGTTGAAGTCTCGGGCCTTGGCTGGGACGCCGACTGCCCCTGGGCCGAGGGCACGCTTGGCGCGGCTTTGCTGACGCCGACGCGGCTTTATGTGAAGCAGGCTTTGGCGGCTGTGAAAAGCGGCGGCGTTCATGCGCTGGCGCATATCACCGGCGGCGGCCTGACCGAAAACCTGCCACGGGTTCTGCCCGAGGGCCTTGGCGCTGAGATCGACCTTGACGCTTGGGAGCTGCCTGCGGTGTTCAAATGGCTGGCGGCGACAGGCCAAATGGCGGAGGCCGAACTCCTTAAGACGTTCAACGCGGGCATTGGCATGATCCTTTCGGTGGAGGCGGGCGAGGCCGAGCGGCTCAAGGCGCTTCTGGAGGCCGAGGGCGAGACGGTCAGCGTATTGGGCCGGGTGAGCGCGGGCGAGGGTGTGCGCTATTCAGGCGCGCTGATCTGATGCGGGTTGCGCTCTTTATCTCGGGGGGCGGCTCAAATATGCTCTCGCTAGTGAAGAGCATGGCGCAGGATCATCCGGCGCGGCCCTGCCTTGTTTTGAGCAATCGCGCCGAGGCCGGCGGGCTGGCCAAGGCCGAAGCGCTCGGCATTGCCACAGAAGTTGTCGATCATCGCCCTTACGGGGCGGACCGAGCGGGCTTTGAAGCGGCGTTGCAGGATGTTTTGCTGCGCCATGCGCCCGATATGATCTGTCTGTGCGGCTTTATGCGGGTTTTGACCGAGGGCTTTACACGCGAGTGGGAGGGGCGAATGCTCAATATCCACCCCTCGCTCTTGCCCAAATACAAGGGGCTGCACACCCATCAACGGGCGCTCGACGCGGGCGACAGCGAGGCCGGCTGCACTGTGCATGAAGTCACGGCCAAGCTGGATGACGGGCCGGTCCTTGGGCAGGCGCGTGTGCCTGTTCTGGCGGGGGACACCGCCGAAACACTGGCGGCGCGGGTGCTTGTGGCGGAGCATCGTCTTTATCCGGCGGTTCTGCGGCGGTTTGTGAGCGGGGACAGACGCCCTGTTTTGCTGGCCTGATTTTCTGGCCCGATTTTCTGGCCCGATTTGCTGGCCCGATTTGCTGGCCTGACTGTCTGATCTGCTCTGATGATCAGGGGCAAACCCCTGAGCCGCGCCGCCGAAGGCGCGCTCTGGAATATCCCACGGAACATCCCACCGCAGATCCCATGGCACATTCTCTTGAGAATTCCCCTGATAATCTTCTGCGCGATGGGGAAAGGTGATTTTACCCTGACGCTTTTCATTCCTTGCGCGCTCGCGTAAAGGGAGAGCCATACACCACAAGAGCAAGCCCCTTCATGAGAACGATCACCACGACCGCAGAGCTGGCAGACTATTGCCAAGAGGCCGCAACCCACGACTATGTCACTGTTGATACAGAGTTTTTGCGGGAGCGGACCTATTATTCCAAGCTCTGCCTTGTGCAGCTTGCCATGCCCGGAACGAGCGATGACAACGCTGTGCTGGTCGACCCTCTGGCGAGCGGTATTTCGCTTCAGCCGCTGTATGATCTGATGGCGGATGAGGGCGTTGTGAAAGTGTTTCATGCCGCGCGGCAGGACCTTGAGATTTTTTTCCACGATGGGGATGTGATCCCTGCGCCTTTGTTTGACACGCAGGTGGCGGCGATGGTTTGCGGCTTTGGCGAGCAGGTTGGCTATGAGACTTTGGTGCGCAAGATCGCCAAGGACACGGTGGATAAGACCAGCCGCTTTACCGACTGGTCGCGGCGGCCCCTCTCGGAGGCCCAAAAGAGCTATGCTTTGGCCGATGTCACGCATTTGCGCCAGATTTATGAATATTTGCGCGACCAGCTGGCCAAGAACAAGCGCGCCAAATGGGTGAGCGAGGAGCTGTCTGTGCTGACCTCGCCGGCAACCTATCAGATTGATCCGGCCCGCGCCTGGGAGCGGGTCAAGGTGCGCACCAGTTCGGGCAAGTTTCTGGCGGTTGTGCGCGAGCTGGCGAAGTTTCGCGAGGCCTATGCGCAGGCCCGCAATGTGCCGCGCAGCCGCGTCTATAAGGACGATGCGCTCACCGAGCTGGCCTCGACCAAGCCCAAGGATATGAACGATCTGTCGCGCTCGCGGCTGTTGCTGCGCGAAGCGCGCAAGGGCGAGATTGCCGAGGGGATTCTGGCCGCTGTGGCGGCGGGGCTGGCCTGTGCGCCCGAGGATATGCCACAGGGCGACAAGACGCGCGAAAAGCTCAATGTGAATCCGGCGCTGGCCGATTTGTTGCGGGTGTTGCTCAAGGCCAAGACCGAAGATATGGGGGTTGCGGCGAAGCTGATCGCTTCGGCCAGTGATCTGGATATGATCGCGGCTGGCGAGCGGGATGTGGCGGCGCTGAGCGGCTGGCGGCGGGAAGCCTTTGGCGAGGATGCCTTGCGGCTCTGTGACGGGCAGATTGCCCTTGCGGTCAAGGGGCGCTCTGTGCAGGTTATTTCACTTTAAGAAAGTGGCTTAACGCCTTACGGAGCGGGAATTTTCTGCGCCTGACACCTGAACGCTGCGCACCCCGCGCAGCATCTCGTCAGAGAGAAAGACCGCAACCGACAGCTCGCGCGAGCGCGGCGGCGCGGCGGGCCGCGAGCGGGCGGAATACTCGGCTTTCAGACTGTAGCTCAACAGCTCTTGCGGGCCGTCTTCATCAAGGTCAAACGCGGGCACGAGCTTGACATTGTGAGCGCCGAGCGTCGGGGACAGACCTGTCACCCGCAGGATCGCGCCGCCGGCTGTCGGCTCGAGGGTCATGTCAAGAACCTGCGCCACCAGAACGCTCTGATCCTCGGCGGGGCCGCGCTTGAAGGCGGATTCTTTGGGAATGAGCGGGTTTTGCGGCCCGCTGTCGCGCGCTTCGCTGCGGCTTTTGCCAAACCAGTTGAGCGGGTTATATTTGGCGCCGCCCGTGCTCTTGCCACATCCTGACAGGGCGAGGGCCGAGGCCAGAGCTGTTGTGAGGATGATCCGCATTTGTCACTCCGCCTTTGGGGTTTGCCTCTTGCTACCTGATTGCGGGCGGCTTGAAAAGACGGGAAAGCATATGGACCTTCGCCCCTTTGGGGCCTATTTCAGGGGGAGGTTCGGGGCGAAAGACCGGACGGGAAGAGAAGGGATGCAGGATGAGCAGCGCGGCATTTGAAGACCTTGTGGATGATTTCCAGTTTCTGGAGGACTGGGAGGCGCGCTATGCCTATGTGATCGAACTGGGTAAGGCGATGGCACCGCTTGAGGAGGCGTTGAAAGTGCCGGCGACCAAAGTCGAGGGCTGCGCCAGCCAGGTCTGGCTTCACCCCAAGATCGAGGCCGGGGTCTTCAGCTTTGAGGGCGAGAGCGACGCTATGATTGTGCGCGGGCTGGTGGCCGTTTTGCGCAAGCTTTACAACGGGCTTGAGCCGGGCGCGGTTCTGGCTGTGGATGCGCAGGGCGAGCTTGGGCGGCTCGGGCTGCAGGACCATCTTTCGGCCCAGCGCAGCAATGGTGTGCGCGCGATGATCGAGCGGATCAGAGCGGTGGCGGCACAGGCCTAAGAGCGTCGGATTTGCTACGCAAATCCGACCCGTGAGGGGCTTTGCCCCTCAGCCCCAAAAGCTGAAGGGCTTTTGAGGCTTCACCCCAGGATATTTTGAGAAAGAAAAAGCGCAGATCGGGGCGGAGCGGGGTCAGGTTTTGGCGGCTTGGGCTGTGAAGTCTGTGAAGTCTGTGAGGGCTGTGGCGAGATCGCCGTAGCCTGTGAAGCGGTATTCATAGGCCAGGCCGAGGCGCGCGGCGCAGTCGCGGGCTTTGGCTTCAAGCGCGGGGTCGCGGGTCTGGGCCTGATAGACGAGTTTTGTGTAATTGCCGAAAATCATATCCCGCAGCTCGGGGTTTTTGTGGAGGCCCATGGGCTTCCAGACGAAGGCGTCAAACTGTTTCACCAGAAAATCGGTGAGATAGAAGGCGGTGATTTCGTCTTCATGCGCGGCGAAGGCGGCGTTGCCTTCAAAGAAGGAGTAGCAATGCGGGCCGGCGACCATATCGACGCCAAGCGCGGCGCATTTGGCGGCCAGAAGCCCGCCTGTGCCGCAATCGGCGTAGACCACAAAGATCTGCTCATAGAAGGCGCGGTGCTTGAGGACGCTGTCCTCGACGGCCTGTGTGATGCGCTCGGGGTAGAGGTGCAGATTGGCGGGCAGGCAGGTCAGGTCGAGGTGATCCCAGCCGTTTTGCGCCTTGAGGGCGAGGATCTCACGGGCCAGCGCGCCGCAGGCAATCAGCAGGAGCCGCCCTGTGCCTGCGGGGGCGAGGCCCTGTGCTGTGAGCGTGGTGTCGTCCGGTAACATGGTCGATCCTTCAATAAAAAGGCCCGCGCGGTCACTCCGGCGGGCCTTTGAACAGCGTGCATCCTGCGGCCTTGAGCGGACCGGCGCCCCTCGCTCAGCCGGCGGAGGCTTTGTTGTGTTTGCGCAGCACAAATTCCTTGGCGGTTTCCACTGCCACGGCCGCATCACGGCAATAGGCGTCTGCGCCGATGGCTTTGCCGAACTCTTCGTTGAGCGGCGCGCCGCCCACGAGAACGATATAGTCATCCCGGATGCCTTGTTCGACCATCGTGTCGATCACGACTTTCATATAG
>JAHBAN010000023.1 GCA_018500075.1 Flavobacteriia bacterium | reverse complement strand
TGATGTATAAAGACGATCACATGATCGTGCTCAACAAGCCGACCGGCTTGCCGACACAGGGCGGCTCAAAACAGCTCAAACACGTCGACGGGCTGGCCGAGGCGCTGAAGTTCGGCTTTGAGGAGAAACCGCGGCTTGTGCACCGTCTGGACAAGGATACCTCCGGGATTTTGGTTTTGGCGCGCACGCGGCTTGCGGCGAAAGCCTTGACCGAGGCGTTCCGCCATCGCGAGACCCGCAAGATTTACTGGGCCGCGGTCGCAGGTGTGCCCAATCCGCGCATGGGCATGATCCGCTGGGGCCTTGTGAAGGCTGCGGGCCATGGCGCCAAGGGCGAGGGCGAAAAGATGATGTGTGTGCATCCGCGCGCGGTCGACCGGACAGAGGGCGCAAAGCGGGCACAGACCGATTTTATGGTGCTTGAGAACGCCGGCCAGCGCTGTGCCTGGGTTGCTATGGTGCCTGTGACGGGGCGCACGCACCAGCTTCGGGCGCATATGGCAGAGCTTGGCCATCCGATCATTGGCGACGGGAAATACGGCGGCTCTGGCCAAGAGAACCTCGGGGACGGCTGGGGCGCGCAGCTTGGCGGCGGTCTGAGCAAGAAGCTGCATCTCCACGCGCGCTATTTGCGGATCGAGCATCCAGAGACACGCAAGGTTCTGGAGTTCCGTGCGCCTTTGCCCGAGCATATGGAAGAGACATGGAACACGTTCCAGTGGGTCGAGAGCGATGCCTTGTCTGATCCGACCGAGGAGATGTCATGAGAGTTGTTATCTTTGATGTCGACGGGACACTCGTTGACAGCCAAGATGATATTTGCGCCGCGATGGGCGCGGCTTTTGCGGGGGTTGGTGCCGAGACGCCGACCCGTTCCGAAATCTGCGCGATTGTCGGGCTGTCCTTGCCCGAGGCAATGGCTGTGCTTGCGCCTGACCGCGCCGCCGATCATGCCGCGCTGGTGGAGGGCTATAAGGCCTCCTATATGAGCCTGCGGGCCAAGAAGGGCACGGCAGAGTCCTCGCCGCTCTATGAGGGCGCTTTGGCCGCTCTGAAGCGCTTGCGGGCGCAGGATGAGACGCTTTTGGCCGTGGCGACAGGCAAGTCGCGGCGCGGGCTTGATAAGCTTTTGCAGGGCCATGGGCTGACGGGGTATTTTGCCTCCGAACAGGTGGCAGACCACCATCCGTCAAAGCCGCACCCTGCCATGCTTGAGGCGGTCTTGCAGGAGACGGGGCTTGCGCCGCATCAGGCGGTGATGGTGGGAGACACCCGATTTGATATGGAGATGGCGCGCGCGGCCGGGATCGCCACTGTCGGTGTGCGCTGGGGCTACCATGCCCCCGAGACACTGGGCGCGGACCGGCTGATTGGCCATTTTGACGAGCTTTATGACGCTATAAATGCGCTATTGGGGGAGCCAGCATGAGCGAATGGAAAATGAAACGCTTCTGGAGCGACGTGACACCAAAGGCGGTTGAAACCGGGGTCGCCATTGCGCTTGACGGGCGTCTTGTGAAAACGCCAGCCAAGGCGGCGTTGATTGTGCCCAATGCTGTTCTGGCGGAGCGGGTGGCGCAGGAGTGGCGCGCCGTTGACGGCGAGATTGATCCGTCGAAAATGCCATATACGCGCTCGGCCAATGCAGCGCTTGATAAAGTCGCGGTCCAGCATGGTGAAGTCGCGGGGCTGATTGCGGCCTATGCGGAGACAGATCTGCTCTGTTATCGGGCTGATTCGCCTGTCGAGTTGCAGGCGCGTCAGGCTGCGGCCTGGGACGGGCCGCTGGCGTGGGCGCGGGACAGGTTCGGATTGCAACTCGGGGTTGCAAATGGGGTTATGCCGGTCGCGCAAGCTGAGGAGAGTCTTGCTCGGGCGCGGGCGATCACCGAGGCGATGAGTGCTTTTGCGCTGACGGCTTTTCACGATCTGGTCAGCCTGAGCGGCTCGTTTGTCCTCGGACTGCGCGCCTCTGAAGCCTGTGATACGGCCGAAAACCTATGGAATGTCTCAAGAATCGACGAGACCTGGCAGGAAGAGCAATGGGGCGTTGACGAGGAGGCCAGTGAGATGGCGGCACTCAAGATGGCTCAATTCCGACACGCTTATGACTTCTACCATGACAGCGTAAAGCCCTGATTAAACTGGCTTAACGCTAGGTAAATCAAGGGGAATTCAATCACCTGTTAAGGGTCTTTTTGCTGTTCTCAGGCTTGACCTTTGCTCAGAAATGCGACCAAACTCGTCGCCATTGGAGGGGCAACCCTTCGACAAACTCACCTCGGTTTGGGAGAACCGAGATAAACCGTCTGCTCAAAGGCGGACAATCAGGAAGAGGTAATTATGAAAAAAACCGTATTTCTTGGCGCACTGACAGTCGCGGGCCTCGCGGCTGGCGTTGCAGCCGCCGGCACGCTTGACGATGTGAAAGCGCGCGGCAAGCTGAACTGTGGTGTGACCACTGGCCTCGTTGGCTTCGCGGCTCCAGACGCCAATGGCGAATGGAAAGGCTTTGACGTTGCTGTCTGTCGCGCTGTTGCAGCTGCGACATTGGGCGACCCTGCGGCCGTCGAATTCGTTCCGACAACCGGCAAGACACGCTTCACAGCGCTTGCGTCAGGCGAAATCGATATGCTGGCCCGTAACACCACATGGACATTCTCGCGCGATGTTGACCTCAAGTTCACTTTCACAGGTGTTAACTACTACGACGGTCAAGGCTTTATGGCTCCTAAGGCTCTGGGCGTAAGCTCGGCCAAGGAACTCGACGGCGCGACAGTCTGTATCCAGACCGGCACAACAACCGAGCTGAACCTCGCGGACTTCTTCCGCGCGAACAACATCAGCTACCAGCCTGTTCCAATCGAAACAAACGCAGAAGCACAACAGCAGTATCTTGCTGGCGCTTGCGATGTTTTCACGACAGACGCATCTGGCCTCGCGGCGACACGTGCTACATTTGAAGCACCTGGCGACCACATCCTGCTGCCAGAAATCGTGTCAAAAGAGCCACTCGGCCCGCTTGTTCGCCACGGCGACGACGAATGGGCAGATGTTGTGCGCTGGACGCTCAACGCTCTGATCACAGCTGAAGAGCTGGGTGTGACATCGGCCAACATCGGCGAAATGTCAGCTGCTGCTGGTGGCAACCCAGAAATCAACCGTCTGCTCGGCACAGAAGGCAACCTGGGCGAAATGCTCGGCCTGTCGGCTGACTGGGCAACCAAAGCCATCATGGCGAGCGGCAACTACGGCGAAGTTTTCGAGCAGAACATTGGTGAAAGCACACCAATCGGTCTGTCACGTGGTCTGAACGCCCAGTGGACAAACGGTGGTCTTCTCTACTCACCACCCTTCCGCTAAGACTTGACTGGAAAGGGCGCGGATACTCCGCGCCCTTTTTATATCGAATTTAATCACAAAATAAGAAACTGGTCTCTTTGCGCGCAACGACGCGACTGCTGTCAGGCGAGCCAGCCAAAAACGGGGACGTCATAGATGTCGACACTCACCGATTCTCCCGAGGGCACGTTTCGGCTTTCGATGCTTCTCAATGATAGACGCTATCGATCCTATACATTTCAGGGCATTGCTCTTGTTTTGCTCATTGCTGTTGTGGTCTATCTTGCCAACAACGTGATGACCAACCTGCGCGATTTGGGCCTGAACATCAGCTACGAGTTTTTGGGAAGCCCTGCGGGCTATGACATCAACCAAACGCTGATTGACTACAGCAGCCAATCCACCAACCTGCGCGCCGCTTTTGTCGGGATCATCAACACTCTGCTTGTGGCTGTTCTCGCGTGCATCACCGCGACCTTCTTTGGCGTGATTGCGGGTGTGCTGCGGCTTTCCAACAACTGGCTGGTGCGCAAGCTCATGGCTGTCTATGTGGAGATTTTCCGCAATATTCCGGTTCTGATCTGGATCATCATTATTTTCACCATCCTGACGGCTGTTTTGCCGGGCTCGCGGGCCTATCTTGGCGAGACGCCTGACAAGGATATGCTGCTTGGGTATTTTGCCTTTACCAACCGTGGCGTCTATGCGCCGGCGCCGATCTGGAACGCCGGCTCCGGTGTGGTTGTTGCGGTGTTTGTGGCGTCGATTGTCGGCATTTTTGCCTATCGCCGCTATGCGCGCAATCTGCTCTATGCGACGGGCAAGCTGCTTCCCACCGGCTGGCCGACACTGGCCATCCTTATTGTGCCTGTGGTTCTGACCTTTTTCATTATGGGCCAACCGATTGGTCTGGATGCGCCGGACCCTCTGGCCAACCGGTTCAACCTCAAAGGCGGAATCCAGATTGGCGCACCACTGATCGCGCTTTGGCTGGCTTTGTCGATTTACACGGGCGCGTTCATTGCGGAAAATGTGCGGGCCGGTATTCAGGCTGTCTCCAAGGGGCAGACAGAAGCGGCGGCGGCGCTTGGCCTTCGCTCGGGACGGATCATGAACCTTGTGGTTCTGCCGCAAGCCTTGCGCGTGATCATCCCGCCGCTGATTTCAAACTATCTCAACATCACCAAGAACACATCGCTTGCGATTGCTGTGGGCTATGCCGACATCACGGCGACGCTGGGGGGCATCACGCTCAACCAGACGGGCCGGGCGATTGAATGTGTCATGCTATTGATGCTGTTCTATCTCGTTATCTCGCTCGGGATCTCGATGTTGATGAACGTCTATAACAACGCCATGAAGCTGAAGGAGCGCTGAGCCATGTCAGATAAACGTGCCGACTCTGTCGCCTTTGTGCGCGAGACCTTCCTTGCAGAGCAGCCCGCCCCGGCTTCGGCCACAGGCGTGGTCAAATGGTTGCAGGACAATCTGTTCCCCACATGGGGCAACGGCCTGCTGACGATTGTGTCGCTCTATGTGATCTATGCGCTGGTGACATCAACCGCGCCTTGGATGTTTAACGGGATTTGGAACACCGAGAGCCTTTCGGAGTGTCGCGAGATACTCGACGGCGCCTCGGCCGCCTGTTTCTCGGTGCTCACCGAGCGCTGGAACCAGCTTTTGTTCGGATTCAAATATCCGCCGTCAGAATACTGGCGTCCGACAGTGGCCTTCGTGCTGATGTTTGCAGCCCTTGCGCCTGTGTTGTTCTTTGATCTGCCGCGCAAGCTTCTGATCATCACAGCGCTCTTTCCCTTCACGGCCTATTGGCTGATCTGGGGCGGGACGATCTTCACGCCTCTGGTGGCGCTTTTGGGCGTTTTTGCGGGCTATTTGGTCTATGCGCGCTTTGTCAAAGGCAGCTTTGCCATGGGCTTCTTTGGCGGAGTCGCGGCGGCTTTTGCTGTCTGGATTGTCGGTGGAATGATGATCCCTGAAGGCGCCAATGACGCGGCCCTGCTGGAAGCTGTGCCAAGCCGTGATTTGGGGGGCTTCATGCTCAACATGATGCTGGGGCTGACCTGTGTGTCACTGTCGGTTCCGATCGGGATTGCGCTGGCGCTTGGGCGTCAGTCAAGCCTGCCGCTCATCAAGGTCATCTGCGTTGTGTTCATCGAGTTCATTCGCGGTGTGCCGCTGATCACGCTCTTGTTTGTGGCAAACGTGATGCTGGCCTATTTCTTCCCGCCCGGCTCGGGCGTCGACCTCTTCCTGCGCGTGGTGATTATGATCACCATGTTCTCGGCGGCCTATATCGCCGAAGTGATCCGGGGCGGCCTCGCGGCTCTGCCCAAGGGGCAGTATGAGGCGGCCGACAGCCTTGGTCTGGATTATCCGCAAGCCATGCGCCTGATTATCCTGCCGCAAGCGCTCAAAATCTCCATTCCGGGGATCGTGAACGTGGCCGTAGGCCTCTTTAAGGATACAACGCTGGTTTCGGTGATTTCCATGTTCGACCTCGTCGGCATGATCCGCGGACCTATTCTTGCCTCGACCGAATGGAACGGCATTTATTGGGAGCTGTTCATGTTCGCTTCCGTGCTGTTCTTCATCGTTTGCTATGGCATTTCACAATATTCGCAGTGGCTCGAACGCCGCCTTGCGACAGATCACCGTTAAAGGGAGGGTTGGGCTATGGCCGAGACCGCACAGATGAAAGTTTCCGACGAAGTCGCGATCAGCATCGAGAATATGAACAAATGGTATGGCGCGTTTCACGTGCTGCGCGACATTGACCTGACGGTGTATCAGGGCGAGCGTATCGTCATTTGCGGGCCGTCCGGCTCGGGCAAGTCGACGTTGATCCGCTGTATCAATGCGCTCGAAGAGCACCAGCAAGGCCGGATCGAAGTGGATGGCACGTTGCTGTCCTCCGATCTCAAAAACATCGACAAGATCCGCTCTGAAGTGGGTATGTGTTTTCAGCACTTCAATCTCTTCCCGCATCTGACGATTTTGGAGAATTGCACTCTGGCGCCGATCTGGGTCCGCAAAACGCCCAAGAAAGAAGCCGAAGAGATTGCGATGCACTTTCTTGAGAAGGTGAAGATCCCGGATCAGGCGAATAAATACCCCGGCCAACTCTCGGGCGGACAGCAGCAGCGGGTTGCGATTGCGCGGTCGCTCTGCATGAAGCCGCGGATCATGCTGTTTGACGAGCCGACATCAGCGCTTGATCCGGAGATGATCAAGGAAGTGCTCGACACGATGATCGAGCTGGCGGAAGAGGGCATGACCATGCTCTGCGTGACCCATGAAATGGGCTTTGCCCGTCAGGTCGCCAACCGTGTGATCTTTATGGATCAGGGCCAGATTGTTGAGCAAAACGAACCCGAAGAGTTCTTCAACAATCCGAAGTCGGACCGCACACAGCTGTTCCTGAGCCAGATTTTGGGTCACTGAGCCGCTGTGACACGATATGAGGAGGGCGGGAGCTTAGGCACCGCCCTTTTTTCTTTGCCCCTATACAAGCGGTGCAAAAGGCTTTAAAGGCGGGCGCTTGACCAGACCTTTAGCCCAAAGCAGGCCCTCCCTTGAAAAATGCACTCTCCCAAGCGCTTGAAACGCGCGGATATGACACGCTCACACCCGTTCAGCTCGCCGTCACCCAAACCGACCTTGAGGGCAAGGATATGCTTGTCTCGGCCCAGACAGGCTCGGGCAAGACCGTGGGCTTTGGCCTCGCGATTGCAGGCTCGGTTTTGGGCGAGGCCGAGGCCTTTGGCCCCGCATCCGCACCGCTGGCCTTGGTGATCGCCCCGACCCGTGAGCTTGCCTTGCAGGTCAAGCGCGAGTTCGTCTGGCTCTATGGCAATACGGGTGCACAGATCGCCTCGACGGTCGGGGGCATGGATATGCGGGACGAACGCCGCGCGCTTGACCGTGGCGCGCATATTGTTGTCGCCACACCGGGCCGGTTGCGCGATCATATCATGCGCGGCAGCATTGATCTTTCCGAGTTGAAAGCTGTTGTGCTGGATGAGGCCGACGAGATGCTTGATCTGGGCTTTCGCGAAGACCTTGAGTTTATTCTCTCCGAAGCGCCCGAAGAGCGCCAGACACTCCTGTTCTCGGCGACTGTGCCCGCGGCGATTGCCAAGCTGGCCAAGAGCTATCAGAGAGAGGCGGTGCGCGTTGAGACTGTTGCAGAAGAAAAGCAGCACGCCGATATCACCTATGAGGCGCTGAATGTGGCGCAGCGCGATGCGGAAAACGCAATCATCAACGTGCTGCGCTATCACGAAGCGCCCAATACGATTATTTTTGGCAACACCCGTGCGATTGTGAACCGTCTCACAACCCGCCTGTCAAACCGTGGCTTTGCTGTTGTGGCCTTGTCGGGCGAGCTGAGCCAGGCCGAGCGCACCCATGCGCTGCAAGCGATGCGCGATGGTCGTGCGCGGGTCTGTGTGGCGACAGATGTTGCGGCGCGCGGGATCGACCTGCCCAAACTCGACCTCGTGATTCATGCCGAGCTGCCCAACAACCATGAAACGCTTTTGCACCGCTCGGGCCGCACAGGCCGCGCCGGGCGCAAGGGCACCTCTGTTCTGATTGTGCCGCCCAAGGCGCGCAAGAAGGCCGAGCGGCTTTTGAGCTGGGCCAAACTGAGCGCCAATTGGGCCGAAGCACCCTCTGCGGACGCAGTCCTTGAGCGTGATGCCGAGCGGATGCTTGCGGACCCCGCCTGGCATGAGGCTGTGCCTGAGTCCGAAGCCTCGCGCGTGGCTATGTTGTCTGAGGCCTTTACGGCCGAACAGCTCGCCGCCGCCTATTTGCGGCTCTATCAGGAGCATCACTCCGCGCCCGAAGATCTGGCGAGTTCCGGGGCCTCCGAGCCGCGCGCGCCGCGTGAGCCTTTTGGGCCGAGCGTCTGGTTTGCTCTGGCGGGGGGCAACAATGGCGGCGCCGAGCCGCGCCGCGTTTTGCCTGCCGTCTGCACAGCAGGCGGGCTGAACAAGACCGACATCGGCGCGATCCGTATTGGCGCTGACGAGAGCTATATCGAAATTCGCGAAGCCAGTGTTGCGGGCTTTCTCGGCAGTCTGGGCGAGGCCATGAAAGTGGAGGGCGCGGCGATCAAGAAACTTGAGCAAGCGCCCGATCTTGCCAGTCTGCCCAAGCCGGCCTTCAAGCCGCGCGAGAGCAAGCCGCGCTTTGACAAGGGCCGCGGTGGTGACAAGCCGCGCTATGACAAGCCCAAGGGCGATGGTCCGCGCGGCGACAAGCCTCGCTATGACAAACCCAAGGGCGACAAGCCCCGTTTTGACAAACCCAAGACAGAGACCCCCTGGGGCGAAAAGCCACGCTATGAAAAGCCCAAAGGCGAGCGCCCCTCAAAGCCCAAGCGCCCCGAAGACAGCCGCCCCAAAGGCGTTGTGAGCGAGCCGAAAAAGCCGGCGGGCAAGAAGCCGGCCCCCCGCAACGCGGCCAATCCTTCTGAGCGGATGGACTTTAAGGGCAAGCGGCCTGCACGCGGTGCGGCGGCGGCAGGGGGCGACAAGCCACGCTGGAAGACGGCAGGCAAGAAAGGCCCGAGCGACGGGACCGCGCCGCCGAAGGGCAAAGGCAAGCCGACCTCCAAAAAGAACAAGGCCCGCCGCGCCGCGGCTGACGGCGGAGCCAAGGGGGGCAACTTTGCGCCAAAGCGCAAAGGCTAAACCGGCTCAGGGGCGCTTGATGTGGTTGACGTGACCCATCTTGCGCCCTTTTTTCACCTCGGCCTTGCCGTAGAGGTGCAGCGCGGCGTCAGGTGATTTTGCAAGCTCCGGAACGCGCTCCATATCCTCGCCAATCAGGTTTTCCATCACAACATCAGCATGACGCGCGCCATTGCCCAAGGGCCAGCCCGCGACAGCGCGGATGTGCTGTTCAAACTGGTCAACCGTGCACCCGTTTTGGGTCCAGTGGCCCGAATTGTGCACGCGCGGGGCGATTTCATTGACGATCAGGCCTTGGGGTGTGACGAAAAGTTCGACCCCCATGACGCCCACGTAGTCTAGTGCATTGAGCACGCGGGCCGCGAGCAGGACAGCATCGGTGCGCAGGCTCGCCGGGATCGTGGCGGGCACAGTTGTGGTGCGCAGGATACCGCCGTCGTGGATGTTTTCCCCGGGATCATAGCAGGACACTTCGCCCGAGGGGCCACGCGCCGCGATGATGCTGATTTCTTTGGTGAAGCTGATAAAGCCTTCCAGAACAGATGGCGCCCCGGCCATGGCCGCCCAAGCCGGGGCGATATCGTCTTCGGTTTCAAGGCGGGCTTGCCCCTTGCCATCATAGCCGAAACGGCAGGTTTTAAGGATCGCCGGGAGGCCGACTTTGGCAACCGCGGCGCGCAGATCGGCTTCGGACTGAACCGCGGCATAGGGCGCGACTATCAGGCCGAGGTTTGTGAGAAAGTCCTTCTCGATCAGGCGGTCCTGAGAGATCCGCAGCGCCTCGCGAGAGGGGTGGATCGGGCGAATGGCTTCGAGTGTGTCAAGTGCCGAGGTCGGAATATTCTCAAACTCATAGGTGATGACGTCAACGCTGTCGGCGAAGTTTTTGAGAGCGTTTTCGTCGTCATAACCGGCTTGCAAATGGTAATTTGCAACATGGCTGGCGGGGCAGTCGCCCGCCGGCTCAAACACGCAGGTTTTGAAGCCGAGGCGGGCTGCGGCGACAGAGAGCATCCGCCCGAGCTGACCGCCGCCGAGAATGCCAATGGTGCTGCCTTGGGCGAGAGGGTTAGTCATCTGTGGGTTCCTCGGGGATGGAGGCGGAGAGAGCATCGCGCCAGGCGTCAAGGCGTGTGGCCAGTGCCGTGTCTTGCAGCGCAAGGATGCCGGCGGCCATGAGGCCCGCATTGGCGGCACCAGCGCCGCCGATCGCCATCGTCGCGACAGGAAAGCCTTTGGGCATCTGGACAATGGAATAGAGGCTGTCAACGCCCGAGAGCGCCTTGGTCTGCACCGGAACCCCGACCACGGGCACACGGGTCTTGGAGGCCATCATGCCGGGGAGGTGGGCTGCACCACCGGCGCCGGCAATAATCACTTGCAGGCCACGCGCGGCGGCCTCTTTGCCATAGGTCCAGAGGCGGTCGGGCGTGCGATGTGCCGAGACGATCTTTGTCTCATAGCTGAGTCCCAATTCGTCCAGAACACGCGCGGCTTCTTTCATTGTGGCCCAGTCAGACTGGCTGCCCATAATGATCCCGATTTTAACACTCATGATGTGGCTCCGATCCTTAGGAAGCGCGCACTATAGGCGGTTTTGGTGGGGGTGCAATGGCGCGACGTATCAGGCGATGATGTCAGGCAGAAGCCTGTCTTCGATCAGGGCGATTTTGTCTTTGAGCTGGAGTTTTTGTTTTTTGAGACGTTTGATTGTGAGCTGGTCGGCGGTGCCCTTTTCAATGAGCGCTTCAATCGCTTGATCAAGGTCGCGGTGCTCGTGCTTGAAAACTTCAAGCTCAATGCGCAGCACATCTTCGGTCTTCATGGCGAGATCAGTGTGGTGCGTCATGGCGCTGTGATTCCATTTGGGTCAAGAGCTTCAAGATACTGAAAGAATGCAATTTCGCAAAGCTCTTGCAGAGCGGCTGCGGCTTTCCCATATTATAGCAGGACAGGTCGCCATAAAGGGGCCTGAATACACACACTGTCGCTTGAGCAAAAAGGGCGTGTCATGAGCAAACTTACTTTGGGGTCACACCCCTATCTCTTGGGCTTTGAACAGCTGGAGCGCCTTCTGGAGCGCACAGCCAAGTCTGGCAACGAGGGCTACCCCCCTTTCAACATCGAGCAAACCTCGCACAATTCCTATCGCATAACCTTGGCTGTGGCCGGCTTTGCGGAAGAGGATCTGTCGATCACGATTGAAGACAAGCAGCTTGTCATTCGCGGGCGGCAATCGGAGGAGGCCGAGGAGCGGGTCTTTTTGCACCGGGGCATTGCCGCGCGCCAGTTCCAGCGCTCTTTTGTGCTGGCCGATGGTGTCGAGGTGGGCGAGGCCCTGATTGAAAACGGGTTGTTGCATATCGATCTGACGCGCGCAGAGCCGGAGCAGGTCGTGCAGACGATCAAGATCAAATCCAAGGTAAAGTGAGGAGCGCGAGGCATGAATACAGTCTATGATTTCAAAGAGAATGCGGCGCAGCCGATTGTTTACGTGCGCGAAGTGGCGCTTGAGGAGCTTCCCGAAAAGCTCCGCGCCGAAGCGAGCGGGCTGAAAAAGCTGTATGCGGTGCATGACGCCTCAGGCGAACGCCTGGCGCTGGTCAAGGACCGAAAGCTTGCCTTTGTTTTGGCGCGCCAGAACGATATGATGCCTGTCACGGCGCATTGACCGCCGCTGACGGACACAAAAAAGGCGCGGTGCTGATGCCCGCGCCTTTTTGCCTGTCTGGGGGTGCCTTACTGTGCCGCGATCAGACCCATGCTTTCGAGTTTGAGCAGCACTTGGTGCGCGCAGTTGTCGACATCGACATTCTCGGTTTCCACGCTCAACTCAGGGCTGGCCGGAACATCATAGGGGTCTGAAATCCCTGTGAACTCTTTGATCTTGCCTTCGCGGGCCAGTTTATAAAGCCCTTTTCGGTCGCGGCGCTCGCATTCTTCAAGACTGGTGGCCACGTGAACCTCGACAAAGGCGCCAAAGGCCTCGACATCTTCACGAACAGCGCGGCGGGTGGTGGCGTAGGGCGCAATCGGCGCGCAGATGGCAATACCGCCATTCTTGGTGATTTCGCTCGCGACATAGCCGATACGGCGGATGTTCAAATCGCGATGGGCTTTGGAGAAGCCCAGCTCCGAGCTGAGGTTCTTGCGCACGATATCCCCGTCCAGCAGCGTGACAGGGCGACCGCCCATTTCCATGAGCTTGACCATCAAGGCATTGGCAATGGTCGACTTTCCCGAGCCTGAGAAGCCCGTGAAGAAAACCGTGAAGCCTTGTTGCGAGCGTGGCGGGCGCGTTTTGCGCAGCTCTGTCACCACTTCGGGAAAAGAGAACCATTCAGGAATCTCAAGCCCCTCGGCCAGACGGCGGCGCAGCTCTGTGCCCGAGATGTTGAGGATCGTGACGTCGTTCTTGTCTTTGATCTCGTCCATCGGCTCGTATTGCGCCCGTTCCTGAACCCAGACCATATGTTTGAAATCAACCATCTCGATGCCGATTTCGTCCTGATGCGTGCGAAAGAGGTCTTGGGCGTCATAGGGGCCGTAGAAGTCTTCGCCAGCGGAGTTTTTGCCGGGGCCGGCGTGATCGCGGCCAACAATGAAGTGGGTGCAACCGTGGTTGGCACGGATCAGCCCATGCCAGACCGCCTCGCGGGGGCCGGCCATACGCATGGCAAGATTGAGCAGGCTCATTGAGGTTGTGGAGGCGGGGTATTTGTCGAGCACAGCTTCATAGCAGCGCACGCGGGTGAAGTGATCGACATCGCCAGGCTTCGTCATGCCGACAACGGGATGAATTAGAAGGTTGGCTTGGGCTTCGCGGGCGGCGCGGAAGGTGAGTTCCTGATGGGCGCGGTGAAGCGGGTTACGGGTCTGGAAGGCGACAACCTTGCGCCAGCCAAGCTTGCGGAAATAGGCGCGCAGCTCGTTGGGGGTGTCGCGGCGGCCGCGGAAATCGTAATGCACGGGCTGTTGGATGCCTGTCACGGGGCCGCCGAGATAGATCTTGCCGGCCTGATTGTGAAGATAATTCACGGCCGGGTGCGCCACATCATCGGCGCCAAAGACTTTTTCGGCTTCGCGGGATTTGTTCGGCTCCCAGCGGTCTGTGACGGTCATGGTTGCAAGGATCACGCCCTCCTGATCGCGCAGAGCAATATCCTGACCCAGCTCCAGCCCGGCGGCAAACTCCTCGCTCACATCCAACGTGATCGGCATCGGCCAGAGTGCGCCGCTCTCAAGGCGCATAGTGTCGACAACACCCTCATAATCGGCCTCACTCAGAAAGCCCTTGAGCGGGTTGAACCCACCGTTCATCAGGAGTTCAAGATCGCAAATCTGGCGCGGCGTCAGATCGTGGCTCACCAGATCTGCGGCTTCGGTTTTCAGCTTCTGCGCACTTTCATAAGAGACATAGAGCTCGGGAATGGGGACAAGATTGGGTGCAAACATGATGGTTACTCTTGAGTTGGGGCGCTGCGCAGGCACGCAGGCAATATTGTAATCGCGGTCAGCTATGACACCGAGGGGGTAAATTTCAAGCTAAAGGCCACCCGACAAAACCAAATAAGGATAGGGTGAGTCATTTGGAGCGCAGAATGACGATAGTGTTCTGTGCCACAGTTTTTTGACAAAACTTTTTCTGGACAGAAATGTCCATTGATGCTGTGGTTCGCTCAACACGCAAAAAGACTCGTCAAAGCGATGCGCGCAGAGCGGCTTTGCCAGAGGTCAGGGAGAGAAGTCATGAATACGCATTATCGAGTGGTGGTGATCGGTGGCGGCGTTGTGGGAACGTCTGTTCTTTATCATTTGGCAAAATTCGGCTGGAAAGATGTCTGCTTGCTGGAGCGGTCGGTGCTCACGGCCGGGTCAAGCTGGCACGCGGCAGGGGGCTTTCATGCGCTCAACGCCGATCCGAACATTGCCCAGCTCCAAGCTTATACCATTGATCTCTTCGAGGAAATTCAGGCAGAGAGCGGCCAGAATATCGGGTTGCATATGACAGGTGGTCTCACGCTTGCGGGCACGCCCGACCGCTGGGAATGGCTCCAGTCGGCTTACCGCACGTTTCAATCCATCGGGATTGAGGACTGCCGCCTTGTCACCCCCGAAGAAGCCGGCGAGCTGTGCCCCATCATGTCCACCGAGGGAATTCTTGGCGGGATGTGGGCCGACCGTGAGGGCTATATCGACACGACAGGAACGGTGCACGCCTATGCCGGCGCTGCCAAAAAACGGGGCGCAAGCATATTCGAGCACACCAAGGTCGAGCGCCTTGAGCAGACGGCGGATGGCTGGCGTGTGATCACGGATAAGGGAGAGATCACCTGTGAGCACGTGGTCAATGCGGCGGGCCTCTGGGCCAAGCAGGTGGGCCGTATGGCCGGGATCGAGCTTCCGGTGGCGCCGCTGAAGCATCATTACCTGATTTCTGACACGATCCCGCAGCTCGAAGAGATCGACTTTGAAGTGCCAATGACCGTCGATCTTGAGGGCTTTACCTATCTGCGCCAGGATCAGAAGGGGGTCTTGCTCGGGATTTACGAGATCAATCATGAGCATTGGGCGCTGGATGGCGCGCCTTGGGATTACGGAATCGAGCTGTTTCAGGAGCAAACCGACAGGATCGAGAATGAGTTGACCCTCGGGTTTGAGCGCTACCCGGCCTTGCAGGAGGTTGGCGTGAAAACATGGGTCAACGGGGCGTTTACCTTTGCGCCGGATGGCAACCCGCTTGTCGGCCCTGTGCGTGGCAAGCCGGGATATTGGTGTGCCTGTGCGGTGATGGCGGGCTTCCTGCAAGGCGGGGGCGTTGGCAAATCTCTGGCCGAATGGATGATCCATGGCGAGCCTGAGGCGGATGTCTTTGGCATGGATGTGGCGCGGTTTGGCGATTTTGCCGAAAACCGCCAGTTCATCAAAGAAACCACAGGGCAGTTTTACACCCGCCGCTTTGTGATGACCTATCCCAACGAGCAGCTGCCTGCGGGGCGCCCCTTGAAGATGGCGCCCGCCTATTCGGATATGACCGAAGCGGGCTGTCGCTGGGGCGTCAGCTACGGGCTTGAAGTGCCGCTCTACTTTGCGCCCGAGGAGTTTACCGAAACGCCCACGCTCAAGCGCTCCAATGCGCATGATCTTGTGGCCGCCGAGTGCAAAGCCGTGCGCGAGGCTGTCGGGCTTCTGGATATTTCGGGCTTCTCGCGGTTTGAAGTCACAGGCGAAGGTGCCGAGGCATGGCTCAATCAGATCATGGCCTCCAAGCTCCCTGCGCCCGGGCGCGCCAAGCTCGCCCCGATGCTGTCAGAGACCGGCAAGCTCAAAGGCGATCTGACAGTCTTCAACTGGGGAGATGGCACCTATTGGATCATGGGGAGCTATTATCTGCGCGAGTGGCATATGCGCTGGTTTGACGATCACAGGGACGCGGGCGTCACGGTGCAAGACAGGTCGGATGCGATTGTTGGCTTCTCCCTGTCAGGGCCAAACAGCCGCAAGGTTCTGGAAAAGCTCACGGTTGATGCGATTGGCGCGCTGGGCTTTATGGGCTGCGGCACATATGATTTGGGCTTGCTCAAATGTAAGGTCGGGCGGCTCTCGGTCACAGGCGAGCTGGGGTATGAAATCCACTGCTCGGCGGCCGAGCATATCACCCTGCGCAAGATGCTGCTTGAGGCCGGGGCCGATCTGGGCCTGAAAGAGATCGGCTTCAACGCGCTTCTGAGCCTGCGTCTGGAAAAGAGCTTTGGCATCTGGAGTGCAGAGTTCACCCAAGGCTATACGGCTGCGCAGACGGGGATGGACCGCTGGATTGACTGGGACAAGGACTTTATCGGCAAAGCTGCCGCACAGGCCGAGCAAAGCGGCGCCGGACCGGCGCAAAAGCTGGTGATGCTGGAAGTTGAAGCCGAGGACGCCGATGCGAGCGGCTATGAGCCGGTCTGGTCCGCAGGCGCCCTTGTCGGCTTTGTCACCTCAGGGGGGTATGGGCATACGATGGGCAAATCCTACGCCATGGCGATGGTCAATCGCGAGCTGACGGCGGAGGGGACCGAGCTTATGGTGCACGTCGTTGGGGCCGAGCGGGCGGCAAAGGTTATTGCCGCTTCGCCTTATGACCCTGCTGGCGCGGCGATGAGGGGCTGACATGAGTGAAGATGTCAAAAGCCGGCCCCGGCGGCGCGGCAGGGCAGAGGCCAAGGCCACGCCCTTTGAGCGCAAAACAAATTACAGCACTCTGAAAAATCCGTTTCCGCCGATGAACGTGTTCTCGGAGGATCAGATCGAGGCTATGCACAACACTGCGCTGCGCACGCTGGAAGAGCTTGGGATGCGGGTTCTGCTGCCCGAGGCCATTGCTCTATACAAAGCGGGGGGGGCGCGGGTTGAAGGCGATATGGTCTATATTGGCCGCGAGATGGTTGAGGCGACGTTGGCCACTGCGCCCAAGTCGATCACGGGCCGGGCCGGCGCGCGCGCGCGCGATGTAACGCTCGAGCTGGGGAGCCTTGTCTTTCAACCGGGAGCCGGCGCGCCCAATGCGACGGATCTGGTGCGTGGCCGCCGGCCGGGATCGGCACAGGACTTTACCGAATACACCAAGATTGCGCATCATTATGATGTCTTTCAGATGATGTCGCCGTCAGTGGAGCCGCAAGATGTTCCGACCCATCTGCGTCATTATTTCACCATGCAGACCCAGATGGAGCTGACCGACAAGTTTCCCTTTGTCTTCGCGCGGGGCACGCCGCAGACGATGGACGGCTTTCAAATGTTGCAAACGTTCCGGGGCGTGGATGACGAGAGCTTTCTCGCCAATCCCTATTGTTACACCATCATCAACACCAACAGCCCGCGCACGCTCGATATTCCAATGGCGCAGGGGTTGATCGACTTTGCCCGCCATGGGCAGCTTTCGATTGTTACGCCCTTTACGCTGATGGGCGCGATGGCACCGATCACCGTCGCGGGCGCGATCACGCTGAGCCACGCTGAAGCTCTGGCGGGCATCACGCTCACCCAGCTCGTCCGGCCCGGCGCGCCGGTCTGCTATGGCACCTTCACCTCGAATGTCGATATGAAATCAGGCGCGCCCGCCTTTGGCACGCCCTCGCATTTTCAGGCGAGCCTTGCCGCCGGCCAGTTGGCGCGCTTTACCGGCCTGCCATGGCGCTCGGCCGCTGGCTCGGCCTCCAACACCAATGATGTTCAGGCGGCCAATGAGAACCAGATGGGCCTGTGGGGCTGTCTTATGGCGGGGGCGACGGTGATTATCCATTCCGCGGGGTGGCTTGAGGGCGGCTTGAGTGTTTCTTACGAAAAAGTTGTGACAGATGCGGAAGTGCTCAACATGATTGCCGAGCTTTGCGCCGGCGCAGAGGCAGGGCCGGCCGACATCGGCTTTGAGACAGCCATCAGCGAAGTGCAGCCTTCGGGGCATTTCTTTGCGACAACCCAGACCATGGAGCGCTACAACAGCGCGTTTTATGAGCCTCACGTGCATGACTATGCTAATTTCGGCACATGGACCGAACGCGGCGCACAGGACGCCAACACGCGGGCGACAAAAGTCTGGCAAGATATTCTGGCCGCCGACAAACGCCCGGACGTGGACGAAACGCGGCTGGGCGCGCTCAAAGAGTTTATTGCCAAACGCACGCAAGAAGGCGGCGCGCCGCCTGAAAGTTAAGGAAGGCCCATGTCAAAAGCACCGACCCTGCTCTTACACCGCGACGATCCTGACAAGCCGCCACTTGGCGGGCATATCAAGGTCACGCGTGAAGACTGGCTCAATGTGGCGCGCGATATTCTGATCAGCGAGGGCGTCGGGCAGGTCAAGGTCTTGGGGATTGCAGAGCGGCTCGATGTGTCGCGCTCGTCGTTTTATTGGTATTTTAAGAGCCGAAAAGACTTGCTCAACCAGCTTCTGGACGATTGGAACACATCCAACACGGGCATTTTGATCCGTCACACAGAGATGCCCGCGACAACGATCACGGGTGCGCTCAACAACTTCTTTCGCTGTGTTGTTGACCCGGATGGGTTCAACCCGCAACTTGACTTTGCGGTGCGCGAATGGGCGCGGCGCGACGGTTCTGTGCGCCGGGTGATTGACCGTGCCGATGCGGCCCGGCAAGCGGCCATAACCGAGATGTTTGAGCGTCACGGCTATAGCGCCGCCGAGGCCGATATTCGCGCGCGTGTGCTCTATTACCAACAGATCGGCTATTACGCGCTGGATCTGGCCGAAACCTTGGAGGAAAGGCTCAAGCGGGTCGGGCAATATCTCTACTGCTTTTCCGGCGTGCAGCCCTCGGCCGAGGAGGTCGCGGAGTTTCTGGCCTTCTCCCGAGCCGTCGAGAAGAAATGACTTTTTCTGGCCCTCTTATAAGCTCTTTTCTGGGGCCGCAGACACTGTAGTCTGATCAAAGCAAGACGAGGACACCATGAGCAAAGACGCCCTACTTCAGCCCTATCAGCTCAAACATCTGACGCTGAAAAACCGTATCATGACCACAAGCCATGAGCCGGCCTATCCTGAAAACGGAATGCCGACAGAGCGGTATCGGGCCTATCATGAAGCCCGTGCCAAAGCGGGTGTGGCGCTGGCCATGACAGCCGGCTCTGCGGCGGTGAGCCGCGACAGCCCGCCGGTCTTTAACAATATTCTCGCCTATAAAGACGAGGTTGTGCCGTGGATGCGCGCGCTCAGTGATGCCTGCCATGAGCATGGCTGCGCGGTGATGATCCAGCTCACCCATCTTGGCCGCCGCACCGGCTGGAACAAGGGCGACTGGCTGCCTTCGCTGGCCCCCTCCCACAGCCGCGAGCCTGCGCACCGTGCGTTTCCGAAAATGATGGAAGACTTCGACATTGCCCGCATCATCGAGGATTATGCGGATGCCGCCGAACGGATGCAGGCGGCGGGCCTCGACGGGATCGAGCTTCAGGCCTATGGCCATCTGATTGACCAGTTCTACTCGCCCTTCACAAACGATTGGGCCGCGCCCTATGGCGGCAGCCTTGAGAACCGTATGCGCTTCGGATTTGAAGTGCTCGATGCGATCCGCAAACGCGTCGGGCGCGAATTTATCATCGGGGTGCGCTATACCGCAGATGAGGCAGAACCGGGGGGCATCACCCCCGAGGAGGGGCTTAAAATCGCCCATGCCCTCAAGGCCAGCGGGCAGGTCGACTTTCTCAACGTCATACGCGGCCGTATTCACACCGACCCTGCCATGACCGATGTGATTCCTGTGCAGGGAATGCGCTCGGCACCGCATCTTGATTTTGCCGGGGCTGTGCGTGCCGAGACAGGGATGCCGACCTTTCACGCCGCGCGTATTCCAGATGTGGCGACAGCGCGTCATGCCGTCGCCACGGGGCTGCTTGATATGGTGGGGATGACCCGTGCGCATATGGCGGATCCTTTGATTGTCACCAAGATTATGGAGGGGCGCGAAGACGATATCCGCCCCTGTGTCGGCGCGACCTATTGTCTGGACCGTATCTATCAGGCGGGAGAGGCGCTGTGCATTCACAATGCAGCCACGGGCCGCGAGCTGACCATGCCACATCAGATCATGCCCGCCGACAGCCCCAAAAAGGTTGTGATTGTCGGCGCGGGGCCAGCGGGGCTTGAGGCGGCCCGCGTGGCCGCAGAGCGGGGCCATGACGTCACCGTCTTTGAGGCCGCGCCGGAGGCGGGCGGACAAATCCGCCTCACAGCCCAAAACAAGCGCCGCAGCGAAATGATCGGGATCATCGACTGGCGGATGGCGCAATGTGCGGCGCGGGATGTGCGCTTTCACTTAAACACCTATGCCGAGGCGCAGGATGTGTGCGCGCTTGAGCCGGATGTGGTGATCATTGCGACGGGCGGTTTGCCCGATGTCACAGTGCTTGAGGCCGGCAATGCGCTGGCGGTGAGCGCTTGGGATATCATTGCCGGCGATGCAAAGCCGGGCGAGCAGGTGCTGATCTTTGATGATGCGGGCGATCATACAGCTCTTATGGCGGCTGAGGTCGTTGCGGCGGCGGGCGGCGCTGTCGAAGTGATGACCCGTGATCGCAGCTTTGCGCCCGAAGTGATGGGCATGAACCTCGTGCCCTATATGCGGAGCCTGCAAGACAAGGATGCGCTGTTTACGGTCGGGCGAACGCTCAAAAGCCTGAGCCGCCGGGGCAACCGCCTTGTGGCGCAGATCGGAACGGATTATTCGCGGCACGTGTCCGAGAAAGACTATGATCAGGTGATCGTCAATCAGGGCACTTTTCCCCTTGATGAGCTTTATTTTGCGCTCAAGCCCCAGTCCTCGAACTTTGGCGAGGTTGACCATGATGTCTTGCTCGGAGCGGCGGGAGAGCTTTTTGTGCCACAGAACCCCAAAGGCACATTCGCGCTCTACCGGATCGGAGATGCGATCTCGTCACGCAACACGCACGCCGCGATCTATGATGCGTTAAGACACGGCATTCTCTGGTAGAGAGCCGGAAGCGGGGCGGGCTGTGAACGCCGCGGTGCGATAGAAGCCTGCAGCTTCAGGTGGATTTAATCTGTTTGGAGAAACAGCGCGCCGCGCGCCCCTTGCGGAAGTGTCTCCTTGTCTGAGGTTTTCTTGATGAGTTTCCCCCTCAAGTGTGTAGGGCAATAGCGATAGGGTATAGCAGAAACCTTTGCTTGCAATTTAGGCTGAGGAAACTCAAAATGTAATTGTTGCGGCTTGAAGGATATGACATGGCCGTGATAGTGAATGTTTGAATATGTGCTGAACGGGGTCGGACCCCTTTCTTTTTGAGTTAAACAGTGGTCGTTGTGATGGGTGATAAAGAAACAGTTCTTATCCTACTGGCGTCGTTTGGCGGCGGAAAGTTTCTGGAACAGCAGCTGGACAGCTTTTCGGCTCAGACTTATGAAAATTGGGATCTTCTGGTCTCCGATGACGGGTCCACCGACGATACATTAGATATTCTGTCGCGCTTCAAAGCCGGTGTGGAGGGCTGTCATGATGTTACTGTGGTGGCCGGGCCGCGCTCTGGCTGTGCGCGTAATTTTCTCTCGCTTTTGAGGCGGATACCGGACGGCACCTCTATGATTGCCCTGTCTGATCAAGACGATGTTTGGTTGCCCGACAAGCTCGAAAAAGGGCGCAATGCGATCAAGGCGGCCTCAGAGGGGGAGCGGCCCATCCTCTATTCGGCCAGCACCCTCATTTGTAACGAAAATCTGGAGGGCGTTAGCCCGTCGCCGGCCTTCCGGCGCAACCCGTGCTTTGAAAATGCGCTGGTGCAGTCTATCGGCGGGGGCAACACCATGATGTTGAACGGTCCGGCGATCCGTTTGCTCAAGGCGGCGGCCGAAGAAGTCGATGATGTGGTGATTCACGACTGGTGGATTTATCAGATCATCTCGGCCTGTGGCGGGAAAGTGATCCGCGACAACTCTCCGGTTCTGTATTATCGCCAACACGCCGACAACGTAATCGGGGCCAATAGCTCGATCAGCGGCAAGCTTCACCGCACCCTCTTTGTGGCCGGGCGCCAGTTTGCGAAATGGAACGACACAAACATCGCCGCTCTCAGCGCCTCCTACCACAGGTTTACACCCGAGGCGAAAAACGCCTTCGCGCATTTCTCTGATGCGCGACGCGGTGGCTTGGTCAAGCGCCTGACAGCCCTCTATCGCTCTGGTGCTCTGCGCCAACGCCCCAAAGGGACACTGGCCCTTTATCTTGCTTGCGCCACATCCCGATTGTAGCGCCAATATCTTAAGACAGTATGGAGTTTAAAAACCGATCGGGAGGGACCACCCAAGAGCAAAGCCAAACCCGCACGCCATTGACCGTCATGGCTGATCCAAAACAGACGTCCACGCACTCGCTTTCACCCCTGCCATTTACCTTGTCGCAGCATCTTTCCTGATAGGGTGTTGCACCGCCAGATTTAAAGAGTTTCCAATGATCAAAAGAATTATTTCATACATACAGACACTTACGCTCTATCCCGGCGCTCGGGCCATTGTCACGTTTCAGTCCGAGTATCAGCGTCTGAAAACTCTGGGGCAGAAGCCCAAGGTGCATTTTGAGGCGCCCTATGAGGGCCAGCGCATTATGGTGCTGGCCTTA
>JAHBAN010000126.1 GCA_018500075.1 Flavobacteriia bacterium | reverse complement strand
GCTCGACCAGATCGCGGGCCTCTGTGAGAATACGGTCCACAGGGCGGGAGACCTCGGCGCCGCGGGTGTAGGGCACGACACAGAAGGCGCAGAATTTGTCACAGCCTTCCTGAACGGTCAAAAACGCGGTGGGGCCGCGCGCCGCCTTGGGCCGTGCGGCGAGATGCTCGAATTTGTCATCGAGCGGAAAGTCGGTATCGAGGGCTTTTTGGCCCTCCTGGGTGCGGGCCTCAAGCTCTGGCAGGCGGTGGTAGCTTTGCGGGCCGACGACCAGATCGACCATCGGCTGGCGGCGCATGATCTCGGCGCCTTCGGCCTGCGCCACACAGCCGGCGACACCGATTTTCAGATCAGGGCGGGCCTCTTTGAGCGGCTTGTAACGGCCCAGCTCGGAGTAGACTTTTTCGGCGGCTTTCTCGCGGATGTGGCAGGGGTTGAGCAGGATCATATCCGCGTCGTCAGGCGTGTTTGTCTGCTCGTAGCCCTTGAGGGCTTCGGCCATGCGTTCGCTGTCATAGACATTCATCTGGCAACCATAGGTCTTGATGAAAAGCTTTTTGGGGGGTGTCATGGCGTGTGTCCTGCGTGCGCGAATTTGGCCGCTGAGTAGCGAAAATGCTGCCCACTTGCAATGCACGATGAATTAACCGATTCTGCCCCAAAAACGGGTTTATGAGTATGCAGATTAGTTTTTCCGGGCTTGAGAGCTTTATCAAAGAGGGGGCGGGCTTTTTGAGCAGGGGGCCGATTGCGCTGGTCTTTGCGGAGGATGCCACCGAACTGGACACCACATTGCGCCATCACCAGCAGCTCGGATTTCACCGTGTGATCGGGTTTATGCCGAAGGAATTCTCGCTGGCGGCGGATTTGGCCGATACGGTTGTGCGGGTGAATTACGATATGCGCGGGGAGGCGGCGCTCAGCCGGGCTGTCAATGCTGTGATCGGGGCAGCAGAGGGGCAGTGGCTATATTACTGCTTCAATGCGGAATACCTGTTTTATCCGTTTTGCGAAACGCGGGTTGTGGGCGAGCTTCTGGCCTTTCACAGCGAGGAGCGGCGCGATGCGATGCTGAGCTATGTGGTTGATCTCTATGCCGGCAATCTCACGATCCACCCGAACGCTGTGTCGCTTGACAGCGCCTATATGGACCGCTCGGGCTATTATGCGCTCGCGCGGCCGGATCCGGCGAACCACAATTACCCCAAGGAGCGGCAGCTCGACTTTTTTGGCGGGCTGCGCTGGCGCTATGAGGAGCATATCCCTGTGCCGCGCCGCAAGATCGACCGTATTGCTCTGTTTCGGGCCAAGACGGGGCTGCGGCTGAGCGAGGAGCACAGATTTAACGACGAGGAATACAACACCTATGCCTGCCCCTGGCATAACAATCTGACGGCGTCGATTTGTTCTTTTCGCACGGCCAAGGCGCTCAAGCGCAACCCCGGCTCCACGTTTGATATCAGCACATTTCTGTGGCACAACTCGGTGCCCTTTGAGTGGCACTCGCGCCAGCTTCTGGACCTTGGCTTGATGGAGCCGGGGCAATGGTTTTGAGCGGTTAGGCGTAGACCTCCTCTGGCGGCTCGGCTAAAACCCCCGAAGAAATCGAACGGGGACTGATATGTCATCACACGGCGCGGCACTTCCAATGCTTTCACGCAAATCCACAGGGCTGTCAGGCGAGGCCCATGTGCCCGGCGACAAGTCGATCTCGCATCGCTCGCTGATTTTGGGGGCTATGTCTGTGGGGGAGACCCGCATCACGGGGCTTTTGGAGGGGCAGGACGTGCTTGACACGGGCCGCGCCATGCGGGCCTTCGGAGCGGAGGTTGAAGACCTCGGCCAAGGCAATTGGCGGGTTTATGGCGTGGGTGTGGGCGGCTTTGCGGAGCCTGACAATGTCATCGACTGCGGCAATTCCGGAACGGGCGTGCGTCTTATTATGGGGGCGATGGCGACCACTGACATGACGGCGACCTTTACCGGCGATGCCTCGCTCAATTCGCGCCCCATGGCGCGGGTGACGGAACCGCTTGCGCTGTTTGGCGCGCGGGCCTACGGGCGGCGCGGCGGGCGCTTGCCGATGACGATTGTGGGCGCGGCCGATGCGGCGCCTGTGCGCTACGAGGTGCCTGTGCCGAGCGCGCAGGTCAAGTCGGCGGTCTTGCTGGCGGCGCTGAATGCGCGGGGCGAGAGCCAGGTCATCGAGCGTGAAGCGACGCGCGACCACACCGAGCGGATGCTCGCGGGCTTTGGCGCGATCATCGAGACCGAAGAGACCGCCGAGGGCCGGATCATTCGCCTTCAGGGGCAGCCCGAGCTGACAGCGCAGGACATCACTGTGCCGCGGGATCCCAGCTCTGCGGCCTTTCCTGTCTGTGCGGCGATTATCACCGAAGGCTCTGATGTGCTTGTGCCCAATATCGGCCTCAACCCGACGCGCGCGGGGCTGTTCACCACGCTGATCGAGATGGGCGCAGACCTGACCTATGAAAACCTGCGCGAGGAGGGCGGCGAGCCTGTGGCCGATTTGCGGGCGCGGTTTTCGCCCGACCTGAAGGGCATCGAAGTTCCGCCGGCGCGGGCGGCGAGCATGATTGACGAATATCCCGTGCTGTCTGTGGTTGCGGCCTTTGCCGAGGGGCGCACCGAAATGCGCGGCGTGAAAGAGCTGCGCGTCAAGGAAAGCGACCGGATCGACGCGATGGCCAAGGGCTTGCGCGCGGCAGGCGTGACTGTCGAGGAGGGCGAGGACTGGTGGAGTGTGGAGGGGCGCGGGCATGGCGCTGTGGCGGGCGGTGTGACGGTGGAAAGCCGGCTCGATCACCGGATTGCGATGTCTTTCCTGATTCTCGGCATGGCGAGCGAACAGCCGATGCAGGTCGATGACGGCGGGCCGATTGCCACGTCTTTCCCGATCTTTGAGAGCCTGATGGGCGGGCTTGGCGCTGTGATCGAGCGGATTTGAGATGGGCTTTGCGATTGCGATAGACGGGCCGGCGGCGGCGGGCAAGGGCACGATCTCCAAGGCTGTGGCGGCGCATTTCGGCTTTGCCCATCTGGATACGGGCCTTTTATACCGCGCTGTTGGGGCGCGTGTGCTGGCGGGGGTTGACCCGATCGCGGCGGCGCGAGCGCTTGTGGCCGAGGATTTGGAAGACGCGGGTTTGCGCACAGCGGATGTGGCGCAGGCGGCGAGCCGTGTGGCTGTGATTGGCGCGGTGCGCGCAGCACTGGTGGACTTCCAGCGCGCCTTTGCGCGGCGCGCGGGGGGGGCTGTGCTTGACGGGCGAGACATCGGCACGGTGATCTGCCCTGAGGCGGAGGCCAAGCTCTTTGTCACCGCCAGCGCCGAGGTGCGTGCGGCGCGGCGGCACGCGGAGCTTGTGGCGCGCGGCGCCGAGGCCGTGTTTGAGACCGTCTTGGCCGAAGTCAAAGAGCGCGATGCGCGCGACGCGGGCCGCGCCGAAGCGCCGATGGTTGCGGCTTTGGATGCGGTCGTGATTGACACGTCCGATATGAGCATTGACGCGGCGGTGAGCGCGGCGATTGCAGCCGTGGAGGCGGCCCGAACATGACCCGCCGCAGGCTTGGACAACACGGCCCCGAAATCAGCGCGATCGGCTATGGGGCGATGTCGTTTTCGGATTTTTACGGGGCGACCAGCGAGGCCGAGAGCCACGCCATTTTGGACCATTGCCGCGATGTTGGCGTGACCCATCTGGACACCTCCAATATCTACGGCATGGGGCGCTCTGAAGAGGTGATCGGGAGTTACTTTGCGCGCCACCCGCAGGCCAGACAGGACTTTGTGATTGCCACCAAGGCCTCGATTGCACGGGACGAGAGCGGTAAGCGTATTTTCAGAAATGATCGCAAGCACTTGGAGAGCGAACTTGATAAATCACTTCAACGTATGGGCGTTGATCAGGTGGGGCTGTTTTATGTGCATCGCCGCGATCCGCAGGTGCCGATTGAAGAGGTGACCGAGAGCCTTGCGGCGATTGTGAAAAGCGGCAAGGCGCTTGGCTTTGGCTATTCGGAAATCGCGCCGAGCAGCCTGCGCCGCGCAGCCCAGATTGCGCCCGTAAGTGCGGTGCAATCGGAGTATTCCCTGAGCACGCGCAGCCCCGAGCTGGGCCTTGTGCAGGCCTGCGCCGAACTGGGCACGGCGCTTGTGGCCTTCAGCCCTGTGGGGCGCTCTTTGCTGACCGATGCCCCCCTGAGCCTTGAGGCGGTGCAGAGCCTTGATTTTTTGCGCGGCAATCCGCGGTTTGTCAGCCCGAATTACGAGGCCAATGTGAGCGCGGCGGCCGGCTTTCGCGCGCTCGCTCGGGAGATGGGCGTTTCGGCGGCGGGGCTGGCGAACGCCTGGCTTCTGGCGCAGGGGGACCATGTGATTCCGATTCCGGGGACGCGGTCTGTTTCGCATTTGAGCGATTGTTTGCAGGGGCGTGATCTGGTGCTGACGCGCGAGGATCTGGCGCGGATCGAAGCGCTTCTGCCGGCCGGCTGGGCCCATGGCGACCGCTATTCGCCCGAACAGTGGATCGGGCCTGAGCGCTATTGTTAGAGGCTCGAATTTGCAGGGCAAATCCGACCCGGGCGGGGGAGCGCTGCTCCCCCGCACCCCCTCGGGATATTTTTGGAAAGAGGAAACCTGTGGTTTCCGGCTGTTTGCAGAGTAAAAAAAGGGGTGGGGCTTGCCTTTGGGGGGAGAGCGTTATATACGCGCGCCTGTCGCACAAGGCGGGGCTACCGCAGGACAGAATGAGCAGGGTCGGAACTCTCCGGCCCTCTTTGTTTTGAAAGCCGGTCGCGCTGTCTGACCAATAGAAACCCGAAGACCGGCGGAGACAACCGCACGGCCAGAAACACTTAAAAGGAATGAAACGCCACATGGCCAACACAGTATCTATGGAAGACTTTGAAGCGCTGTTGAACGAGAGCTTCGAAATGGACACGCCCGAAGAGGGCTCGGTTGTCAAAGGCAAGGTGATCGCGATTGAAGCGGGCCAGGCCATCATCGACGTCGGCTACAAAATGGAAGGCCGCGTTGATCTGAAAGAATTCGCAAACCCCGGTGAAGCGCCCGAAATCGCTGTTGGCGATGAAGTGGAAGTCTTTTTGCGCTCGGCGGAAAACGCCCGCGGCGAAGCTGTTATCTCGCGTGAGATGGCGCGCCGTGAAGAAGCCTGGGACCGTCTGGAAAAAGCCTATGCCGACGAAGAGCGTGTCGATGGCGCGATCTTTGGCCGCGTCAAAGGCGGCTTTACGGTTGACCTCGGCGGCGCCGTGGCCTTCCTGCCCGGCTCGCAAGTTGATGTGCGCCCCGTGCGCGACGCCGGCCCGCTCATGGGCCTCAAGCAGCCTTTCCAGATCCTCAAGATGGACCGTCGTCGTGGCAACATTGTTGTGTCGCGCCGTGCGATCCTTGAAGAATCACGTGCCGAGCAGCGTGCCGAAGTCATTGGCAACCTTGCTGAAGGCGATTCTGTGGACGGTGTGGTCAAGAACATCACCGAATATGGTGCCTTTGTGGACCTTGGCGGTGTAGACGGCCTTCTCCACGTGACAGACATGGCCTGGCGCCGTGTGAACCACCCATCAGAGATCCTCACAATCGGGGAAACTGTGAAGGTTCAGGTCATCAAGATCAACAAAGAGACACACCGCATCAGCCTTGGTATGAAGCAGCTTCAGGACGATCCATGGGATCTCGTGGCCGCGAAATATCCGCTTGAGAGCGTCCACATGGGCCGCGTGACCAATATCACCGATTACGGCGCATTTGTGGAGCTGGAAGCCGGTGTTGAAGGTCTTGTGCACGTGTCTGAAATGTCCTGGACAAAGAAGAACGTACACCCCGGCAAGATCGTGTCGACCTCGCAAGAAGTCGAAGTCATGGTTCTGGAAATCGATGGTGCAAAACGCCGCGTTTCGCTTGGCCTCAAGCAAACACAGCGCAACCCATGGGAAGTCTTTGCCGAGACGCACCCAGAGGGCAAGGAAGTTGAAGGTGAAGTCAAGAACATCACTGAATTCGGCCTCTTCATCGGCCTTGAGGGCGACATCGACGGTATGGTGCACCTTAGCGACATCTCTTGGGACGAGCGCGGCGAAGACGCGATCCAGAACTACCGCAAAGGCGATATGGTTCAGGCGGTTGTCTCTGAAGTTGACGTTGAGAAAGAGCGCATTTCGCTTTCCATCAAGGGCCTTGGCGGCGACAAATTTGCCGAAGCCGTGGGTGGCACAAAGCGTGGCAGCATCATCACTGTTGAAGTCACATCCATCGAGGATGGCGGCATCGAAGTTGAATATGAGGGCATGAAAAACTTCATCCGCCGCTCAGACCTCAGCCGCGACCGTGCCGAGCAGCGCCCTGAGCGTTTCTCTGTGGGCGACAAGGTGGATGTGCGCGTGACAAATGTCGACGCCAAAACACGCCGTCTTGGCCTCTCGATCAAGGCGCGCGAAATTGCCGAAGAGAAAGAAGCTGTGGAGCAGTATGGCTCATCAGACAGCGGCGCATCGCTTGGCGATATTCTCGGCGCGGCGCTCAAGTCGGACGACTGAGACCCGCAATAAGACAGTTGAAGGGGCCTCGCAGTGCACGCTGCGGGGCCTTTTCTTTTGGGGCGGAGGGCGCGCGAATCGGGAGAGCGGGCCGCACAGCCCGGGCGGCCTTGGCTGTGTTGCTGCAATGCAGCGGGCCTGTGGCACCGCAAATCCCTGCAAAACCCCTGATTTTGCTTCGGTTTTTCCGTGATTGTGGCAAGGAAGGAGGTTTATCAGCGTGAATTTTCTTCTATAGTCAGAGACAGATAATGATAAAACTTCTGCCTGGGGAGACAGACACAGATGATCCGCTCGGAGCTTGTTCAGAAGATTGCGGAAGAAAATCCGCACCTCTTTCAGCGTGATGTTGAAAGAATTGTTAACACCATTTTTGAAGAGATCATTGATGCGATGGCCGCGGGGGACCGTGTCGAGCTGCGCGGCTTTGGGGCCTTTTCTGTCAAGCAGCGCGACGCGCGCACCGGGCGTAACCCGCGCACGGGCGAGGCTGTTGAGGTGGAAGAAAAGCACGTGCCGTTCTTTAAGACCGGCAAGCTGTTGCGCGACAGGCTGAACGGGAAGTAGGTCATGCGCTTTATTCGGTATGGGGTTTTGGCTGTTTTATCTGTCTGTTTGATCATTGTGGCTCTGGCCAATGCGCAGCCTGTGCGCTTGAACCTCTTGCCCGATGCGCTTGGGCAGGCGACAGGATATGGCGTTTCTGTCGAGCTGCCTTTGTTTGTGGTGATTTTTATGGGGATCCTGTCGGGGCTTTTGATGGGCTTTGTCTGGGAGTGGCTGCGCGAACACAAGCACCGCGCCGAGGCGGCGCGCCGCCGCGGGGAAGTGAGAAAGCTTGAGGGCGAGCTGAAGCGGATCAAACCCGTTGATGGGGAGCAGGGCGACGAGGTTCTGGCGCTGCTTGAAAAAGCCGGCTGACGCGGGATAGGCAGGCAGCGGCGCAGGCAGGCAGACGGGCGGTCTGACACGCGGACGGTCTGAGAGGCGGGCGGCCTGGCAGACGGGCCGTCAAACAGACGGGGGCGCGGGCGAGAGCTTTGCGCCTTTTTATATGAAACGAAAGCAGAGCGGGCGGAGCCGATGGACATCAGGGTGAAGATTTGCGGGCTGACGCGGCCTGAGGATGTGGCGGCGGTGGCGGCGGCGGGCGCGAGCTATGCGGGGTTTGTTTTTTTCCCGAAATCGCCGCGCCATGTGAGTGTTGCGACGGCGCGCAGCCTCGCGCTGGAGGCGCCTGTGGGCTTGGCCAAGGTGGCGCTTGTGGTGGATGCCGAGGATGGCGCGCTGGATGAGATAGTCGAGGCGGTGCCGCTGGATATGTTGCAACTGCACGGGCATGAAAGCCCCGAGCGGGTGTCCGAGCTGCGGGCGCGCTATGGGTTGCCTGTGATGAAGGCTCTGGGCGTGGCCGGGGCCGAGGATATGGCGCAGATTGCGCTTTATGAAGAGGTGGCGGACCAGCTTTTGATTGATGCCAAGCCGCCCAAGGGCGCGGATTTGCCGGGGGGCAACGGTCTGGCCTTTGACTGGCGGCTTTTGTCGGTGCGCAAATACTGGCGCAAGCCATGGATGCTGGCGGGCGGGCTGACGGCGGGGAATGTGCGCGAGGCTGTGCAGATGACAGGGGCGCGGCAGGTGGATGTCTCCTCGGGTGTGGAGGCGGGGGCCGGTGTGAAGGACGCGGGCAAGATCGCCGCTTTTGTGGCGGCTCTGCGCTGAGGTCGAATTTGCTTTGCAAATCCGACCGGGAGGGGGGCCAGCCCCCCTCATTCATAAGCCATAGGGCTTATGAATTCTCCCCCCGGGATATTTTTTGAAAGAAAAAGCAGGGGCGGCGGCTTTTGAGTGCGTTTGTCTTGCTCTTGGGGGCTTGGGCATTTACCAACAAGCAAACGCTGACAGAGAGGGCATCTTATGGCCGACGATCTTTTCAATTCCTTCATGAACGGGCCTGACGAAAACGGCCGCTTTGGCGACTTTGGCGGGCGGTTTGTGTCAGAGACGCTGATGCCGCTGATCCTGGGCCTTGAGGCCGAATATGAGAAGGCCAAGACGGACCCGAGCTTTTGGGCGGAGATGGATGATCTTTGGGCCAATTATGTGGGTCGTCCCAGCCCGCTCTATTATGCCGAGCGTCTGACGCAGCATTTGGGCGGCGCGAAGATCTATCTCAAGCGCGACGAGCTGAACCACACCGGCGCGCATAAGATCAACAATGTTCTGGGGCAGATTTTGCTGGCGCGGCGGATGGGCAAGAAACGGATTATTGCCGAGACGGGCGCGGGGCAGCATGGCGTGGCGACCGCGACGGTCTGTGCGAAGTTTGGCCTGCAATGCGTTGTCTATATGGGCAAGCATGATGTGGAGCGCCAGGCGCCAAATGTGTTCCGGATGCGCCTTCTGGGGGCGGAGGTGATCCCTGTGACGAGCGGGCGGGGCACGCTCAAGGATGCGATGAACGATGCGCTGCGCGACTGGGTGACGAATGTGCGCGATACGTTTTACTGCATCGGCACGGTGGCGGGGCCGCATCCTTACCCTGCGATGGTGCGGGATTTCCAGAGCATCATTGGCAAGGAAGTGCGCACACAGCTTGCCGAGCAGGAGGGTGAGGGGCGTCTGCCCGATACGCTGATCGCAGCCATCGGCGGCGGCTCCAATGCGATGGGGCTGTTTTATCCGTTTCTCGACGATCCGGGCGTGAACATCATCGGCGTGGAGGCCGGCGGCAAGGGTGTGAACGAGAAGATGGAGCATTGCGCAAGCCTCACCGGCGGACGCCCCGGCGTGCTGCACGGCAACCGGACCTATCTTTTGCAAGATGACGACGGGCAAATTCTCGAGGGATTTTCGATCTCTGCGGGGCTGGATTACCCCGGAATTGGCCCGGAGCATTCGTGGCTGCATGACACAAAGCGCGCACAATATGTCAGCATCACCGACAAAGAGGCTTTGGAAGCCTTCCAGCTGTCCTGTGCTCTGGAGGGGATCATTCCGGCGCTTGAGCCGTCTCACGCCTTGGCGCACGTCATGAAGATTGCACCGAAGCTGCCGGCTGAGCATATACTCGTGATGAATATGTGCGGACGCGGGGACAAAGACATCTTTACGGTCGCCAAACACCTCGGCTTTGATATGTCCGACACCGAAGGGCGCGAGGCCGACTGACGCGGGTCTTTGGGTTTCCTCTTTCCAGAAATATCCTGGGGGAGTGTGAGGGGGCAAAGCCCCCTCACGGGTCGGATTTGCGAAGCAAATTCGAAACCCTTCAGTCCAAGGCGT
>JAHBAN010000188.1 GCA_018500075.1 Flavobacteriia bacterium | reverse complement strand
CGCTGGATGTAGGACGTGGAGCACTTGCGATCCTTGATCACGATGGCGACGGCTGTATCGTAGAGCGCATCTTCGCCGTCGGTGTTGCCGCCGAGGCCGAGGACGGCGTCGATATCGCTTGCGTTGTCATCTGGCGGGCCTTGCACAACGCCCGAGACATATTCGGGCGGGCCAAAGGCCTTGAGATGATTGACGATTTCCTCGACTTCCTCATCGGAGACAAAGGGGCCGTGGCAGCGTGTGATTTTTGCGCCACCCGCCATATAGAGCATATCCCCCATGCCAAGCAGTTGCTCGGCGCCCATTTCGCCCAGAATGGTGCGGCTGTCGATCTTGGAGGTGACCTGAAAGCTGATCCGTGTCGGGAAGTTGGCCTTGATTGTGCCTGTGATGACGTCAACAGAGGGGCGCTGCGTGGCCATGATGATGTGAATGCCGGAGGCGCGGGCCATTTGGGCGAGGCGCTGGATACAGGCTTCGATCTCTTTGCCCGCAACCATCATGAGGTCGGCCATTTCGTCGACGATCACGACGATATAGGGCATTTTCTCGGGCGTCATTTCTTCTGTCTCAAACACCGGCTCGCCTGTGTCATCGTCAAAGCCGGTCTGGACGGTGCGCGAGAACATCTCGCCTTTGGCCAGAGCATCGGCCACGCGGGAGTTGTAGCCGTCGATATTGCGCACGCCCATTTTGGACATTTTGCGATAGCGCTCTTCCATCTCGCCGACCGTCCATTTGAGAGCAACAACGGCCTTTTTCGGGTCGGTCACGACGGGGGAGAGGAGATGCGGGATGCCGTCATAGACGGAGAGTTCGAGCATTTTGGGGTCGATCATGATCATCCGGCACTCTTCGGGCGTGAGCTTGTAGAGCAGTGAGAGGATCATGGTGTTGATCGCGACAGATTTGCCCGAGCCGGTGGTGCCTGCAATCAGCAGGTGGGGCATTTTGGCAAGGTTGGCGACAACCGGATCACCGCCGATATCCTTGCCAAGGGCAAGGGGCAGCTTGTGATTGCCGTCGCCGTATTCGCGGCCAGAGAGGATCTCGCGGAAGCCGACCATCTCGCGGTTGTCGTTGGGCAGCTCGATGCCGATGACCGAGCGGCCGGGAACGGTGGAGACACGCGCCGAGAGCGCCGCCATGGAGCGGGCGATATCATCGGCAAGGCCGATCACGCGTGAGGCTTTGAGGCCCGGCGCCGGCTCAAGCTCATACATTGTGACAACGGGGCCGGGGCGGACCGAGACGATCTCGCCTTTGACGCCGTAGTCGTCGAGCACGGACTCAAGCATACGGGCGTTGGCCTCCAGAGCTTCATCAGAGAGATGGAACCGTTCGATTTTGACGGGGTCGGCCAGAAGTGACAGCGGCGGCAGCTCGTAGGCGGGGCGCTTGTCTTCAAATTTGAAGGCGGGCTGGGCCTCGGCCTTGGCGCGTGCGCTTGTCTGGACGGGCTTTTTGACGGCGTGCTGAACGACTTTTTTGTGTTCGGCTGTCGGGATATGAAAGGCCCTTGGCGCGGGGGCGTCGCCCAGCTCGTGGGCGTCTTCAAGGATGTCGTCATCCTCAAACCCGTAGGCTTCATGGCTTTCAAAGCTCTGTGGCTCTGGCGTGAATGCGGCTGTGAGCTTTGGCTCTTCGGGCAGGCTATGTGTGCCAAGGCCCGAGATCGGCGGTTCGACGCGCGGCTGTGGCGCGCTTGTGTCGAGCACAAGCGGGATCGGGCCATGGCCGCGGCCTTTGGTGAGAGGGGCCGCGAGCGCAGATTGGACCGAGGGGCTGTGGCGCACGCGCGATTTGATCACATCGGCGATTTTGGCCTTGATGCGATCATCAGAGGGGGCGGACGGCTCGCCATCAGCAAAGCGGGGCGCGGTCTGAACAAGCTCTTGCTCGGGCATCGGCTCGGCACGGCGGATCAGATTGGGCATGAGCGCGCGCAGGCCGGTTTTTTCGGCTGTGGCGGTGAGGGGTGGCTCGTTTGAATGGCTGTGGGGAAGGGGCGCGCGCGGCGAGACTTCAAGTGTCTGGGCGTCCTGAAGGGCTGTCCATTCGGCGGCTTCGGCGCGGGCCATGGCGCGCTGTTCGCGGCGGGCGCGATTGCGCTCTTGCAGGGTATGCGCCGCGCTCATTGCGCCTGTTGCGGTCTTGCCCAAGAGCTTCATGGCTGTGGCATAGGCAAGGATTGTTCCGATCAGAAGGAAACGGCCGATGTAACGCAGCTCGGCGCGGGTAAAGCCGAGGATAAATGCGCCCAGTGCGATCATGCCTGCGCCGAGCAGCAGCGAGAGAACCTTGAGGCCAAAGCTGGCGCTGACAGGCAGAATGCCCAACAGGCTGCCCAGAACGGTATCTCCAAAGAGGCCGCCGAGGCCAAAAGAGTGGGTCCAGGTCGGGCTTGGGACAAGTGTCGAGGCATAGACCGACAAAAGCGCGAGCCAGATCGGCGCAAAGATGAGCCGGCCAACGGCGCGATCGGCGCCGAAATGTGTCACAAGGCGCGCGCCCCATGCCAGCAGGGCCGCAGCGATCCCGAGGCTGCCCCAACCGATGATCATAAAGAGGGGCGCGGCAATGGTTGCGCCGAAGCTGCCCATCCAGTTTTGAACGGGGGCATCTGTGGCCGATAGCCAGGAGGGGTCACTCGGGTTGTAGGAAAAAATCATGGCCGCCGCAGCCAGAGCCGCAACCACCAGAGCAAGTCCGGCCAGCTCTTTGCCACGTTTTTCGATGGCTTCTGCCATATTGCTATCGAGAAGCGGATCGCGCCCGCGTGTCTGGTATGCCATTTTCCCTCGTCCTCAGCTTTGTAAGCAGCTTTTGAGGCGAAGAAGCCCCAGCTGCATTTCTTCTCTTGGGGCCACCATGGCGACCCTGATGTATGTCTTGCCCGGATTGCGGCCTTGGGCGTCGCGGCTCAGGTAGGCTCCGGGGAGCACGCGCACGCCTGTCTCGCGCCAGAGCTTGAGCGCGGCGGCCTCTCCGTCTTCCACGGGAAGCCAGAGGAAAAACCCGCCTTCGGGGCCTTTGTAGCCTTCAAAATCGGCCATAACCGTATCGGCCACAGCGTATTTTTCCTGATAAAGCCTGCGGTTTTCGACCACGTGCGCCTCATCGCTCCAGACGCGCGCGGCCACGGCCTGAAGCGGCGTGGGCAAGGGCGCGCCGGCGTAGTTGCGCAGCTGTTTGAGGCGGGTGATTGTCTCTGGTCCGCCTGCCACAAACCCCGAGCGCAGGCCCGGCAAATTGGAGCGCTTGGAGAGCGAATGAAAAATCACCACACGCTCGGGGTGAGCGCCCATCTCGGCGGCAACCTCTAGCGCGCTGGGCGGCGGATCATTGCGGTAAATCTCGGAGTAGCACTCATCCGCAAAAATCTGGAAATCAAACTGTTCGGCCAGAGCGATCAGCTCGCGCAGATAGCTGCGGCTGGCAATCGCGCCCTGCGGGTTGGACGGAGAACAGATAAAGGCGGCGGCTGTTTTCTTGAGAATATCTGTGGGCAGACCGGAGAAATCAGGCAGGAAGCCCGTGTTTTCTGTGGCATTGGCAAAAATTGGCTGCGCCCCCACAGAGACCGCGCCAACGGCATAGACCTGATAAAACGGGTTCGGCATAAGGATATTGGGCGTGTCGCCCCGCACCGTCTCGGGCACCAGCGCCATACAGGCGTTATACAGCCCCTCGCGGGTTCCGTTGAGCGCGAGAATTTGGGTATCGGCGGCGGCTGTGAGCGAAAAGCGGCGCTTGAGCCAGCCGGATATGGCGCTGAGCAGGGCTTCGCTGCCGTCATTGGGCGGATAGCTGTTGAAGCCCTGAATATGAGCGGTCAGCTCTTCTGCGACCCAAGCGGGGAAAGGGTGTTTTGGCTCACCGATGGTCATATGCACGGTGTCACCGCCTGCGGGATGGTGATCCAACAGGGCGCGAAGGCGCGGGAACGCATAGGCCGGAAGGTTCGAAAACCGCTCGGGAAACATATCGATACTGCCTCAAAGTCGGGGTCATTGACGCCCCGTTTGAAGCCAAATTACTCAAGCAAGCCCGCTTCGTCCAGAAAAACTGTATGGATTCAGTCAGTTTGTGGCATTTATAGCGCCTCGCGGGTGAGGGCTTTCTCTGTGGCGGCGGCGACGCGGAGGAGCTTTTCTTCGCCAAGAGCCGCGCCCATAAGCAGAATACCGCAGCTGGGTGTGCCCGTGGGCAGGGTTATGGCGGGCAGGCCGAGCAGATTGCCGATACGGGTATTGCGCAGGCTGAGCAGGTTTTCTGTGATGTAATAGTCGCTATCGCTCATCAGGCGCTCGGCGTTGGGCGGCAGGATGGGCGCGCTGGGCAAAAGAACCGCGTCATAGCCTGCCACGCGCGCCGCCCAGTGCTGGCGCGCGGTTTCGATTGTTTGCCATGCCGCGACATAATCGGCGGCGCTGTGGCCCGCACCGGAGCGGAAGCGCGCAAGGATTTCGGGGAACATCTTGTCGGGCGCGGCTTCGATCACGGTTTTCCAAGTGCCGTAGGCTTCGGAGGTGAACAGAATGGGCGACAGCGGCATGATATCGGCGACTTCGGGGGCCTTGATATGCTCGATCGTGGCGCCTGCGGCTTTGAGGCGGGCGATTGCGCTGTCAAAGGCGGCTTTGGGGGCCTCGCGGACCTCATCAAGCGCTATGGTGTCGAGTATGGCGAGGCGCAGGCCCGCGGCAGAGACGCCTTCAAGATCAACGGCTTGCCCGCCTTCCAGCGCGGCGAGCATGAGGGCGGCGTCTTCCACTGTGCGGCAGAGCGGGCCGACTGTGTCAAAGGTTTCGCAGAGCGGCACAACGCCTGTGAGAGGGATGCGGGTGGCTGTGGTTTTGAGACCGACCAGATCGTTCCATGCGGCGGGAATGCGCACGCTGCCGCCTGTATCAGAGCCGACACCGCAGGGGGCCAGACCAAAGGCGACGGAGGCCGCCGCGCCCGAGGAAGAGCCGCCCGCGACGGCACCATGATCATTCACACAGGGGGGTGTTTCTGTCACCGGATTGAGGCCGAGGCCCGAAAAGGCCAGCTCGCTCATATGGGTTTTGCCAAGGCAGACGAGGCCCGCTTGGGTGGCGTTTTGCAGCGCCCATGCGTCAGTCTCGGGCACGCGGTCTTTGAGAAGGGCTGTGCCGGCTTCTGTGGCTGTGCCTGCGGTGTCAAACAGGTCTTTCCAACTGACCGGAACGCCATCAAGCGGACCCCGGCGCAGACCGGCTTTTGCACGAAGGGATGCGGCCTTGGCCTCGGCGCGGGCGCGCTCTTCTGTGAGGCGGGCATAGATCCGGGTGCCGAAGGGGTGGGCCTTGATGGCGGTGAGATATTCTTCTGTAAGATCAACGGGATCAATCTCGCCTGAGGCGATACCACGGCCCAGATCGGCCATGCTCATTTTGAGCCAGTCTTGCATTTCATATCCCTTTTCGTTGCGTCCAAATCCACGGTAGCGGCGTTCTGTTGCATGGACAATCCCGCAGGCTCAGGCATAGTGCAAGACATGACATATGACAGTGATATCGCGATTGTGGGCGGCGGGCTGAATGGCCCCGTTCTGGCGCTGGCTTTGGCGGCGCGGGGGCGGCGTGTGAGCCTGATTGATGCGCAGCCCGAGACCCTGAGGGCGAATGCCGCTTTTGACGGGCGGGCCTATGCTTTGGCCTTTGCGTCGATCCGGCTTTTGCAGCGTTTGGGCCTTTGGAACAAGGTCTCAGAGCACGCCCAGCCGATGAACGAGATCAAAGCAAGCGATGGTCGCGCAGGGCAAGGGCCGGCGCCGTTTTTCCTTCATTTCGAGCGCGGGGAGCTGGAAGAAGGGCCGATGGGCCATATGCTGGAAGATCGCTACCTCAGAGGCGCTTTGCTTGAGGCTGTGAAGGCGCATGAGGGCATCACGAACCTTGAGGGCGAGGTCGTTTCTCAAGAGGTCAATGGCAGCGGTGCCTGGCTGACTTTGGCGTCAGGGGATGTGCATTCGACACGGCTGATTGTGGGGGCCGACGGGCGCGGATCGGGGACGGCGAAACGGGCCAGAATCAGGCGGACGGGATGGGACTATGGCCAGACCGCTCTTGTCTGTGCGATTCAGCACGAAAAACCGCATAATGGCATTGCCCATCAATTTTTTATGCCGGAGGGTCCGCTGGCTATTTTGCCGCTTCCGGGGAACCGCAGCTCTATCGTCTGGTCAGAGCGCACGGAGCGGGCGAATGGCATCCATAGTCTCAGCGATGCGGACTACCTCGAGGTGCTGCGGCCACGCTTTGGTGACTTTCTTGGAGAGATCAGACTGGAGGGCAAGCGCTTTGCCTATCCGCTCCGGCTGACCATTGCGAATTCCTTTATAGATCAGCGGCTTGTGCTTGTTGGAGATGCGGCGCACGGGATGCATCCGATTGCCGGTCAGGGCCTCAATGCGGGGCTGCGGGACGTGGCGGCGCTGGCCCATGTGATCGAGCACGCCCAAGCGCGCGGCGAAGAGTTTACAAGCCCGCTTGTGCTGGAGCGCTATCAAAGCTGGCGGCGGTTTGACACGGCCACGCTTGCGGCGAGCACTGATCTAACCAACAAGTTGTTTTCAAACGACAATCCGCTTCTGCGAGCGGGGCGTGACCTCGGCATGGGGCTGATCAATGCCTTGCCCACGCTCAAACGCGGATTGATGCGCGAAGCGGCGGGTTTGAACGGGGATTTGCCCGACCTCATGAAAATGTGAAGGCCAAAGGTTAACGCGTTTTGGCGCCTGTGAGTCGGGGGGGTGAAAAGCGTGCACATTGCGTGCACAACCCGTGCACCGCCCAATCCGGATCTGGGCGCGCAGACCAGACGTAAAGATGGCGCGCGGCGGGTTTGTGGAATGTTAAGAGATAGCCGGTTCGGGCGCGGCCACGGAGCCGTCTGTGAAAAGGGCGGACAGAGAGGGCGGATGGCGCGGGCAGTGCGCAGCGCTTGCGCAGCCGACAGATCAGTCGTCGAGCTTGCGCGCCTCATCAAACAGCATCACGGGAATGCCATCGCGGATCGGATAGGCGAGCTTGGCGGATGTGCTGATCAGCTCCTGGGCCTCGGCGTCGTAGTCGAGCCGCCCCTGAGAGACGGGGCAGACCAATGCTTCGAGCATATGACGGTCGAACCGGGGGGGAGTTGGGGCTGTGTCGCTCATTGGAGAATATCCTCGCCATCGCCGCCGCTGTGCAGGGCGAATTCGATCAGGGTCACGAGGGTTTCGCGACGGGTGGAGAGAGAGGGCGCTTCGAGCAGTGCCTGTTTGTCTTCGGGAGAGAAATCAAGCAGCATGGAGAGCGAATTGACGAGAAGCTCGTCTTCGGCGTCTTGCAGGGTCTCCCAATCCGTGTTGAGGCCCTTGGCCGAGAAGAACCGCTCGAGCAGCGCAAGGAATTTGGCGCGGTCAAAGGCGGGGTCGTGCTCTTCGGGGCCCATGTCTTTTTCAAAGCCCTCCCAGCTGACTTCGGCGCGCCGGTAGGGCGCGAAGCCCTCGACTTGGGAGGAGATACGGTAGCGCGAAATGCCCGTGAGGGTGATCATGTAGCGGCCGTCTTCTGTTTCGTTGAACTGGGTGATGCGGCCAGCGCAGCCGATCGTCATCAGCGCATCATCTGCGCTGTGTGGGCCAGTGTCGGGCTGGATCATCCCGATAAGGCGCTCGGGCGTTTTAAGCGCGTCATCCAGCATCGTGAGGTAGCGCGGCTCAAAGATATGCAGCGGCATATTGGAGCGAGGCAAGAGCAGCGCCCCCGGAAGCGGGAAGACGGGAATGATGCCGGGCAGATCTTTGAACTTGCGCATGAGGGGCCTCAGATCAGGATCATCGAGCCGAGCTTGCGCCGGCCTGACAGCGCGATCGGATCTTGCGGGGGGAGGGCGTCAAACAGCGTGAAGAGCTGGGTCTTGGCGGCGCCCTCGTTCCAGTCGCGGTTGCGGCGGAACAGCTCGAGGAGCTGGTCGACAGCCTCCTGAACATCGCCCGCGGCTTGCAGCGCGTTGGCATAGTCAAAGCGCGCCTGATGATCGTCGGGGTTTGCTTCGGAGGCGGCCTGAAGCTCGGCCACGGGGCCGGCGTTGGCCGCCTGTTTGGCAAGCTCGAGCTTGGCGTGGGCGGCCTCAAGCTCGGGGGCGGCGCTGATTTCGGCGGGGGCGCCATTGAGCGTGGCTTCGGCGCCTGACAGATCGTCAAGCGCGATATAGGCGCGCACGAGGCCGCCATAGGCTGCGGCGTGATTTGGCTCTTCTTCGAGGATCGCGGCGAAGGTCTGGGCGGCATCGGCGGCCGCGCCCTCGGCGAGCATTTCCTCGGCAACGGCGAGGGCCTCATCCAGCCCGCCAGAGGCATCACCGCCGGCGGCATCGACTATTTTTTTGACAAAAGCGTCAAGCTCTGACTGGGGCACAGCGCCTTGGAACATATCCACCGGGCGGCCCTGATAAAAGCCGACCACGGTCGGGATCGACTGGATCGGCAGGCCCTGTTGGGCGAGCATCTGGGCGAGGCGCTGCTCTTGGTCGACATCAACTTTGGCCATTTTGACGGCGCCCTTGGCCTTTGTGACCGTCGCTTCGAGCATTGGCCCGAGGGTTTTGCAGGGGCCGCACCACGGCGCCCAGAAATCGACGATCACGGGCGTTTCCATCGAGGCTTCGACCACGTCTTTCATAAAGGTGGCTTCTGTCACATCAAAGACGAGGCTGTCGGCGGCGGGCTGGGAAAGGTTGAGGTCCATCGGGCGGCTCCTTGGGAAATCGTGTTCCCCTTTATGTGAGGGATGCAGCCCGCGCTTGCAAGGGGGTGCCGCCGTTGTGGGCTTCCGGGGGAGCAAGTTTTAGGCCGGGATGGCGATTTGGCAGATTAAGGCGCGCCATTCGTTTTGAGGATGTGTTTGGCGGACATAAGGCGCTTTTTCAGTCGCGTTGGCTCACCACCCCAAGGGCCGCCGTTGTGCGCAGCCTAGATATCAAACGTTGCAAAGACCGGTGCGTGGTCGGACGGTTGGGTCCAGCCGCGGGCGGCGCGCAGGATGCGGGAGCTGTGGGCGGCGTTTGAGATGTCGGGGGTGGCCCAGATGTGATCGAGGCGGCGGCCTTTGTCGGCTTCGTCCCAGTCGCGGGCGCGGTAGGACCACCATGAATAGAGGTTGCCTTCGGGGATGTCTTGCCGGGTGACATCGACCCATTTGCCTGCGTCTTGTGTTTGGGCGAGGTGCTCGACTTCGACCGGAGTGTGGCTGACCACTTTGAGCAGTTTCTTGTGATCCCAGACATCATCTTCGCGCGGGGCGATATTGAGATCTCCGACGAGAATCGCCTTTTCGGGGCGTTCGGCGTGGAAGGCATCGCGCATCTGGGTGAGGTAGTCGAGCTTCTGGCCGAACTTCTCGTTCACGTCTCGGTCGGCGACATCGCCGCCGGCGGGGACATAGAAATTATGCACGGTGACGCCGTTTTCCAGTCGCCCGGCGATATGGCGGGCGTGGCCGAGTTGGGCGTAGTCCTCGGCGCCGGCCTCGACCATGGGGATTTTGGACAGGATCGCGACGCCGTTGTAGCCCTTCTGGCCGCGGGCGACCATATGCTCATAGCCAAGCGCGCGGAAGCCCTCGAGGGGGATCTTCTCAACCGGGCTTTTGCACTCTTGCAGGCAGAGCACATCGGGGGCCTCTTCCTCAAGCAGCTTGAGCACCAGAGGCTCGCGCAGGCGCACGGAGTTGATGTTCCAAGTGGCGAGGGTAAAAGGCATGGGGAAGCTCCTGTTTTGATGTTTGACCATGCCCCTTTGCGTGAATTGAATGCAAGGGGGGTGTTCGTTTGCGGCGCGATCTGTCGGAAAGTCTCGTGACGGCGGGGGGCTGGCTGCGCCATGCTGGGCCAAAAGGGGAGCCGGCCATGAACATCAAAGAGATCCGTGTGACGCCACTGCGGCTTGGGCTGGTGCGGCCTTATGTTTGGTCGCAGGGGCGGGAAGAGGCCTTTACCGTGAATCTGATCGAGATCGAGGCCGAGGATGGCACGATCGGCTATGGCGAGACGACGACCGCGCCGGACGCGGACGCGCAGCGGCTGGTTTTGCTCAAGCTGGCGCGGCATTTTGTGGGGCGCAGCGTGTTTGAGCTGTCGGCGGCCTGGGAGGCGGCCTATCGCGCCAACTTCCTGACCTTCGGGGGCAATATGCCGCGCTATGGCAACCAGCTCAGATCGGGGCTGGAAATGGCGGGGCTGGATTTGCAGGGCAAGCTGTTGGGCCTGCCGGTCTGGGCGCTTCTGGGAGGTGCGGTGCGCAGCTCTGTCGGGTATTTCTACTTTTTGCAGGGCAGCAGCACCGAGGAGCTTGTGGCGGATGCGCTGAAAGGCGTCGGCGCGGGGGAGCCTGTGCTCTATCTCAAGGTGGGGATTTCGCCCGAGTATGATATGGCGAATGTGCGGGCCATTCGCGCGGCTGTCGGGCCTGATGTGCGGCTGCGCCTTGATGCGAACGAGGCTTGGGCGCCTGCGCTTGCGCTTCGGATGATCGGCGCGCTTGAGCCTTACGGGATCGAATATATCGAACAGCCGACAAGCAGTCTGAGCCTTGCGCCGCTGGCCCATGTGGCGCGGCGCGTGCCTGTGGCGATCGGGGCGGATCAGGCTGTGTTTACGCTTCAGGAGGTCTATACTGCCTGTGCCAGCGGGGCCTGTGATATGGTTGCTGTGGGGCCGCGCGAGATTGGCGGGCTGCACGCCATGATCAAGGCGGCCGCGATCTGTGAGGCTGCGGGGGTGACGCTTTGTATTCATTCGAGCATGACCACGGGCATTACCACCTGTGCGGAGCATCATGTGGGCCGCGCGATTGCCAAGCTTGATGATGGCAACCAGATCATGTGGCAACTTCTGAAAGACAATATCATCGCCAGTCCGAGCCTTGTGCCGCATAAGGGGCTTTTGGCACTTGAGGGCAAGCCGGGGCTTGGCTTTGAGCTGGATCATGACGCTGTGGCGCGGGCGGCGGCGGCGCATGAGGCCTTTGCAGGGCGCTAAAGCGTTTCGGATTTCGCTTCGCGAAAATCCGATCCGTTGGGGGCGCTGCCCCCAAACCCCCGGGATATTTGCGGAAAGAGGAAGCAGGGGCGGATTTTTTTGCAAGGCTTTGTTTTGGACAAAAAAAGGGCCGAGCGCGAGGCCCGGCCTAAGTCCAACAGGGAGGTGCATATGATAGACCGCATATGCGACGGTATACTGACGTTCTATTGTCAAGTTTGAGATGCATCTTTGATGCAGATCAAGTCCGATTGGTTTTACGCAACGAGGCGGTATCCGCCTGATTCTGTGACAAGAAGTCTTGCGTTTGAGGGGTCTGGCTCGATTTTCTGGCGCAGGCGGTAGATATGGGTTTCTAACGTATGGGTTGTGACGCCCGCATTATAGCCCCAGACCTCGTGCAACAGCACATCGCGGGCGACAACGCCGTCCGGGGAGCGATAGAGAAACTTGAGAATATTGGTTTCTTTTTCGGTCAGGCGGATTTTCTTGTCGTCATCTGTCAGCAGCATCTTCATGGCGGGTTTGAACGTATATGGCCCGAGGGTGAAAACCGCATCTTCGCTTTGTTCATGTTGGCGCAGCTGGGCGCGGATGCGCGCCAGCAGGACCGGAAACTTGAACGGTTTGGTCACGTAATCATTGGCGCCGGCATCAAGGCCGAGGATTGTATCGGCGTCGCTGTCATGGCCCGTGAGCATGAGCACCGGCGCTTTGACACCCTGTTTGCGCATGAGGCGGCACAGCTCGCGGCCGTCGGTATCGGGCAGGCCGACATCGAGGATGATCAGATCATAGAGGCTTTCCCTGGTTTTTTGCATGGCGGTTGCGCCGCTGTCGGCTTCGAAGACGTCGAAGTCTTCGGTCATGACAAGCTGTTCGCTCAGGGCTTCGCGCAGGTCATCATCATCATCGACAAGCAGGATTTTTCTGAGTTGTGCCATGGTGGCCTCCTATCGGGTTGTGCCTCATAGAAATAGGCGTGATCACGGCGGAGACAAGTTTTGTAGCAAGCTTTCACGGGCTCGTGTAGCGCGGGCTGTTTTTGTTTCAGTTCTGCAATGATTTGGCCTAAGGATGTGCCATGACACTGGGCCCTGATATAAACGAGACTTTGGCGCGCGCGCGGGCGGATCTGCGGATTGGCGTGCCTGTTGTGCTTGTGAGCGCGGATGGCGCAGCGCTTGTGATGGCGGCGGAGACGGCAGACGATGCGCGGCTTGCGGCGCTGCGCGCGCGCGGGCTTGTGCCGCAGCTTGCGATTACGGCGCGCCGCGCCGAGACGCTGAAGGCGCGCAGCTATGACGGGGATGTGGCGCGGATTGTGCTGCCTGAGGGGGCGGATTTGCGCTGGGTTCTGGCTGTGGCGGACCCCAAAGACGACCTTGCCCAGCCCATGAAGGGGCCGCTTCAGAGCGCGCGGGCGGGCGGGGCGCAGCTTCACCGTCTTGCGCTGATGTTGTGTAAGGCGGCGCGGCTTTTGCCGGCGGCTTTGGTGGCCGACCTGGCGCAGGCCGAGGCCTTTGCAGCCGCCGAGCGGCTCACGGTTGTGGAGGCGCAGGCGGCGGCAGAGGCGATCGACGCGAGCACGGCTTTGCAGGAGATTGTTGCGGCGCGCGTTCCGATTGAGGTTGCGGAAAACACCCGGCTGCACGTGTTTCGCCCTGCCGATGGCAGCGAGGAGCATTATGCGATCGAGATTGGTCGGCCTGACCGCGACAGCCCTGTTTTGACGCGGCTGCATTCGGCTTGTTTTACCGGCGATCTTATGGGCTCGCTGAAGTGCGATTGTGGTCCGCAACTGCGCGGGGCCTTGGCGCAGATGGGGGCGGAGGGCGCCGGAATTTTGCTCTATCTCAACCAGGAGGGCCGCGGGATCGGGCTTGCCAACAAGATGCGCGCTTATAGTTTGCAGGATCAGGGTTTTGACACGGTGGAGGCCAACCACCGGCTCGGCTTTGAGGACGACGAGCGCGACTTCCGGGTGGGCAGTGCTATTCTGAAAGAGCTTGGCTTTGGCGCGATCCGGCTGATGACAAACAATCCGGCCAAGATTGCCATGATGGAAAAGACCGGTGTGAGCGTGGTGGAGCGCGTGCCGCTTGTTGTGGGCGGGAATGCGCACAACCACGGGTATCTTAAAGTGAAGGCGGCGAAATCGGGGCATCTGTTGTGAGCGCGGCCGATCTTGTTCTGACGCCGACGGGGCTGCGGTTTTTGGGGCGCCGCTTTGCCTGTGTGATCGGGGCGGGGGGGATTTCTGCGGACAAGCGCGAGGGCGACGGGGCGACGCCGCGCGGGGTGCACCGGCTTGTCGGGATGCTGTATCGGCCTGACCGTATTGTGCAGCCGCGGGTCTGGGCCGAGCCGATCGGGCCGCGCGACCTTTGGTCGGACGAGAGCGCAGACGCGTCTTACAATCTGCCGGTGCGCGCGCCGTATGGCGGCAGCCACGAGCGGCTGCGGCGGGGGGACCCGCTTTATGACCTTGTGATTGTGACGGATTGGAACTGGCCCCGGGCCGAGGCGGGCAAAGGCTCGGCCATATTTTTGCACCAGTGGCGGCGGGGCGGGTATCCGACCGAGGGCTGTGTGGCCTTTGCGCGGGCGGATTTGCACTGGATCGCGGCGCGAATCGAGATTGGCACGCGGCTGGTTGTGCGCTGAGGGGGTGGCTTGAGCGATTGCGCCCGGGCTTCGCCCGCGCGCCCGGTTGAGGGGGCTAGCCCCCTCAAACTCCCCCAGGATATTTTCAGAAAGAGGAAGGCAGGGCGTTTTGGGCTTGGGCCTGTGGGGTGCTTTGGCGGGCTTGGGCAGGCTTGGGCGGCGGGCGATTATTCTGGCGCTTTTGGGGGAAGATTAGCGAAAAATTAGGATTTTTGGGAGAACCTGTAGGCGAGGCCCCCCAGGAGGAGGCCCCAGACCGCGCCACTGAGGCCGAGGAGGCTGACCCCTGAGGCTGTGGTGAGGAAGGTGATGGCGGCGGCTTCGCGCGATCGGGGATCGGCGAGGGCGATGCTGGCGGAATTGGCGAAGACGCCCAGAAGTGCGAGGCCTGCGAGCACCTCGAGTGTTTGGGCCGGTGCGGCGGCGGCAAAGGAGATGATGAGGGCTGAGAACAGGCCGAAGAGACAGTAAAACACCCCGCCCATGACGGCAGACCAATAGCGCAGGGCTGTATCTGGATGAGACTCTGCGCCGGCGCAGAGCGAGGATGTGATCGCTGCGAGGCAGGTTTGGAGTGCGCCGAAGGGGGCCGAGAGGAGGCTGGCGAGGCCCACGGCGGAGAGGAAAAAGCCGGGGCGCGGCGGGTAGCCTTCGCCTTTGAGGACGGCCATGCCCGGGCTATTCTGGGTGGCCATTGTGATGAGGAAAAGCGGCAGGGCGAGGCCCAGTGTGCTTGCGATGCTGAAGGCGGGGAGGACCAGGGCGGGCCGGGTGATAATATGATCCGGGGCCGAGACAGCGCCGCCCCAGAGGGTCAGCCCGACGGCCATGAGCACGGCGGCGGGGACAGCAAAGAGGCGTGACAGCTTGCCGACGATAGCCCATGTCAGCAGGATGGGCACGGCCGTATAGGGCGCTTCGGCCAGTGCGAGGAAGGGCTGCGCGCAGAGCGTTATGAGCACGCCCGCAAGCAGCGCGTGGGCGAGCGCAAGCGGGACACTGGCCGCGATCTGGCGCAGCGGGCGATAGAGGCCCGCGAGACCTGTGAGCGCGCCGGCGGTCAGAAAGGCGCCGACCGCTTCGGCAAAGCCGCCTGCAGGGGCGAGCGAGACGGCGAGAAAGGCGGCGCCCGGGGTGGACCAGGCGACGGAGGCGGGCTGGCGCGTTATGAGGCTGATCACGATGGCTGTGAGGCCCATGGAGAGCGCGGCGGCCATGAGGCCCGAGCTGGCCTCGGACGGGGTTGCGCCCATGGCGGCGAGGCCTTGCAGAACGATGGGAAAGGAACTGAAGAAGCCGACAATGGCGACGACGAGGCCTGTCGACACGGTTTGAAGCGGCGGCAGGCTCACAGCTCGTAGGCCCGGGCGCCGAAAATGGCAGAGCCGACGCGCACATGGGTTGCGCCCAGAGCGATGGCGCTTTCGAAGTCGCCACTCATGCCCATGGAGAGGCCGGAGAGGCCGTTTCGGGCGGCGATTTTGGCCAGCAGGGCGAAGTGTAAACTTGGCTCTTCCGTGACGGGCGGGATGCACATAAGGCCCGAGATCGGCAAGTCGTAGCGCGCGCATTCGGCAAGAAAGCTTTCGGTGTCTTTCGGTCTCAAACCGGCCTTTTGCGGCTCTTCGCCTGTGTTGATCTGAACGAAGAGTTCGGGGCATTTTCCGGTCTCTTGGGCGAGGCGTGCGAAGGTCGTTATGAGCTTTGGTCTGTCGAGCGTATGGATCGCGTCAAACAGCTCGAAGGCCTGGCGCGCCTTGTTGGTTTGCAGGGGGCCGATCAGGTCGACTTTGACGTCGGCAAAGGCCTCGCGAAAGGCGGGCCATTTGCCGCTTGCTTCCTGAACGCGGTTCTCGCCAAACAGGCGGTGGCCCTCTTTGAGAACGGCCTCGACGCGCGCGTCCGGCTGGACCTTGGAGACGGCTATGAGCTTGACGCTGCCGGGGGCGCGGCCGGCTTTGGCCTCGGCTTTGACGATACGGGCGGATATTTCTGAGAGGGACATAGGCGCGCTCCTGTGGGGCGAATTATTTGCAAACAATTTGAGTCAAATAACAACAGGCGCGGGCAAAAGAAAAGGGCAGGCGCGTGGCCTGCCCTTAACGATAGATCGGTCAGCTTCTAGGATTAGAAGTTGAAGCGCACACCGAAGTCAGCAACGGTCTGGCCGTTGAACTTTGATGCCACACCACCGCGCAGCGATGTGCCGCCGCCGAGGTCGTGGTTGAAGTCGATGCCGTAGCTGGCGTCGGCTTTCAGTGAGTCATCAGCATAGTAAGCTTCGACGTTTGTCGCCGCGCCCACATCCATGCCGGCTGACAGAACTGTGCGCTTGCCGTTTGTGCCGTTGTCAGCATAGCCGAGACCGATTGAAACCGGGCCAACTGTGCCGCCGATTGTGGCTGTCATTTCAGTGTCGCCAGCGTCTGTTGAGTCCTGAACACCCAGAGCAACTGTCCAGCCGCTGAACGTGTATGCGCCGTAGGCGGCGATACGATCGTTTGTGTCTGATGCAGAGATGTGCGCTTTGAAGTCGCCCATGGAATACATCACTTCAACACCGTTGGAGCCTGATGAACCCAGACCGCCTGATGAGTATGCGTCGGCGTTGAAGGCATAAGCTGTGTACTCATAGCCAAGGCCTGTGAGGCCGAGGTCGATTGGGTACTGGCCTGGCATACTTTCGAGTGCGCCCCAGATGTTACCTGCGCCGACTTCGAGGCCGCCTGAACGTGCGTAGAAACGTGCGCCGTTTGTTGCGCCTGTTTCGCCTTCGCCTTGCTGGATACGAACCATACCGCCGAATGTAACGCCGCCGTCTGATTCAGCGTTGGCATCGATCACGATGCGCAGACGTGATGTGATGTCTGTTGAAGAGGCGCCAGCGGCTGTGCCTGAGATCGCTGCAAGGGCAGCTTGCTCGTTGGCGAGCGTCGCGTCTGCCGCGGCTGCTGCAGCGATGTCGGCAGCTGTCAGTGTGCCAGCTGCGGTGTTTGCTGTAACTGTCGCTGCTGCCGCTGTTGCTGCAGTTTGTGCGGTTGCTACGGCAGTTGTTGCAGTCGCGATTTGCGCTGCTGTGCCTGTGCCGGCTGTTGCAGCTGTTGAACCCGTATAAGCGATACCAAAACGGCCATAGCCGCTGAACGTTACATCAGCTGCGGCAACTGAGGCAGTTGCGACGAGAGCTGTGGTAGCGAAAAGACTACTGTTAGCGCCGTATTAGTAAAGTGGGAATATTGTATGCAACCACGTTGCT
>JAHBAN010000123.1 GCA_018500075.1 Flavobacteriia bacterium | reverse complement strand
GAGGCCGCGCGAGCCTGTGGAGCCGGCGATGATGATCGGGTCTTTGGGCGGCGTTTCGGACCAGCGGGCCACGAGCGCCTCTGTGATTATGCGGCTGCGCTGTGCGGCGGTCAGCCCGTCGCGGCTCTGGGCATAGGTTTGCACGATTTTGAGGAAGGCTTGCGCGCGCTCCCAATGGCCTGACTGGTCTGTGATATCCAGCGCGGCGACGGCCTCGGGCGCGACGCCTTCTTCGTGCATTTCGCTCATCAAGGCGCTGAGGCTTTCGGCCAGATCAAAGGCCGCCTCGCGAGGGGCGATGGCTGTGTGGTCTTTGGTCTGGGTTTCGGCTTCGATCAGCGAGCGGATCAGAACCGAGAGCGCCAGTTTGGTCTGCAAGGCCGGCTCAGAGGCCGGCAGCGGGCTGAGCGGATCAAGAGTGGCGAAGTCGGAAATCAGAGAGATACGCGGCAAAAGCAGCGCGCCGCCCTCATCAAACAGCTCGGTGACGCGGCGCGCCATGCGGCGGGTGTTGAGGACAAGATGGACACGGGCGAGCGCCTCGGGCGGGGCATCGCTATAGGCGGCTTTTAGAGCCTCGATGAGCGCGCGGGGGAAGTCGGCGCCGAGCGGTGTGCCAAAGATCTGGGGGGCGTGAGAGCCGTTAAACAGGGGTGTCATCAAGCATCCTTTCGGCACGTGCGATCCCTTCGGGGGAGCCGACATCACACCACTGGCCCGAATAGGACAGCCCGTAGAGGCGGCCGGAGGCGAGCAGCTTGTCCCAGACGAGATTGAGCGAAAAGACGCGCTCGGGGATGTCTTCTGTCAGCTCTGTTCTGATGATCTGGGCGCCGGAATAGACAAGGCCTGCGCCACGGGTGAGCCGGCCTGTGTCATCGGGACTAAAATCGCCGGTGCCCTTATGGCCGAGGGCGTTTTGATGTGGGATCAGCAGCAGGAGCGCATCCATCCTCTCGGGGTCCCACGCGGCTTGCAGGGTGGTGAGCGGGTTGGGGCCGCGCCAGAGCGCATCAGAGTTGAGTGTGAAGGCGGGACCATCGCCGAGATGGGGCCGTGCATTTCTCAGGCCCCCGCCGGTTTCGAGGATGTCTGGAGATTCTGTGAGGGTTGTGACGCCGCGGCCTGTCAGATGCGCTTGAAGAATCTGCGGGAGGTAATGCAGATTGACCACTGTTTTGAGGCCCAGCGGCGCGGCGAGCGCGAGGGTGTGATCAATCAGCGGCTTGCCCGCGACTTTGACCATCGGTTTGGGCAGCTGCGCGGTGAGCGCGCCCATGCGGGTGCCAAAACCGGCGGCGAAGATCATCAGGGCGTCTGGACTGTTGCGCATTTGGCCTTCAATTCTGTGAGGAGCGTCTCTGTGGGCGCGGGCAAATCTGAGAGAATCCGGTCGCGGATTTCTGCCAGCAACGGGTGCGCGAGGTCGCGCATCAGGTAGCGCCAGACGCGGGGGATAAAGTCGATGTAATGGGGCTTGCCCGCCAGAAGCGACAGCCGTGCAAAGACGCCGAGAATGCGCAGGTTGCGCTGGGCACCGAGGAGCGCGTAGGCGGCCTCGAACCGGGCGGCGTCATGGCCGCTTTTGGCGATGTAATAGGCGATCATTTGCGCTTCGATCGCGTCGGGGACATCGCGGCGGGCGTCTTGCAGGAGCGACACAAGATCATAGGCGGGGTGGCCGAGCATGGCATCTTGAAAATCAAGCAGCCCGACGCGGGCGGGGCCAGCGCGGTCGGGGAGCCAGAGAAGGTTTTCGGCATGATAATCGCGCTGGATCAGCACGGTTTGCTCGGGGATATGCTGCGCCAGAAGCGCTTGAAAGGCGCTGTGGAAAGCCTCTGAGGGGGCGGCCATACGGCCCGTGTCTTGCGCGCCATACCAGCGGTAGGCGAGGGCCGCCATATCGGCCATAACCTTTGCATCATAGGGCGCAAGGCCATACGGCGGCGTATGGTCATGCAGCGCGAGGAGCACATCTGTTGCGGCGGTGTAGAGCTTTGGTTCGAGCGCGGGCGCGGAGCGCAGGACGCGGGCGAAGAGATCATCGCCGAGGTCTTCTAAAAGCAGAAAGCCCTGCTCGGGATCGGCCGCGAGAAGACGCGGGGCAGACAGGCCAAGGCCTGAAAGATACTCTGCGATTGCCACAAAGGGGCGCACATCCTCGCCTTTTTCGGGGGGGGCATCCATCAGGACGGCGGGCGCTCCGTCTTCTGCGCGCAGGCGTTCGTAGCGGCGGTTGGAGGCGTCGCCCGCAAGGGGCGCGCGCCGGGCCTCGCCCCAGCCCGCAGCGGCGAGAAAAGCAGTGGCAAGAGCGTCACGCTGTGTCATGTGAAATCCAGTTCTTTGAGGAAAGACCAGCGCGCGGGGCCGGACAGATGCAGAGTTCTTTCGCCCTCCTGCGCCGTCAGCTCAAGCGTGAGGGTGAGAGCGTCGGCGGGGCGCAGGCTGCCGAGGCGGTCAGGCCATTCAATCAGGCATATCGCGTCTTCAAACGCGTCGGTGAGGCCAAGCTCTTCAAGCTCGGAGGGGTCTGTGAGGCGATAGAGATCGGCGTGCCAAAGCTCTGTTTCGTCTTTGGCGTGATAGGTCTGAACCAGAGTGAACGTGGGCGAGGGGATATCTTCGGGCAGAGCCAGACGCGAGAGGATCAGCGCGCGGGCGAGGTGGGTTTTGCCGGCGCCGATGCCGCCTTGCAGCAAAACGGT
>JAHBAN010000133.1 GCA_018500075.1 Flavobacteriia bacterium | reverse complement strand
AGATGTGTATAAGAGACAGGCAGAATCAAGCGCAGCTTGTCAAAGCTTTGATGAAGCCCGTGGGTTTCGGTTTTGGCGAGGAAGGCGTCCAGTTCGGGCCAGACCGCAATCGCCTCATCCAGTTTCAAGTTGCGCCCCGGCTCATACAGCCCTGCATCAATCATCACCTCGGATTTCTCATAGAGGCTCAACATATAGCGCACCTGTTCGATCAGGTCGTTTTCTGGCGCGTCGGCGGCGCGGGGCAGGCTGCGGGATATGGAGCGCAAGAGATTGATGGCGGGGTAGCGGCCACGTTCGGCAATCGCACGGTCCAGAACGGTATGGCCATCGAGCACGCCCCGCAAGATATCGGCGACCGGCTCGTCCATATCGGAGCCGGCCACCAAGACCGAAAAGATCGCAGTGATTGCGCCCTCCGGTGTTCGTCCGGGGCCGGCACGCTCGCAGAGACTCATCAGCTGGTGGGACAAGGAGGGCGGGTAGCCGCGCATTGTGGGCAACTCGCCTGTTGCGACCGCGACTTCGCGATGGGCCTCGGCAAAGCGCGTGAGGGAGTCAGCGAGGAGCAGGACGTGTTTGCCCTGATCTCGAAAATATTCGGCGACGGCCATAGCGGTCCAGGCGCAGCGGCGGCGCAGCAGGGCGGACTGATCGGATGTGGCCGTGATGATCACTGTTCTGGCAAGCCCTTTGGGGCCAAGAATATTCTGAACAAACTCGGCCAGCTCGCGCCCGCGCTCGCCGATCAGCGCCAAGACCACGACATCGGCCTCGACCTCTTTCGCGAAGTGGCCCAAGAGGCTGGATTTGCCAACGCCAGACCCGGCAAAAAGCCCGATGCGCTGGCCTTTGACGATTGGCAGGACGGTGTTGAAGGCGGTCATGCCTGTCTCGAGGCGCGCCCCGAGAAGGGTGCGCTCTGCGGGGGCAATCGGGCTGGCCTTGATCGGTTGGTCGCGGTCTCCTTTGGCGAGTGCACGCCCGTCAAGGGGGCGGCCCATCGGATCGATCACCCGCCCGATCCACGCCTCGCTGGGGGCAATTGTGGCGGCTTTGGCCAGCACCACCCGATCTGCCAGAGCGATCCCCTCGGGCGCGGATTCGGGGAGGACGATCATTTTATCTTCTAAAAGTTTAAGCACTTCTCCGACAATCAGGGTGCCGTCTCGTGTTGTGATTTCAACCTGATCACCGTGGCCGGCATAGGCCTGAAGGCCCTTTACCTCGATCAGGCCGTTTTCAACGCCGCTGACACGGCCCACCCAGCGCGCCAGCTCCAGTTCGCAAATGGCGTTTACCACCTGTTTTAAACTCGTATCGGCCATTGCTTGCTCCAAAAAAATATCACGCTGAACAATTTATAAAGGAATCAGGGTTAAGCCTTGGTTGAAACCAATCGAGGGAGAAGCCCCGATGCTTGAGACACTAACTGTTTTCAAAGCAGCCTATGCGATGGCACGGCACGCAGGCGCGCGCCAAGCCGTATTGGCCCAGAACATAGCCAATGCCGATACGCCCAAGTATCGGGCGCGCGATATTGCCCCCTTTAGCCTTGCGCCAAACGCGCAAGACAGGGGCGCAGACATGATTGCGACACGCGCCGCCCATTTGTCGGGCGTCGCCTCGCAAGCGGATTTGCCCGTATCAGAGGCGCGCGACCGCAGCTCTGACCCCAATAAAAACAACGTCTCCTTACAAGAAGAAATGCTGAATGCCGTTGAGGCCAAGCGGCAACATGACCGCGCCATCGCGATTTATAAAAGCGGGCTGAATGTGCTGCGCAGCAGTTTGAGCGGGAAGTAAACCATGAATGATTTTTCCAAAGCCCTCGATGTCACAGTCAGCGGCCTCAAGGCCCAATCGCAACGCCTTCGGCACGTCTCTGAAAATATCGCCAACAGCGATACGCCCGGATATCGGCGCAAAACCGTCAGCTTTGAAACCGAATACCAGCCGGGTGCAGGAGTTGGCCGCGTGGAAACCGGACGCGTCAGGCTGGACCCGTCCGAACTGGAGCGGGTGTTTGACCCGTCAAACCCGCTGGCAGACGCGATGGGATATTATCAAGGCTCGAATGTGAATTTGCTGATTGAAATCGCCGACGCGCGAGAAGCGCAGCGCAGCTATGACGCAAACCTCAAGATGTTTGAGCAAACGCGTCAGATGTCTTCAAGTCTTATGTCACTTCTACAAAAATAAAGGAGATCCAGAATGGATATTCGTTCGCTCAATGCCACACAGAAATACTCGGCTCTGCGCGAGGCAACCCAGCCTGCGCCTGTTGCGGAGGATGCGGTCAAATTTGCCGGACAGGCTGTTGACGATTTTGCCGCAACGCTTGAACAGGGCGAAACGGCGTCTATGGCTGCCATGTCGGGCGATGCGGACCCGCACGCTTTGGTGCAGGCGCTGGCGCAGACCGAACTCGCTGTCGAGGCGGCGGTGACTGTGCGCAACAAAGTTGTGGAAGCCTATCAAGAAATTCTGCGGATGCCTGTTTAAGCTTATGGATGAGGCGATTTTCTTTGACACTATGCGCCAGGGGCTTTGGGTTGCGGTTGCTGTGTCCACCCCGCTTCTGGTGGTGGCGCTCGCCACGGGCCTGATCATCGGGCTGTTTCAGGCGCTGACCTCGATTCAGGAAATGACGCTGACATTTGTGCCAAAGCTCGCCGCGATGCTGGCGGTCTTCTGGATTTCTATGGGCTTCATGGCGCAATCCGTCGTCTCGTTTTTTCAAGACAAAATCATTCCGCTGATTGTTGGAGTCTAATTATGGAAAGTTCTTATGTCACGCTGACGCGCCAATCGGGCCTCATGCAGGAGATGCGGGTGATTGCGAACAACATCGCCAACAGCGCCACCACCGGATTTCGACAGGAGGGGGTTCTCTTCTCGGAATATGTGGCCGGAACCGGCAACGGGCCGTCTGTGTCTATGGCGCTTGGCAATGTGCGCAACACTTCGATGGAGCAGGGCACGCTGACAAGCACTGGCGGGCGGTTTGACTTTGCCATTGAGGGCAACGGCTTTTTCCAGGTCGAAACCACGGCAGGCCCCCGCTTGACGCGGGCAGGGACCTTCACCCCGAACGCCGAGGGCGAGCTTGTGACCCATGCCGGTTATCGTGTGCTTGATGCTGGCGGCGCTCCGATATTTATCCCGCCGGATGCGCCTGATATGGCGGTCGGCGCCGACGGAACACTGAGCGCCAACGGCCAGCCTCTGGCCCAGCTTGGCCTTGTGATACCGGGCGAGGGGACACAGATGATCCGCGAAGACGGGGTGATGTTCCGCGCGGAAGGCGAGGTTGAACCGGCTGCGCAGGCCTCTGTTGTGCAAGGCTTTCTGGAAAGCTCAAACGTCAATCCCATCGGGCAGGTTGCCCGGATGATCGAGGTGCAGCGCGCCTACGAGCTTGGCCAGAGCTTTGCCGAAAACGAAGACGAACGCCTCAAGTCTGCAACATCCACCTTCTTCAAGTAACCCGAGGAGAGACCAATGCGAGCCCTGAAAATTGCCGCGACAGGCATGAGTGCGCAGCAACTGCGTGTTGAAACGATTTCGAACAACTTGGCGAATATGTCCACAACGGGCTACAACGCCCGCCGCGCAGAATTTGCCGATCTGCATTACCAACAGGCGACCAAGCCGGGCACGATCAATGCCTCGGATGGAACGGTCTTGCCGACCGGGGTTCAACTTGGCCTCGGGGTGCGGCCCGCGGCGGTTTCGGTTCATCTGTCACAAGGCTCGCTTTCGGCCACCGGCGGTGATCTTGATGTGGCCATTGACGGGGCCGGCTATCTTGAAGTGACGCTGCCGTCCGGCCAAACCGCCTATACGCGCGATGGCGGGTTGAAGCGCTCGGGAGAAGGCCTGATCGTGACATCAGACGGCTTTCCTGTTTCGCCTCAAATCACCATTCCGCAAGATGCCCGCAGTATCGCGATCAATCCTGACGGAGAGGTTTATGCCTATTTTCAGGAGGATGCCGCGGGCCAGCTTCTGGGCCAGTTCACTGTTGCGGGCTTTAACAATGCGAAGGGTCTCGAAGCTCTGGGCGACAATCTTTTTGCCGAAAGCGAAGCCTCGGGAGCGCCGATTGTGACCACCGCCGGGCAGGACGGCCTCGGGACATTGCGCCAGGGCTATCTGGAGGACAGCTCTGTTGACGCGGTGCGCGAGATTACAGAGCTGATCGAGGCGCAGCGCGGCTATGAAATGAACGCCAAAGTGATCTCTGCTGCGGACCAGATGATGAGCGCTACGGCGCAAATCCGATAATGCGTGGCGCGCTTCTCATAATGCTTCTTTTGCTTTCGGGCCAAGCCTGGGCAGATGTGATTGTGGCCCAGCACACAATCCGGCCCAAGACGCTGATCACCGAGGCGGATTTGCTTTTGCGCCCGGTTGACGTGCTTGGGGCGCTGTCCGACCCTGCCGATGTGGTGGGGAAGGAGGCGCGCATTTCGCTTTATGCAGGCCGTCCGATCCGGGCCTCCGATTTGCGCGAGCCGGCTGTCATTGACCGAAACCAGGTTGCGAAGCTCAGCTATCAAAGAGGCGCGCTTATGATCCAGACAGACGCGCGGGCGCTGGACCGTGCCTCTGTGGGGGAGGTTATCCAGGTGATGAATCTCTCTTCAAAAACCACACTCTATGCGCGTGTCCTGCCTGACGGCACGCTTGTCGTTGATCCTTAGAGGGAGCCTTGCATGACTGTTTCACGATATCATCTGCTCTGTATCGTTCTGGCTCTTGGCGCCTGTGGGCGGTCGGATCATTTGGGAAAACCGCCCAGTTTTACCGAAAGCAAAGGCACGCCGGAGCACGTTGCGATGATGAGCCAACCCCTGCCGGAAAGCCTGTTTCAAACGGCCCCCGAGGCGCAGGCCTCGCTTTGGAGCAAGAGCCGCAACTCGCTCCTGGGGGACAGGCGGGCCATGGCGCAGGGGGATATTCTGACCGTCGTGATCGAGATCGACGACAAGGCCGAAATTTCCAACAAGACCTCGCGCTCACGCTCCGGCTCGGAGAGTATGTCTGTTCCCGCTTTGATGGGGATCCCGCAGAGGCTTAACGCACAGCTGCCAGAGGGTGCGACACTGGAGGATGCGGTCTCGATCAACTCCAACTCCAATTCCAGCGGCAACGGGGCCGTGCGGCGGAACGAAAAACTCACCCTGCGGGTCGCGGCAACCATCACAGAAGTGTTGCCCAACGGGGTTTTGTTTTTGTCCGGGTCCCAGGAAGTCCGGGTGAATTTCGAGATGAGGGAGCTGATGATTACAGGCTTCGTGCGCCCGGCAGATGTCAGCCGTCAGAATGAAATCACCTATGACAAAATCGCCTCGGCGCGGATTTCTTATGGTGGGCGCGGGCAGATCACAGATGTGCAACAGCCCCGGATCGGGCAGCAAATTGTTGATGCCATCCTGCCGTTTTAAATAGGTTATTTTCAAAAGGACTGCCCGAACATGGCAAAAATTCTCCCCCTTCTTCTCGTCTTTCTGGGCGTTGCTGCCGGTATTGGAACCGGTTACTTTTTAAGGCCCGAACCGGTTCTGGAGGCCGAGGTGACATCGCCCTGCGGGGAGGTGCAGGCAGAGGGCGAGAGCCTTGACCATAGCGATGAGGACCCCGAGGCTTCTACGCTTGAATATGTGAAGCTGAACAACCAGTTTGTCGTGCCCGTTCTGGACGAGGCGCGCGTTGCGGCTTTGGTTGTGGTGTCATTGACTGTCGAAGTGTCACAGGGGCGCAAAGAAGAAGTCTATTTTCGCGAGCCAAAGCTTCGGGACGCCTTCTTGCAGGTCTTCTTTGATCACGCCAATTCAGGCGGCTTTCGCGGGGCGTTTACCAACTCCAACAATATGACCGTTTTGCGCAAGGCTCTTCTGGAAACAGCCCAAGACGCCACCGGTGATCTTGTGTCGGATGTCTTGATTATGGAGATTGCCCGGCAAGATGTCTGAGGCTGTCAGCGGCTCTCGCCGCGACGGGCCAGTGTCTGGGACATAACAAGCGCGTTCAGTCGGGCCAGATCTTTCTGCGCCAGATGCCGGTTCTGTGCGGTTTCCTGCTTCTGGCAGAGTGTATCAAAGGCATGGGCGCGGCCATTGGCCGTTTTCAGAAGGCGGCCCTTTTCGTCCTTTAATGCGCGCAGCCGCGCCAGCTCCATTAAGAGCGCTTCACGCCGTTGCGCGACCCAATGCTGCCAGAGGTAATCCGCCCCTAAAGCCAGATAGACTGCATCCGGACCCTTGGACTGGTTTTTGAGCTGGTCCAGAATGTCCTGAATGCGGAGCATCCTTGTGCAGAGGCTTTCGAACTCGGCTTGTGCGGCGTCACGCCGGGCCTGAAAAATCGCCGAGAGCTGGGTGTTTCTTTGATCAGAATGGCCCATTTTTCACCTTCGCTTTGATCTGGTCGGCAAAGCGGATGGCCGCCGCAACAGACTTGAATTGAGCGGGATCGATTTCCTGATCGATCTGAACCGTCGCATAGAGTGCGCGCGCAGTGGGCGGGTCGCGATGAATGGGTATGTTATGCTCCCGCGCGATTTGCTTGATGGTTTGAGCCGCCTCATCGACCCCTTTGGCAACACAGACCGGAGCCGAGCCGGGCAAGCGGCTCCAAGCCAGCGCGACGGCATAGTGTTCGGGGTTGACCACGATGACAGTGGCCTCGGGCACGCGGGTCGCCATCTGGTTGAGCGCCAGATCCTGGGCTTTGTGCCGGCGCGCGCCTTTCATATGCGGATCGCCTTCGGCTTCTTTTTGTTCGTCGCGCATCTCCTTGTCGGACATACGGTTTTTTCTCAGGTGTTCATTATACTGAAACAAGTAGTCAATTCCGCCCACCGAAAGCGCGACAAGAAAGGCCACAAAGAAAAACTCGGCGCCCATTCTGAACATCAGCAAAACCGCGCTGCCCGGTGACATACTGGTGACATCAGCAATGTCGCTCAGCCGGGCGTTTAGAAACAGACCGAGACATATCGAGTAAATCAGGAGCTTTGCTGTGCTTTTGAGAAATTCAAAGATCCCGCTGCGGCCAAATTTGTTTTTTGCGTTTGACAGGGGCGAAATACGGGACAGCTTGAACAGGAGCTTTTCGGGAGCGAAGGTAAAGCCCTTTAGCGCGATGAGTAACAGGACAACGCAGCCGGCGGGCAGCAAGAACCATCCGCCTGTCACGATCCAGACGGATTGCATCAACCCGCCTGTGAGATTGCGCGCGCCCTGCATATCCTGTGTCAGGAACGCCTGTTCCAGAAAGCCTGCCATTTCGGCGCAGAGAAAAACAAGCGTGGCAGAGCCAAAGCCGGCATAGACCAGAAGCATCCCGCCATAACTCGCGGCAACGGAGAGATCTGTCG
>JAHBAN010000027.1 GCA_018500075.1 Flavobacteriia bacterium | reverse complement strand
CCCAAATAATCCCCCCGCCCTTCCTCTTTCCACAAATATCCAAGCTCAACCGCGCAACAAACGCGCCCTATCGGTCATCGCCTTTGCGTCACAAAGCGCTTGGGGGGAGCGCGAGGGGGGCAAAGCCCCTCTCGCACGGGTCGGATTTTCGCAAAGCGAAAATCCGAAACCTGTAGAACCCCGCGCCGCCATGAGCTAAACACCGCCCAAAGCAGAAGACAAAGGCTCAAGCATGGCACGTCACCTCATCACCTCGGCAATCCCCTACATCAACGGGATCAAACATCTGGGCAACCTCGTCGGCTCCCAGCTTCCCGCCGATCTCTACGCCCGCTACCTGCGCCAGCGCGGCCATGAGGTGCTCTTCCTCTGCGCCACCGACGAACACGGAACCCCGGCCGAACTCGCTGCCGCCAAGGCCGGCAAGCCCGTGGCCGCGTATTGCGCCGAGATGCATGATGTCCAAGCCAGGATCGCCGAGGGCTTCGGCCTCAGCTTTGATCACTTCGGCCGCTCCTCCAGCGCCCAAAACCACGCGCTCACCCAGCATTTCGCCGGTGCCCTCGCCCGCCAGGGCCTGATCAAAGAGGTCAGCGAAACCCAGATCTATTCCAAAGCCGATGGCCGCTTCCTGCCCGATCGCTATATCGAAGGCACCTGCCCCAACTGCGGCTTTGAAGACGCACGCGGCGACCAATGCGACAATTGCACAAAACAGCTCGACCCGACCGATCTGATCAATCCGCGCTCCTCGGTCTCGGGCGCAACCGACCTTGAGGAGCGCGAAACAAAGCACCTCTACCTCAAGCAATCCAACCTGCGAGACGATCTGCAAAACTGGATCAACAGCAAAACAGACTGGCCCGTTCTGACAACTTCCATCGCCAACAAATGGCTCAATGACGGCGACGGCCTGCAAGACCGCGGCATCACCCGCGATCTGGACTGGGGCATCCCCGTCAAAAACGGCTCCGAGGACTGGCCGGGCATGGAGGGCAAGGTCTTCTACGTCTGGTTTGACGCACCGATCGAATATATCGCCTGCGCTCAGGAGTGGGTCGATGCAGGTAAAGGCTCTGATTGGGAGCGCTGGTGGCGCACCGACAAAGGCGCCGATGATGTGACCTACACGCAGTTCATGGGCAAGGACAATGTCCCCTTCCACACGCTCTCCTTCCCCGCGACCATTCTCGGCTCGGGCGAGCCATGGAAGCTCGTCGATTACATCAAATCCTTCAACTACCTCAATTACGAAGGCGGGCAATTCTCCACATCGCGTGGCCGTGGCGTCTTTATGGATCAGGCGCTGGAAATTCTGCCAGCGGATGTCTGGCGCTGGTGGCTTTTGTCCCATGCCCCCGAAAGCTCGGATGCCGAATTCACATGGGAAAACTTCCAAGCCGCCGTCAACAAAGACCTCTCCGATGTCTTGGGCAACTTTGTCTCGCGCGTCACCAAATTCTGCCGCTCCAAATTTGACGAAACCGTGCCAAGCGCGGGCGCCTATGGCCCTGCCGAAGAGGCGCTGATCGACGATCTCACACAGCGCATCCGCGCCTATGAGGGCCATATGGAAGCAATGGATGTGCGCAAATCCGCCGCCGAGCTGCGCGCCATCTGGGCGGCGGGCAACGAATATCTGCAAGAGGCCGCGCCCTGGTCGGTCTTCAAGGAAGACCCCGATCGCGCCGCCGCGCAAATCCGCCTCGCGCTCAATCTGATCCGCCTCTATGCCGTGCTCGCAGCCCCCTTCATCCCGACAACCGCCGCCAAGCTCTTTGTCGCGATGAACACGCTTGACACAAGCTGGCCCGAAGATGTCGCCACCGCCCTCACAAGCCTTGAGGCGGGCCACAGCTTTTCTGTGCCTGACAATCTCTTCGCCAAGATCACGGATGAGGAGCGCGAAGACTGGGCCGCGCGCTTCTCGGGCATCCGCAGCTAAGCTCCGCCGCGCATCCGCCCCGCCGTAGGGTGCGCAGTCCCTGCGCACCTTCCGCGCCACAGCTTGCGCGCCGTTTCTCCGGCCCCGTCGCGGCCGTCGCTCGGCCCCGCGTCACGGCGCCCCACCGCGCGCAGCATTAGCTAATTTTGTCTTAACAGGGCCGCTGAACGGGCGGTGCACGCTTTGTGCACGGGGTGTGCACAGATATCACCCCCCCCGAATCAGCCCGCCACCGCGCCGTTAACCCTGCCTGACGCAGCCGTCACACTCAGTTAACACTTGACTCACGCCGCCCACCTAATTAACACGTTAACAAGATTAGGAGACCTGCCCCGATGCCGCATTTTTCCATAGAGTATTCCGCCAATCTTGAGGCGCGTGTCGATATGCCCGCGCTGCTTGAGGCGCTGCGCCGCGCGGCGCTGCAAACCGGTCTCTTTCCCCTCGCCGGGCTTCGCATCCGCGCCTTTCGCGCCGATCATGTGAGCATCGCCGATGGCAATCCGGCCCACGCCTTTCTTGATCTCTCGATCCGCCTGCGCGAGGGCCGCTCCCAAGAGGCCAAAGAGGCCGCAACCGCCCATATTTTCAAGGCTTTGGAAGGGTTTCTTGCGCCGAGCATGGCGACCCAGTCCATCGCATTGTCCATGGAAATGCGTGACATTGATACCAGCCTCAGCCCCAAGGCAGGCTCCATCCGCGACCACCTCAAGAAAGAGAGCCGACATGAGTGATCTCACCGCCACAATCGCCAAGGCCGAAGCCTATCTCGCCCGCTTCAAAGAGGGCGGGGTGATGAACCATATTGGCGGCCAAAGCCTGCCCGCGCTCTCCGGAGAAACCTTTCAAAACCACTCCCCTGTGGATGAAGGCTTCCTCTGTCATGTGGCCAGATCGGGTGCTGCGGATATCGACGCCGCCGCCCGCGCCGCTCAGGCCGCTTTCGCGGCATGGCGCGATATGCCTGCCACCAACCGCAAGAAAATACTGCATAAAATTGCCGACGGGATAGAAGCCCGCGCCGAAGAAATCGCCTTTGCCGAATGTCTCGATACCGGCCAGCCGCTGCGCTTTATGTCCAAGGCGGCGCTGCGCGGCGCGGAGAATTTCCGTTTTTTTGCGGACCGTGCCCCCGCCGCGCGCGATGGCCAGTCGCTGCCCTCGCAAACCCTGATGAATGTGACAACCCGCGTGCCCATCGGCCCTGTCGGGGTGATCACGCCATGGAACACGCCGTTCATGCTCTCGACATGGAAAATCGCGCCCGCTTTGGCGGCGGGCTGCACCGTGGTCCACAAACCCGCCGAATTCAGCCCGGTGACGGCCAGCATCCTCTGTGAGATTGCCCACGAGGCGGGCTTGCCCGACGGGGTCTGGAACCTTGTGAACGGCTTGGGCGAGGAGGCCGGAAAGGCGCTGACCGAACACAAGCTGATCCGCGCCATCGCCTTTGTCGGAGAGAGCAAAACCGGCTCCATGATCATGCGCCAAGGGGCCGAATCGCTCAAGCGGGTGCACTTCGAACTCGGCGGTAAGAATCCGGTCATTGTTTTTGACGATGCTGATCTTGACCGCGCCCTCGACGCCGCCCTCTTCATGATCTACTCCCTCAACGGCGAACGCTGCACATCCTCCTCCCGTCTGCTGCTGCACAAGTCCATCGCGGGCGCATTTATTGACAGGCTCGTGGCCCGCGTGAATAACATTCGCGTCGGCCATCCCCTTGATTTAAATACAGAAATTGGCCCCCTCATTCACAAGGTTCATTTTGACAAGGTCTGTTCCTACTTTGACATCGGCCAAAAAGACGGCGCCACGCTCGCCGCGGGCGGCACAGCCCCCCAAGGCAAAGGCCACTACGTTCGCCCGACCCTCTTCACAGACGCCACCCCCGATATGCGAATCGCCCAAGAAGAGATTTTTGGCCCCGTTCTCACGACCCTGACGTTTGAGACCGAAGAAGAGGCCCTCGAGATCGCCAATGGCGTGGACTACGGCCTCACCGGCTATGTCTGGACCCAGGATATCACCCGCGCCATGCGCTTCACAGACAAGCTCGAAGCTGGCATGATCTGGGTGAATTCCGAAAACGTCCGCCACCTGCCCACGCCCTTTGGCGGCGTCAAAGCCTCTGGCATCGGCCGCGACGGCGGCGACTGGAGCTTTGAGTTTTATATGGAGCAAAAGCACATCGGCTTCGCCATCGGAGAGCACAAAATCCCCCGCCTCGGCGCGTGACACCCTAGACACACCGGAGACAGACAATGCCCGTTCCCGCACCAAATCTTTACCCTGATTTCAATACGATACGTCTCTCACACGCCTGCCTGAACGTGAAAGACCTCGCTCAATCCAAGCGTTTTTATACCGAAATTCTCGGGTTTCAGATCACAGACGAGAGCGAGACGCATATCTATTTGCGCGCCATGGAAGAGCGCGGGCATCACTGCCTTATTTTGCAAAAATCCGACCAGCCGGGCACTGTCGAGGTGCTGGGGTTCAAGACCTTTGATGAAGATGATCTGGACAGGGCGCAGGCGTTTTTCCAATCTATGGGCCGTCCGACCGCATGGGTCGATCGCCCCTATCAGGGCCGCACCCTGCTCACCTGTGACAACATCGGCATTCCACTCGAATTCTACCACAAGATGGACCGCCTCCCGCCGATTCACCAGAATTATGCGCTCTATCACGGGGTCAAGCCGCTGCGCATTGATCACTTCAATTGCTTCTCCCCCGATGTCGACGCCTCGGTCGCTTTTTATAGCGCTTTCGGCTTTCGCGTCACCGAATACACCGAGGATGAAGACAGCAAAAAGCTCTGGGCTGCCTGGATGCACCGCAAGGGCGGCGTGCATGACATGGCCTTCACCAACGGCACAGGCCCAAGAATGCACCACGTTGCTTTCTGGGTTCCCACCCCGCTCAATATTATTGATCTGCTCGACCTGATGGCCACCACAGGCTATGTCAAAAATATCGAGCGCGGTCCGGGCCGACACGGTATTTCCAACGCGTTTTTCCTCTATATCCTTGATCCTGACGGCCATCGGATCGAGATTTATTGTTCCGATTATCAAACAGTTGACCCCGATCTTGAGCCAATCAAATGGGATCTGAAAGACCCCCAGCGCCAGACCCTTTGGGGCGCAGCGGCACCGCGCAGCTGGTTTGAACATGGCACCGGATTTGTCGGTGTTGAGACACGCGACAGCGCGCTCGCCGCAAGCCCGATTATCGCGCCATAACAGGACGAGCATGATGAATTTCGCAACTGTGAACACCCCGGAAGGCCAGCTCTATGGTGCCATCTCTGTGGAGGGCTTTGTCGCCCTGTCGCCAGATTTCCCCCAGTGGCCAAGCCTGCGCAATGTGATCATAGCCGCAGCCTTGCCGGCGCTTGCCCAAGCCGCCGAGGGCCGCCCCATCACGCACTCAAACGGCAGCTTCAGCTATGCGATCCCCGTGCCGGACCCGGAGAAAATCATCTGCGTGGGCGTCAACTTTCCCGACCGCAACGCCGAGTATAAAGACGGGCAGGATGCCCCGCCCAATATGTCGCTTTTCCCGCGGTTCGCGCGCAGTTTTACAGGCCACGGCGAGGCGCTCTTGCGGCCCCCCGAAACGCCCCAGCTCGACTACGAGGGCGAAATCGCCATCATCATCGGCAAGGCGGGGCGGCGCATTTCGCAAGGTGATGCTTTTGATCACATTGCCGCCATAACCCTCTGTAATGAAGGCACTTTGCGCGACTGGGTGCGCCATGCAAAATTCAACGTGACCCAAGGCAAAAACTGGGACAGCTCGGGCGCAATCGGCCCTTGGCTTGTGCCATTCGAGCGTGCAGAACAGCTCGATGACATCCGCCTGACAACCCATGTCAACGGCGAATTGCGCCAAGATGACCGCACCTCGCGGATGCTCTTTCCGATCCGTCGTCAGATCGAATATATCTCGACATTCACAACCCTCGTGCCCGGCGATATCATCATCACAGGAACCCCAACAGGCGCCGGCGCGCGCTTTGATCCGCCGCGCTTTCTTATGCCGGGCGACGAAATCATCGTCGCCGCCGAGGGCATTGGCGAGCTGCGCAACACAGTGAGAGACGAATGACCCCCGAAGAGATCAGAACCGCCGCCAAAGCGTTGTTTGAGGCCGAGCAGACAGGCGTGCAAACGGGGCTTCTCTCCGTCGCCTACCCCGACATCACAATGGATGACGCCTATGCCATTCAGGCCGCATTTGTGGCGCTCAAGCAGGCCGCTGGCGTCAAGCCGGTTGGCTGGAAAATCGGGCTTACCTCTCGCGCGATGCAAATGGCGCTCGGCATAGACATTCCCGACAGCGGCATTTTGCTTGAGGATATGGTCTTTTCAAACGGCGCACGCATTCCCAAAGGCCGCTTTATCCAGCCGCGGGTTGAAGCCGAGATCGCCTTTGTGATGAATGCCCCGCTCAAGGGCCGTGTCACGCGCCAAGAGGTCATCGCAGCGACAGACTATGTGGCCCCCAGCCTTGAAATACTCGACACGCGCATTCTGCGCACAGACCCGGCCACAGGCCAGAGCCGCAAGATATTTGACACGATTTCAGACAATGCCGCCAACGCGGGGGTCGTGCTGGGCGACGGGCGTTTTGATCCTGCCGCCGATCTGCGGTGGGTCGGGGCGATCGTTGCGGCCAACGGGCAGGTCGAGGAGACGGGCCTTGGCGCAGGTGTGCTCAACGATCCGGTGCAAGGGATCATCTGGCTGGCCGCCCGTATGGAGCGCTACGGCCAGCAGATCAAAGCCGGTCAGATCATCCTGTCCGGCAGCTTCATCCGCCCGCTCGAATGCCCCCCTGATACGGTGATCGAGGCTGATTTCGGCCCCTGGGGCAAGGTCAGCTGCCACTTTGAATAAAGCGTTTGGCGATATCCCCCGCCATATAGCTGATCCGCCCGCCCGCTATGGTCGCGGCCATACGGCGGCTCTCGGCCTCGACAATCATGATATCGGCCCGCTTGCCCACGGCCAATGTGCCCCGGTCCTGTAGCCCGAGGAGCCGCGCAGGCCCGCTTGACACCAAGGCCCAGGCGCTCGCCAGATCACACAGCCCCGCCTCCTGCACAAAAAAGGCCGCCCGCCGCAAGGACGGGTAGTGATAATCCGAGGCCAGCGCATCACACAGCCCCATAGCGATCAGATCCACTGCGCTCACATTGCCGTTGTGGCTGCCGCCGCGCACCACATTGGGCGCGCCCAGAATAACCCCTGTGCCAAGCGCGCGCGCCGCTTCTCCCGCCACGAGCGTCTCGGGAAATTCCGCAAGGGTCCCGCCCATATCCCGCCAATAGGCGCAGTCCTCTGTGCTGCGGTCGTCATGGCTCCCCAGCGTCACCCCCTGCGCAAGCAAGCGCGCAGACAGCCCGCGCAGAGCCTCTGGGACAAGACCACGTTCATCATGCATCTTTTGCAACAGCTTGTGCAGCGTCTCCGGGCTGCGGCGGCTCTTGAGCGCCATCCCGTTCAGCCGCCGCGGCACCAACCCTTTGGCAAGCCGTTCGTGCGGGACATGATCGTTAAACACCACATATTCCACACCATATTTTGCCACCAGCGCTTCAAAGCGGGGGTAGTCGTCCAGCATATGGGTCTCAAACCGCAATTGCCGGCGCAGATCCGTTACGGTGTCGCGCGCAGCCTGCGCCAAAGCCTCCAGAAACTGACTCGCAAAATCAGGCCCACGATAGCCCCCTTCCCAACTGAAAAACTGCGCCATGACGGCGGTGGTCACGCCGTTGGCCGCAAGCTCGGCCTCAGCCGCGCGCAAGCCTGCGCCAAGGTCTTTCATCGCCCCGCGGCGCATCGCGAGATGTCGCTCAAAGCCGTCGCCGTGAATATCGACAAGGCCGGGCAGCACCAGATAGCCCGCAAGATTCACATCGCGCCCGCCACCTTCGCAGACAACCCCGTCAGCAAAAGACAAAGGCGCCCGCGTCAGCCCCTCGGGGCCAAGGACATCGGCCCCCACAAATCGTAGTGCAAGCTCACTCATCAGCTGTTTCGTCTCCCAGAACCATATCAAGCATCGTCAGCTCGTGGTTGAATTTTCCATCGCGCAAAAACGCCAGAACCTGCGCCACAACAAGCGGATTGTTCATCAAGAAAGTATGCGTCACAGGCAGGGTAATATGGTCTTTCATACCCGCAACGCGGGTCGAGGCCACAGAGACTTTGCCGTCGTCATCGCCCTTGAGCAAAACGGAAAAGGCCGGGCTGAGCGAGCGGTTTCCGGCAATCACCCCAAGCTCGAAATCCACCTCAGGCAAATGCGCCGCAACGCCATCGGCCCCTGTGCCAAGCTGCTGTCCCGCAGGCCCGTTGAACCAGCCAAAGGCCTCCCAATCGCCGAATTTATCAACAAGTTCAGAGCCTTGATTGGGCGGCGCCAACATCACCACACGGCCAAGCCGCGCAGGCTTTAGGCCTGCAAACCAATAGCGCACCAGAATTCCGCCCATAGAATGCGTCACATAATGCACCCTGTCCGCGCCACAGGCCTGCGTTGCCTGCGGCAGAACGGCACTCGCAAGGGCGGCTATGGTGTTTTCGGTCGACGGATAGTTTGGCCGCACAACCCGGTAGCCTTGCTCCTCCAGCACCTCTTCCAAAAGATAAAGAGATGTCTCGCTGCGCGCCAGACCATGCAGCAAGACCACACAATCGGCCCGCACCAGCGCAGGCAAGCAGCAAATCAGAAAGGCCAAAGCATATCGCATAGGCCCCAGATAGCCATTCTACCAACACGATGAAAGAGACAAAGACACAGCCCGCCGGATCAGCGCAGCGCCCGAAAAGGCCCACAGAGCGAAAGCGCCACCCCGCCCAAAACCAGCCCCGCCGCAGCGGCAAACCGCCAGCTTATGGCCTCGCCGATCAATAGCATTCCGCCTGCGACTGCAATGATCGGCACAGTGAGCTGCGCCACAGCGGCGAGGCTTGCCGGCAGTTGCGGCAAAACCCGATACCAAAGCGCATAGCCAAGCCCCGAGGTAACAGCCCCGGAGACAATGGCCAAAGCCGCGCCCCAGCCGCTCATGCCATCCCAGACCAGAAGGGCCGGCAAAGCCCCGACAGGGGCCGCCCAGACAAAGTTGCGCGCGGTTGTCGCCAGCGGATCATCGGCCCGCGCCCCGACAAGCGAATAAACACCCCACCCCAAGGCCGCCACCAGCATCAGAGCCGCGCCGCCCAAATCGACCGTCAGCCGCCCGCCGGGCCACATCAAAACAACCAGCCCCGCAAAGGCAAGACATCCCCCTGCCCAGCGCATCAACGGCACATCCTCCCCGCGCACCACCGCGCCGGCAAACATGGTGATTTGCACACCGCCAAACAGAATCAATGCGCCAAGGCCCGCATCAAGGCTCACATAAGCAAAGGAAAATCCGAGCACATAGGCCAAAAGCGCCAATGGCCCAACAGCGCGCGTGGGGCGGCCGATCGCGCGCCCGCGCATCCGCACAAGCGCCGCGAGGACAATGGCCCCCGAAAACAGCCGCAGGGCCGCAAAGCTCGCCGGCCCCGCCGCGCCATCCACAAGCGCCATCCGGTTGATCACCGAGTTTGCGGCAAACGCGAGCATGGCGAGCGCCACAAGCAGACCCAAGCGCATCGCCTAGAGACCGTCAAAAGCGTCTGGATACACAAGCGTCGCCTCTGGTGCGCCCTCATGCCCCGCCAGCAAGGTAAACTCTGCCTGATAGGGCGTCACAAGATTGGCCGCTTTGGCACGGGAAAATCCGGCCCGCTCGTAAAACTCCGGCTGCCCCAGCACAACAACCGGCTGTTGCGCCCCCTCGGCCCAAGCCACAAGCTGTCCGATCATGCGCTTGCCGTGGTTTTTTCGCTGCCAATCCGGCCGGATCGCCACCGGCGCAAGACACAGCCAGCCCTTGGGCGCAACCATCTGCGAGAGCGCATAATACCCGATCGGCGCGTCCCCCAAAGGCAAGACCATCTCCCCCGCCATCGCCCCGGCCTTGCGCAGCTTTGCCACAAGATCGGCCTCCTCAGAGCCGCCAAAGGCCGCGCGCAACAGCGCATCCACCGGCGCGGCGTCAGGAGGGTTCATCGGACGCAGAAAAGACGGAAAGACAGCTGTGCTCATAGGGCGAGCTTAGAGGATTATTCAGATAAGAAAAGAGGCGCCCCGAACGGAGCGCCTCCCTTATCTGTGCGGCTGACCCTTTTGGCGCTGTTGCCTTCGCAAAGCCCCCGTCGGGTCAAGACATTTCCTTGCGGAAATGTGCTTACATCATGCCGCCCATGCCGCCCATGTCGGGCATACCGCCGCCTGCTGGCGCGCCGTCTTTTGAAGGTTTGTCAGCAACCATGGCTTCTGTTGTGATCAATAGACCAGCAACCGACGCGGCGTCTTGCAGCGCTGTGCGCACAACTTTGGCAGGGTCGATAACACCAAACTTGAACATATCGCCATATTCTTCTGTTTGAGCGTTAAAGCCGAACTTGAGGTCGCTGCTTTCGCGGATTTTGCCCGCAACAACCGCACCGTCAACACCGGCGTTCTCGGCGATCTGGCGCAGAGGCGCTTCGATCGCTTTGCGCACAATCGAAATACCAACGTCTTGGTCGTTGTTGTCGCCTTTGAGGCCCTCAAGCGTCTTGGCTGCTTGAACAAGAGCAACACCACCGCCCACAACGATCCCTTCCTGAACAGCCGCACGTGTGGCGTTCAGAGCATCATCAACACGGTCTTTGCGCTCTTTCACTTCCACTTCGGTCATGCCGCCAACGCGGATAACAGCAACACCACCCGCGAGTTTCGCAACACGCTCCTGGAGTTTCTCACGGTCGTAATCAGAGGTTGTCTCTTCGATTTGCGTGCGGATCTGGGCCACGCGCGCTTCGATTTCGGCTTTGTTGCCAGCGCCATCAACGATTGTTGTTTCGTCTTTGGTGATGGAGATTTTCTTGGCGGTGCCAAGCATATCCATTGTGACAGACTCAAGCTTCATGCCGAGATCTTCAGAGATCACCTGACCGCCTGTGAGGATCGCAATGTCTTGCAACATGGCTTTGCGGCGATCGCCGAAACCAGGCGCTTTGACAGCCGCGATTTTCAGACCGCCGCGCAGCTTGTTGACAACGAGTGTCGCCAGCGCTTCGCCTTCAACATCTTCCGCGATGATCAGGAGTGGCTTTTGTGACTGGATCACCTGCTCCAGCAGGGGCACCATGGCTTGCAGCGATGACAGCTTTTTCTCGTGAAGGAGAATGAGGCAGTCTTCGAGTTCCGCAACCATTTTGTCAGGGTTTGTCACGAAGTAAGGTGACAGGTAACCGCGGTCAAACTGCATCCCTTCCACAACAACGGTTTCTGTTTCCAGACCTTTGTTCTCTTCAACAGTGATAACGCCTTCGTTGCCGACTTTTTGCATCGCATCTGCGATTTGCTGGCCGATTTCGCGCTCGCCGTTGGCCGAGATCGTGCCCACTTGGGCCACTTCATCTGTGCCTGAAACGTCGCGTGCGGCGGCTTTGATCGCGTCTACAACTTTGCTTGTCGCAAGATCGATACCGCGCTTCAGGTCCATCGGGTTCATGCCCGCGGCGACTGATTTCATGCCTTCTTTGACAATGGCTTGCGCCAGAACTGTCGCAGTTGTTGTGCCGTCGCCGGCTTCGTCATTGGTGCGTGAGGCCACTTCTTTGACCATCTGCGCGCCCATGTTCTCGAACTTGTCTTCAAGCTCGATCTCTTTGGCGACAGATACACCGTCTTTTGTGATGCGCGGTGCGCCGAACGATTTGTCCAGAACAACGTTGCGGCCTTTGGGGCCGAGAGTAACTTTAACCGCGTCGGCAAGAATGTTCACACCTTTGAGCATCCGGTTGCGGGCGTCGGTTCCAAACTTTACGTCTTTAGCTGACATAGTTTGCTCCTATTTAGAATTTCGGGGGGACAGTTAGGCAATAATGCCCATGATGTCGGATTCTTTCATGATCAGAAGCTCTTCGCCGTTGATCGTGACTTCTGTGCCGGACCATTTGCCAAACATCACACGGTCGCCCGCTTTGACGTCCATAGCAACGCGGTTGCCGGCTTCGTCACGTGCACCTGCACCAACGGAAACAACTTCGCCTTCAGCAGGCTTTTCTTTTGCGCTTTCGGGAATGATCAGGCCGCCAGCTGTTTTTTCTTCGCCTTCTACGCGGCGAACGACAACGCGGTCGTGAAGCGGTGTAAATGCCATCTCTCGAGGCTCCTTACGCTTGAGTTTCAATTCAGACCCGTTTCAATCGGGTATTAGCACTCACCCCATGCGAGTGCCAACGCGGCATAGCTAAGGTCGCTTGGCAGGTGAGTCAAGGAGAGGCTCTGTGAAAATTTACCGAGGCGCACCAAGCCGTCCCGCCGCGCCCCCGCAGATGCCCCGCCGGTGCTCCTGCCAAAGCCTCACTCAGGGTCACGCCCCTCAGCCCACGCCCCTCAGGTCAAGGCCTCTCTTGCCTCCCTCGCGCCCAGCGCATAGCCTTTTTCAAACGATCATGAGGCTCCCATGCAGATCAAAGCAAATGGCATCTCCTTAGAGGTGCAAGAACACGGCAACCCGGCCAATCCCGCCCTCATCCTCATTCGCGGGCTGGGAACCCAGCTGGTTCACTGGCCCGACACCCTGATCAACGGGTTTGTCGCCGCAGGCTTTCGCACGCTGGTCTTTGACAACCGCGATGTCGGCCTCTCCCAGCGGTTTGATCAGGCAGGCGTGCCCTCAGAGGCCGCAGAGATTATCGCCGCCGCCGCGCAGGGCGCGCCCCTCCCCAGCGCCTATACACTGTGCGACATGGCCGAGGATGTGATCGGAATTATGGATGCGCTCAAGATCGGGCAGGCCCATATCTTCGGAATATCCATGGGTGGGGCCATCGCCCAGCTGCTCGCCCTCCATCACGCCGACCGCTTGCTCTCCAGCACCATCGTCATGAGCACGTGCCGCCCGCTCGTCGAACGCGGTGCCCTTGCCGAGCTTTTGCCAAAGCTTGTCGCACACAATGATGCCTCCCTTGCCGACGCCCAAGACGCGCTCGTCGCGGAATACGGCCTCTGGGGAAGCCCGGGCTACCCGGCCACCGAGGCATTCATCCGCGCACAAGCCAAGGCCGCCTACCTGCGCGGCGGCCCGAAAGCCGCCGGAATCAATCGCCAGCTTCTCGCAACTCTGGCAGCCCCCGACAGACGCCCAGCCCTCAAAGCGCTCGCCCTGCCCTGCTGTGTGATCCACGGGCTTGATGACACGCTGCTGCCCGCCGCGCTCGGCGCCGAGATCGCAGCGCATATCCCCGATAGCACCTATCATCCGATCAAAGGCATGGGGCATATCATAACCCCGTTGCTTGCGCCGGAAATCGTTCGGATCGTGTCAGAGTTTATCCGGACAAAAGCCTGAACAGCCCGCCCGCCCCGCGATCAGTTGCAGGCGTCGCCCGCCACGTCGTCACAGGTGTTCACAGAGCCGCCGTATAGATTCTGATAAGAGGCTTCGCTGATCTCAACCTGCACAAGATTTTCGTTGTCAGAGTAATCTGCGCTGCAAGCAGAGAGGCTAATGATCATTGCGATGGCAACGGCAAAGGCGGAAAACGATTTACTGGTCATTGGGGCAGCTCCAAAAAAATATACAGCTTCAAAGTTTACCCATGTCTGAGAAAACCACAAGCGCAAGATCACGCTAAAGGTTAAGCGCCGCCTGCCCCGCCGGGCTGAGCGCATAAACGCCCTTCTCGGGCCTCAAAAACCAGCCGTAGTGGTTTGAGCGCATCATAGCGGTCGCGCGGGCGATCCCTGTCGCGTCTTTCACATCGCGCCCGCGGCAGGGGCCATGCTTCGCGAGATAGCGCGCACATTTTTCGGCCTCCTGACGATACGCCGTGACAATAGGTGCGCGGGTCATGCCGCCTTGGTTCGGATCCCCCTCACGCGCCTCGAATTCGCGCATCAAGGCCGCCGCCTTGGGCTTTGACTTGCGCGGCTGAAACGGCGCCGGGTCGCTATGGGCCTGCACAGCCCCCGCGGCAAGATCAACCGACAAGACCCCGAGGCCAAGCCGCTTGCACAGCCCGACATTGGCCTTGAACGCCTTCCAGCCCGCGCGCCCTTTCCAGCGCGGCACTGCCACATACACGCTGTCACTGATCCGTTGCCGCGCCACGGCCTGATGCATCAGCTGAAGCGAAAACCCCGTTTTCAACTCCACAATCAGCGGCGCATCCCCGCCCCGCCGCGCCACAACATCAGCCGCTCCCACCTCGCCCTTGACCTCATAGCCCAGCGCCACCAGATAGGCCTTCACGGGCGCATAAAGCTCGGTTTCTTTTATCTTTGCCATGAGAGGCAATTTGCCCCGCGCGTCCCCTCGTGACAAGCCCACATCCGCGGCTTATAAGGCCGGCAAATCAGCGTAATCTCAGGAGCAGTTTTGATGACAACCCTCGTATTGGGCCACAAATCCCCCGACACCGACAGCACAGGCTCGCCCATTCTCTGGGCGTGGTATCTCAATGAGGTCAAAGGCCAGAGCGCCGAAGCCGTGCTGCTCGGCGAGCCAAATACAGAAGCGGCTTTCCTGCTTCAGAAATGGGATCTGCCAAAACCCCGCATCATCACCGATCTGGACGAAAACCAGCCCTGCGTGATCGTCGATACAAACAATCCCGCCGAGCTGCCCGCCGGCGTGAACGGCGCCGATGTGCAAGCCATCATTGATCACCACAAGCTCGTGGGCGGCCTCGAAACAAAAGGCCCGATCGACATCACAATCCGCCCGCTCGCCTGCACCGCCACCATCATGATCGACCTGATGGGCGATGACGCCGCCAAGATGCCCGAGTGGGCCAAAGGCACAGCGCTGACCTGTATCCTCAGCGATACGCTCGCGTTCCGCTCGCCCACAACCACAGCCCATGACAAAGCCGTGGCAGAGCAGCTCGCCGGCGATCTGGGGCTTCACATCCCGACCTACGCCGCCGAAATGTTTGCCGCAAAATCAGATGTCTCAGCCTTCACAGACGCCGAGCTTCTGCGCATGGACAGCAAAGAATACGAAGTCGCAGGCACAAAATTCCGCGTCTCCGTGCTCGAAACAACCGCGCCCGACACCGTGCTCAGCCGCAAAGCAAGCCTGATGGCCGCCATGCCGGCTGTCGCCTCAGAGGACGGCGTTGAGCAGGTCCTGCTCTTTGTGGTGGATATTCTCAACGAAGAAGCCACCTTGCTTGTGCCAAATGATCTGGTCAAAACAGTCGCCGAGAAAAGCTTTGGCGCGACTGTTTCTGGCGATGCGGTTGTCCTTCCGGGCATTATGAGCCGCAAAAAACAGATCATCCCGAGCCTCGCGCTGTAAGCCTTCAAGGGAGCGCCCGAAGCGGCGCTCCTCAGTCCCATGCTGGTGCTCGCCCAATACGCCCTCTTGCTCAATAGCGTGACCCTCGCAGCTTTCGGCTGGGATAAGGCAAGCGCGCGTCTGGGCTATATGAGACTCCGCGAAATCCACCTCTTGTCGCTTGGCTTGTTCGGGGGCTGGCCCGGCCTCAAACTGGGGCAAGTGCTGTTCAATCACAAAAAAGCGCCGCATCCCTTCAACAAAAAGCTCAACCGGGCCATCTGGGTCAATTTTTGCGGCCTGCTTCTGGCGGCTCTGCTGTCACAGATCACACTGTGGCTGCCCGCCCTGCTGACGATCATCTACGGCCCGCCAAATTCCTGAGCCGCCCTATGTCGGCCAGCGCCCGCGCAGGCAGCGCCCTCTTTCAATGTCTGCGCCCCCCTGCCATAACCGCGCCAACACAGGAGCACAGCCATGACCCGCATTATCCCCGCCCTTAGCGAAATCTCCGCGCAGTATGATGCGCTTTTTGTCGATCTCTGGGGGTGCGTTCATGACGGCGTCACAGCCTACCCCGAGGCCGTTGCCGCGCTTCAAGCCTACCGCGCCTCAGGCGGCCTTGTGATCCTCGTGACAAACTCTCCCAAACCCCGCGAAGGCGTTGCGGCCCAGCTTGGCCAATTCGGCGTGCCCGAAGACGCCTATGACAGCATTGCCAGCTCGGGCGATTCTGCCCGCGCCGCCCTGTTTCGTGGCATGGTCGGGGAGAAGGTCTTTTTCATGGGCGAATGGGCGCGCGATGCCGGCTTTTTTGAGCCGCTCGAAATCATCGACACCCCCGCCCCCATCACCCGCGTGCCGCTCGCGGAGGCCGAAGGCATCGTCTGCTGCGGCCCGTTTGACCCGATGGCCGATCCGGCAATCAACCGTGCCGACTTTCTCTATGCCAAGCAAAAGGGCCTCAAGCTGCTCTGCGCCAACCCCGATATTGTTGTGGATCGTGGCGAGGTGCGTGAGTGGTGTGCCGGCGCACTGGCCGCGCTTTATACCGAAATGGGCGGCGAAAGCCTCTATTTTGGCAAGCCGCACCCGCCGATCTATGATCTGGCCCGCCGTCGCCTCGCCAGCCTGAAAAGCAAGGTCGACAGCTCGCGCATTCTCGCCATTGGCGATGGCATTCACACCGATATCCAAGGCGCTCAGGGCGAAGACATCGACTCGCTGTTCATAACAGGCGGATTGGCCGCCGCCGAAACCAAAACACAAGACCAGCCCGACCCCGCAGCGCTTGACGCCTTTGTCGCCAAAGAAAGGGTCACCCCCACCTACGCCATTGGCCGCCTGCGCTAAAGCACGCCGGCCCCTTGCCCACAACCGGCCCAAAAAAACGGCCCGCACAAGGCGGGCCGATACAGTCTTCGGAGGAGGATATGTTTAGCGTTTTCCGCTGCTCATGGCGAAGAAGATAAGACCGCCAAGGATCGCACCGATCACCCAGGCATAACCGCTCAGCCCCCCCAGAGCCGGCCCCCAGACAGTCGCGACAGAGAAGACCGCCGCAATCGCAAAGGCCACAAGCGCCGTGGTGTTCCAGCCATTGGTGTAATGGTATTCGCCGCCCGTCATATTGTAGAGATCATCACGGTTCAGTTCTTCACGGCGCAGCAGATAATAATCCACGATCAAAATACCATAAAGCGGCGCCAGCGTGGCCCCAAGCGTGTTTACAAAGCCGCCAATGCCCACTTCGCTGATAAACGCCGTCCAAAGCCCGCCAATGACCAGAGCAAAGCCCGAGGTGATCAGCCCCGCCATACGGAACCCGATCTTTTTGGGCGCAAGGTTGGCAATGCCGTTTACAGCCGGAATAAAGTTCGCCACGAGATTGATCCCCACCGTCGCGGCGAAGAACGTGATCGCAGCAATAACGCCCAGCAAAACAGAGTCCGTGCGCGCGACAATATCAGTCGGATTGATCAGCTGCTCCCCATAGACCACGGCCGCGCCGGCTGTTGTCAGAAGCGCAAGAGCCGAGAACAGGATCATGTTGAGCGGCAGCCCGGCAAGGTTGCCTTTTTTCATGGCGGCCTTGCTTTCCGCATAGCGCGAGAAGTCCGAAAAGTTGATCATCACAGCCGCAAAATACGCCACCATCGTGCCGACAATGGCGACAAAACCGGCTATCTCGGTGCCCCAAGTGCCTTCAGGGTTGGCAAAGATCGTGCGGGCTTCGCTCAGAAGCATACCGTCCGACTTGACCCAAAGCACAATGACCAGCCCGATCATCACCGCATAGACAAACGGGCCTGCAAAGTTCAGGAACCCTTCGACCCACTGCATTCCACGCCAGAAGATAACAATGTGAAAGGCCCAAACAATGAGGAACGACAGCCAGTCGACGCCGTCCAGACCGAGCATCTCTGCGCCTGGCTCCAGCCCCGTGACAGAGCGGATCAAGAGCGCAACCGCCGTTGAAGCGAAATAGACCTGCACCCCATACCAGAACACCGCAACAACCGCCCGCAACACGGCCGGCAGCTTTGCGCCTCCCGTGCCCATGCTGGCACGCGCAAACACAGGATAAGGAATACCATATTTCTCACCGGCCGCGCCGGAGAGGTTCACAAGAAACATCACAAACAGCCCCGCCGCGATCAATGCGGTGAAAGCCGTCCACCCGCTGACACCGAAAGAGATGAACAGCGAAGCCACCAACGTGTAGCCAAAGAGCGACTGAACATCATTCGCCCAAATGTTGAATATCGCAAACCAGCCCCATGTTTTTTGATCTTTGCTTACGGGATTGAGCGTGTCGTGATCCCCTTGTGCGCCATGCGCTTCAGACGTTTCCATAGTGACCTCCTGTTTCTGTCCCATGTGGTTTTTTGTGCCCCGCCTCAGGGGCGTTTGGTCATTCAGCTCAGTCTTCCAATCGACTTAGCCAAAAATAGTATGTAATATGTTAGAAGAAATTTCGTCTGGCAGATATATCGGGAAAACAAATAAGTGTTTATTGATTTGCAAACCAATCAGCACACCCTACATAGAGCTTGCCGCCTGCCCCTCTGCCCAGAAAGACCGCCATGTTGACTGCAAAAACCAGCCTGCAAACCGACCTCGCCCATGCGGCCCTGCTCTCCCAATTGCGCAGCGGGGAGCTGGCCAGCGGTGCGTTTTTGTCAATGCCTTTGCTGGTGGAAAACCTGTCCATGCCGATTGCCGCGGTTCGCGAAGCGGTTAAGAAAGCCGAGGCCAAAGGGCTGCTGTCTGTTGTGCCCAAACGCGGCATCATGGTGATGGATGCCGGCCCCGAAACGACACGCGAGTGCCTTGAGCTGCGCGCCATATTTGATTGCGAGGGCGCGCGCCGGCTGATTGAAACCGGTGCCGATATGCCCATCGCCCGCCTGCGCGCCCGCCATGAGGCCCTGCTCGATCTGGCCCAAAAAGACGCCCGCCCGACTCTCTCGTCCCGCGCGATTGAGACAGATTTGTCCCTCCACGATATGCTGGCCGCAGGCATCGGCTCCCGGCTCTGCGCCAAGCTCTACGCCGAAAACCGCGATCGCATCGCGATCATCCAGAACTCCCGCGCCTTCCTGCCTGCTCGAATCGTCTCGGCCATGCGCGAGCACCTCGCCATTCTGGCGGGCCTTGAGGCGCGCGACATCAGCGCCACCCAAGAGGCCATCCACAAACATCTTGCCAATACGCTCGGCTGGTGGGGGATTGAGAGCTGAAATCATGCCGGCTCTCAAGATTTTCCCTTGATCTTTCTGCGACTGCAAAGTAATTATGTTTCAATATTGAGGTTTCATTATCCATAATGTTACCCTCAAGAGCAATCAGCCGCCGAACGAGAGAGAGGGCTAAATGTTGGACAATCTGCCCCGCGGAACCATCACCATCGAAGAAATCGAAATGGGCATGACGCGCCATTTGCGCAAAACCGTGACCGACGAAGACATCGAGATGTTCGCTCAGGTCTCAACAGACAGAAACCCTGTGCATCTGGATGACGACTATGCGCGCGACACTATTTTCGAGGGCCGTATCGCCCATGGTATGCTCACAGCGGGCCTTATTTCGGCGGTGATCGGCGAACAGCTCCCCGGCCACGGCACGGTGTATATGGGCCAGTCTCTCAAGTTTCTGGGTCCGGTGCGTCCGGGCGACACCGTCCTCGCCGAAGTCGAAGTGATCGGGATCGACGTTGCCAAACGCCGAGTTCAGCTCGAAACCCGCTGCTTGGTGAATGGCAAAAAAGTTCTGATCGGCGAAGCCACCGTTTTGGCGCCCTCCGGAAAATTCGACTAAAAAAGCGCCCGCGCCCGCCAAAACACGGCGCCACCACAGACAGACAACACCCGCGCTCTGGCGCGATGATCGGCCAATGATCCCCCAAGGCGTCTGAAAGCCTCGCAGCCTCTTGCGCCTTGCCGCCCCTGAGGCTACCCAAGCGATATGCGTGTGATCCACTCCTATCATAACACCCTGCCAGCCGATCGTGGCGCAGCCGCGGCCATCGGTAATTTCGATGGCGTGCATCTGGGCCACCAATCGGTGATCGACATTGCCCGCGCCACAGCCGAACAAACCGGTGCGCCGCTTGGCGTATTGACGTTTGAGCCACACCCGCGCGCCTTTTTCGCCCCTCAGGCCGCGGCCTTTCGCCTGATGAGTCCCGTGGCGCGGCGCAACAGGCTGGCCAAACTCGGGGTCACACATCTTTATGAGCTTCCGTTTGATGCGGCCCTTGCAGCCCTCACCCCCGAAGCCTTCGCCCGCGATGTTATCGGCCATGGCCTCGGCCTGTCGCAGGTGGTGATCGGGCAGGACTTCTGCTTTGGCAAGGCCCGCGCCGGCACAGCCGCCGATCTTGTCCGCTTCGGGGCCGAGTTCGGCTTTGATGTGAGCATTGCGCCACTGCTGGAAACACAGGGCGCACAAGTCTCCTCCACAGCCATTCGCACCGCCCTGAGCGAAGGCCGCCCCCAAGATGCTGCGGCCATGCTCGGCCATTGGCACAGGCTCGAAGGCGCGGTGCTTCATGGCGAAAAGCGTGGCCGCGAGCTGGGCTTTCCCACCGCCAATATGGATGTCAGCGGGCTGCACCTGCCCCGTCTCGGGGTTTATGCGGTTCAGGTCGATGTGCTCACAGGCCCCCACGCTGGTCACTACACAGGCGCAGCCTCTCTCGGCACGCGCCCGATGTTTGGCGAAAACACGCCCAATCTGGAGACCTTTCTTTTTGATTTCAAAGGCGATCTCTATGGCGAAACCCTCTCCGTGGCGCTGGTCGACTATCTGCGCCCGGAAGAAACATTCGCCAGCCTTGAGGCCTTCATTGCCCAGATGCACGCCGACTGCGACAGGGCACGCGCCCTCTTGAGCGCGCTATGAACGAGCCGCAAGACCCGATCGCCCGCGAGGGCCTGCCCGCCAGATTCTGGGAGCACAAAACGCTCGAGGAGATGTCGGCCAAGGAATGGGAGGCGCTCTGCGATGGCTGTGGCAAATGCTGCCTGAACAAGCTCGAGGACGAAGACACAGGCGAAGTCGCCCTCACCCGCGTTGCCTGCCGTTTGTTTGATGACACAAGCTGCCGCTGCGCCCAATACGACACCCGCCACCAGTTTGTGCCCGAATGCATCAGCCTCAAGCCCGCAACGCTGGAAAGCCATCTTTACTGGATGCCGGCAACCTGCGCCTACAAGCTGCTCTGGGACGGCAAGCCGCTCTATGACTGGCACCCGCTGATCAGCGGCACAGCCCAAAGCGTTCATGCGGCTGGCGTCTCCATGCAGCACAAAACTGTCCCCGAATTTGAAATTTCCGAAGACGACTGGGAAGACCATATCATTGAGGAGCCAACCTAATGTATTTTGCATCCGACAACGCAGGCCCCGCACACCCCCAAGTGATGGAAGCGATCATGGCGGCCAATACGGGCTATGCCATGCCCTATGGCGCCGATACGATCATGGACGAAGTGCGCTCTGACATCCGCACCCTTTTTGAAGCTCCAGAGGCCGCGGTTTTCCTTGTTGCAACAGGCACAGCCGCCAATGCTCTGGCGCTCGCCACGATGTGCGCGCCCTATGAAACCGTCTTCTGCTCGCCCACCGCCCATATTCACGAAGACGAGTGCAACGCACCCGAGTTCTATTCTTCAGGGGCCAAGCTCACCCTCGTCGGCAGCCAAGACATGATGACGCCCGAGACCCTGCGCGCCGCCATCGAGGCCGAAGAGACCCGTGGTGTGCACGGCCCACAGCGCGGCCCCGTCTCGATCACCCAAGTGACAGAGCGCGGCGCCGTATATAGCCTCGCCGAGCTGAAGGCTCTGGCCGATGTGGCAAAATCATTTGGCCTTGGGGTGCATCTTGACGGCGCCCGCTTTGCCAATGCTCAGGCCGCTCTGGGCTGCACCGCGGCAGAGATGACATGGAAAGCAGGCATTGATGCCGTGTCTTTTGGCGGAACCAAAAACGGCTGCATGGGCGTTGAGGCGGTCATTTTCTTTGACCCGTCCAAAGCCTGGGAGTTCGAATTGCGCCGCAAGCGTGGCGCGCATCTGTTTTCAAAGCACCGCTACCTCTCGGCCCAGATGAAAGCCTAT
>JAHBAN010000096.1 GCA_018500075.1 Flavobacteriia bacterium | reverse complement strand
AGATGTGTATAAGAGACAGCCACAATCTCGGGACATTGGCTCAGACGCATCCCCTCAAAACTGTCAAAGTTCTGCTGCTCGGCCACACCGCCCTCATAGGTGATCTCACAATTCATAGCATGGCCCAGCCCCCAGATGACGCCCCCCTGCACCTGGTTTTCAAACGTCACAGGGTCGAGCACCCGCCCCACTTCGGCGGCCACATAGACCTTGTCGATCCTGATGCCCTCGTCCGTGTCCGTCACCTCAACCACCTCGGCACACTGCACCCCGAAAGAGCGCGTCAAAGCGATGCCGCGCCCGCGCCTCGGCCCCAAGCCGGCCCCGTTCCAGCCCGACATCTCGCCCACGGCCTCCAGCACTTTGCGCGCCAGAGGGTCGCTCGCCAGCCGCAGCCGCTCCTCCAGAGGGTCCGCCCCCGCCGCCTCGATCAATTCGTCAAGCCCGAGGTTGTAGAAAAACCCGTTGGTCGAAGCCCCGACAGAGCGCCATGAGCTGATGGGGGCCAAAGGCTCGGCGCGATATCCCGTCACCCGATGATGCGGGATCGCAAAGGGCTGTTCGAAGGCCCCCGCCACAATCTGGCTGTCCGGCCCCGGAACGCTCAAGCCCTGCCGCCCCATCTGGCTCACAATCACAGAGGGCATCGCGATGCTCAGATCATAAGCCTCCACACGCCCCTCCTTCACCGTCCCGCGCATCTTTGCCATAGCAATCTGGCGGGTATAATCATGCGCCATATCGGTTTCGCGGCTGTAGGTGAGCTTCACAGGCACGCCGGGCATCTGCACCGCGACCTCGGCCGCCTGGCGCACCACATCATCCTCCAGACGGTGGCCAAAACTGCCCCCCATCATCAAGACGTGAACATGAACCGCCGCGCGCGCCATCCCCGCAATCCGCGCCACAGAGGCCTGCACAAACCGCGGAATCTGCGTCCCCGTCCAGACATCCACCCGCTCCAGCGTCACGCGCACACAGGCGCTCACAGGCTCCAGCGGCGCGTGCGCCAGATAGGGCGCACGGTAGCGCGCCGTCACGGCCACGCCCTGCGCCAAAGCCGCCTCCACATCGCCATCATCGCGCACACGGCTGTCCTGCTGCTCGGTCCCAAAAGCCGCCTCAAGCGCGGCCCAGTGATCCTCCATCCGCGCCGGCATGGCGCTCGCGTGCCATCTGGCCTCAATGGCCTCGGCCGCCTGAAACGCGCGCCAGGTGTTGTCGGCCACAACAGCCACACCGCCGCTCACAGGGTAGGCCCCACGCACCCCGCGCATGGCCAGAGCCGCGCTGGCATCATAGCTTTGCAGCCCCCCGCCCTGCGCTGGCCCAAGCCGCACGGCCGCATGGACCATACCCTCAATCTCAAAATCAATCCCGTAGGCCTGCGTCCCCGTAGACTTTGCCAGAACATCCAGCCGCTGCATCGGCTGGCCCAAATAGCGCCAGTCCTCGGGCGCGCGCAGCGCCACATCCTGCACAGGGTCGAGCGCGGCCGCCGCTTCGGCCAGCTCTTCATAGCCAATCGCCCGCCCATCGGGCGCAATAACCCGCCCCGCTTCGGTGCGCAAATGCTCCACAGCCACACCCAGCCGCCCCGCCGCCGCCAGCTTCAGCGTCTCGCGCGCACTCGCCCCCGCGGCGCGCAGCTTTACAAAACCGTCGGGCACAGTGGTCGAGCCACCGGTGATCTGCATCCCGGCAAATTTCATCACCGAGCCAAGAACCCCCGTCACAGCCTCGCGCATAAAGCCCTCCTGCGGCGCGCTGAACTCCGCCGCCTCGGGCGCCAGCGCCGTGTTCCAATAGGCGCGATCCGGCGGGCCGGGGTCGACCCTCACAGCCGCAAGATCCACATCCAGCTCCTCGGCAATCAGCGCCGCCTGCACATGGTAGGCGCCCTGCCCCTTATCCGCCCGTGGCGTGATCAGCGTCACACCGGTTGTGTCAATCTTCACATAGGGCGTCAGCGCCGCCTCGCCCTCGCTCAAACCGCCCTCAAGCGGGTTGGCATAAGGCGTCTTGTAGCGCCACACCCCAAAGACCACACCGCCAACACTCGCCGCCGAGCCGATGAGAAACGACCGCCGCGCAATCGTCTTGACCCGGCCCGCTCTCGTTTTGCCCGCTTCCGCCTTGCCCGCTTCCGTCTTGCCTGTCTTATCCTCGCCCATCTCTCAGCCCCCCGCCAGCGTCTTGGCCGCCGTCTTCACAGCCGCCCTGATCCGCGGATAGGTCCCGCAGCGGCAAAGGTTGCCGCGCATCGCTTCGTCAATCTCGCTGTCACTCGGCGCCGCCACCTCGGCCAGCAATGCCGCCGCCTGCATCATCTGCCCGGACTGGCAATACCCGCATTGCGCCACCTGATGCGCCACCCAAGCCGCCTGAACCGCGTGCATCGCCTCCGGGCTGCCCAGCCCGTTGATCGTGGTGACTTCCCCCCAGACATCCTCCGCCGCAACCTGACAGGCGCGCACAGCTTCCCCGTCAATATGCACCGTGCAAGCGCCACAGGCCGCAATCCCGCAGCCGTATTTCACACCCTTGATCCCGATCTCGTCGCGCAATACCCAAAGCAAAGGCATCTCGCCTTCCACATCCAGATCATAGATCTTGCCATCCACTGTCAGCCGCATCTCCGCCTCCTCACGCACCCCACTCAATAGCACTACACCGTGTCCTGCCCCGAAGGTCAAAAACAACAGCCCCTACCATGGCGTCACGCCCCCCTTTGCATCCTCTTTCCAGAAATATCCCAGGGGGTCCGGGGGACAGCGTCCCCCGGCGGGTCGCCTTTTGCAAAGCAAAAGCGAAACAGACCGGCCAAAAAAAGCCCCCTACTCGGCGATGTCTTTCATAACAGCCAGAAACTGGCTCACATCCTGCAGCGAATTGTAATGACACATCGACACCCGCACACAGCCCTCAAGCCCGAGCGGCGTCAGGATATTGCCCGAATAATGGTCGGCCTTGCGCAGATGCGTGCGGATCCCCGCCGCATTCAGCCGCTCCACAACCTCCGCCGAAGGAACCCCCTCCACCACAAGCGAAACAAGCCCCTCGCGCGCCGGGTTGTCAGCCCCGCCAAGGATCGTCACCCGCTCCATCTCGCGCAAGCCCGCAAGGTTGCCAACCCCGTCGATCATCGCATCGCTCAGCGCCTTTTCCTGCGCATGGATCGCCTCCCCCGCCGCAACAATCCGCGCACGGCGCTCCGTGGCGCCCGAGACTTCCCCGCCCAGCCATTCAAGATAGCCGCACACATCCGAGAGCGTCGCATAAGCGCCCGTGTCGCGTGTGCCCATCTCCCAGTTAAGCGCGGGGCCGCCCTCAAGCGCATTATGCGCCACCGCTTCCAAAACAGGCGACATCCACGCCAGCCCGAAGCCGTGCCGCGAAAACATCTTGTAAGGGCTGATCACATAGCCATCCACATCATAGGCCGCCAGATCAATCGCGCCATGCGCCGCGTGCTGGATCCCGTCCACAATGATCAGACACTCCGGTGCCTTGGCGCGAATGGCGCGGCTCACCGCAGCCACATCAACCCCCATCCCGGTCACAGGCGAGGTGTGCACAATCGTCGCGACAACCGTGTCCTCCGTCACAGCCTCGCCATAGGCTGCCGCCGCAATCGTGCCGGTGGCGTCGTCATGGGCGATCACAACATGGTGCAACTCCGCCTCCGCCGCCCAGCGCGCCGCCGCCGAGCGGCTCGCCGGATGCTCAAGCGAGGCGCTCAAAACCTGCCCCTGCCCCCTGCGCGCCAGACAGGCGTTCATGATCAGGCGAAACAAAAGCTCGGTGCCGCTCTCGCCCATAAAAAACTGTCCGCCCGCCGCGCCCTCCGGGGCATTCATCATCAAGGCCATATCCGCCTTGGCGCGCTCGATACGCTCCACAAGTGCCCGGCTCGCCCCGTTGGCGCGCCCCTGATTGTCGGGAATGGCGGCAAATTTCGCCGAGGTCTCGACCACAGAGTTGAGCGTCAATGCCCCGCCGGCATTCTCAAAGAAAACCCGCCGCCCCTCAAAAGGACAACTCTCCACATGAGCAAACCGCCCGCGCACCTGCTCCATAACACTGTCTGAAAAACCGCTCTTCATGTCTTGCTCCTCTGGTCTGGCTCTATCCTGCGCTCAATGCCGCGCCTCGGGTTTGCCCTTTGCGTCACAAAACAGCGCCCCAACGCCGCTTTCAAGCCAAAAGAAAACCCCCCGCCATACCGGCGAGGGGCGATCCGTAGCCTGCGCAGTCATGCGCAGCTCCACTCTTATGCCTGCGCATTGACTGCGCAGCAAAGCTCAGAGGTTCGGATAGAGCGGAAAGCGCTTGAGCATCTCGGCCACTTCGCCGCGCACCTTGGCCTCGACAGCCTCATTGCCCTCCGGCCCGTTGGCCGCCAGCCCGTCCACCACTTCCACGATCCAATCGGCAATCTGGCGGAACTCGGCTTCCTTGAAGCCGCGCGTCGTGCCCGCCGGGGTGCCCAGACGGATACCCGATGTCACCAGCGGCTTTTCCGGATCAAACGGGATTCCGTTCTTGTTTGTGGTGATATGCGCACGGCCCAAAGCGGCATCGGTGATATTGCCTGTGACTTTCTTGGGCCGCAGATCCACAAGCATCACATGGGTGTCTGTGCCCCCGGTGACAATATCAAGACCGCCCTTGATGAGCTGGTCTGACAGGGCGACCGCATTGGCGCGCACCTGCTTGATATAGTCTTTAAATTCGGGGCGCAGCGCCTCGCCAAAGGCCACAGCCTTGGCCGCAATCACGTGCATGAGCGGGCCGCCCTGAATCCCCGGAAAGATCGCCGAGTTGAACTTCTTGGCCAGAGCCTCGTCGTTCGTCAGGATCATGCCACCGCGCGGACCGCGCAGGGTCTTATGCGTCGTGGTGGTCGCAACGTGCGCATGGGGGAAGGGGCTTGGGTGCTCGCCGGCCGCCACAAGACCGGCAAAATGCGCCATATCCACATGGAGATACGCGCCCACAGAGTCAGCGATCTCACGGAATTTTGCAAAGTCGATGACCCGTGGCACAGCCGAGCCGCCGGCAATGATCAGCTTGGGCTGATGCTCTTTGGCCAGCGCCGCAACCTGATCGTAATCAATCAGATTGTCGCTCTCGCGCACGCCATAATGAACCGCGTTAAACCACTTGCCCGACTGGTTCGGCTTGGCACCATGTGTCAGGTGCCCCCCCGAGGCCAGATCCATCCCGAGGATCGTGTCACCGGGCTGCAACAGCGCCGTGAAAACACCTTGGTTGGCCTGGCTGCCCGAGTTCGGCTGAACATTGGCAAAGCCACAGTCAAACAGCGCGCAGGCCCGCGCGATGGCAAGGTCTTCGGCCACATCGACATACTGGCAGCCGCCATAATAGCGACGGCCCGGATAGCCTTCGGCGTATTTATTGGTCAGCACAGTGCCCTGCGCCTCCATCACAGCCGCCGAAACGATGTTCTCGCTTGCAATCAGCTCGATCTCGTCGCGCTGGCGGCCCAGCTCGCTTTCCACAGCGCCCCAAAGCTCGGGGTCGCGCGAGGCCAGCGCCTCGGTGAAGAAACCTTTATCAGACATGGTGCTTCCTTATGAAATGACTTCCGATTCCAGCGTTTCCTATTGGAAACTTTTGCGAAAAGGAACACCAATTGCGACCAATCCCAACACCAGCGCGCCAAAAGCGGCCCCCTACGGTGGACAAGCCGTTTTTATAGGGTAATCTTGCCGCCTATAGGAAACGAGGACGCGCCCAATATGGCCCTGAAAATAGCCTTCACCGCCTCCGAGGCGCCCTTGGCCCAAACCGCGCGCGCCGCCCTGATCAGCCGCTATGGCGAGACCCCCGAGACAGAGGCCGATATCATCGTCGCACTCGGCGGCGACGGCTTCATGCTCCAGACATTGCATCGCACACAGGCGCTCCCCGCGCCGGTCTACGGGATGAACCGTGGCACCGTCGGCTTCCTGATGAATGAATATAACGAAGCCGACCTGATGGAGCGCCTCAAAGCCGCCGCCGAAACCACAATCAATCCGCTCGCCATGACGGCCACCTGCACAGACGGAACACTCCACGAGGCTCTGGCGATCAACGAGGTCTCGGTGCTGCGCATGGGGCCGCAAGCCGCCAAGCTCAAAATCACGGTCGATGGCCGGCTGCGGATGGAAGAGCTGGTCTGCGACGGCGCGCTTGTGGCCACGCCCGCCGGCTCCACCGCCTATAATTACTCGGCCCACGGCCCGATCCTGCCGATCGGCTCTGATGTGCTCGCCCTCACAGCCATCGCGCCGTTTCGGCCCCGCCGCTGGCGCGGCGCCCTGCTGCCCAAATCGGCCACCGTGACGATCGAGGTCACAGAGCCGGAAAAGCGCCCCGTCATGGCCGACGCCGACAGCAATTCGTTTCTCAATATCGCGAGCGTTCAGATCCGCTCGCAGCCCGAGATCACCCACCACATCCTGTTTGATCCCGAACACGGTCTCGAAGAACGCCTGATCCGCGAGCAATTCGTCTAACCGCCCGAAAAACGGCCCCAAAACAAAGGCTAGGGGCTGCCCCAAAGGCCACCCGCGCGCGCCGCCGCAGTGCTCACGCTTTCTTGTCGCGCGCCGCCTTTTCTTCACGGGTCAGCTTGTTGTTCCACTGGTTGTTGCTCAGGCCAAGCTCTGGCTTGGCAGGCTTGGTCTTGCCCACCTTCACTTCGCCGCCCTTTTTCAGAAACTCCTGAATAAGAGCCTCATCCGTGGTATCTTTTGGAACCTGTTTCATAGCCCAAGCCTAAGCCCGCACCTGCGCCAATGCAACAGCGCTGAGTCCGGTCTTTTTTATTGCCCCAAATATCCTCCCCGAAGGGCCGCGGTGCCAAGTGCTCTAGCTCTCTGCCAAGAGCGCCCGTGCCACATCCTCGCGGATCTGCCCCCGCTCGATCATCCGCCGGGCAATCCGCTCGATCTCAGCGCCCTTGGCCCCCGCCACAATCGCCAGATTGCGCGCATGAAGCCCCATATGGCCGCGCTGGATGCCTTCCCCCGCCAGCGCCCGCAGCGCCGAGAAATTCTGGACAAGCCCGACAGCCGCCATGACCCGCGCCAGCCGGTCCGCCCGCGTGATCTGCATAATCTTGAGCGCCTTTTGCGCCGTCGGATGGGCGCGCGTCGCGCCGCCAACAATCCCCACAGCCATCGGCAGCTCGATTTCGCCCCAAAGATCGCCCTCTGCCGTCACGCCATAACGGCTCAAAGGCCCATAGCCGCCCGCCTGCCCCTTGGTGGCGGCAAAGGCGTGCGCCCCGGCCTCCAGTGCGCGGGTGTCATTGCCCGTCGCCAGCGCCACAGCCGAAATCCCGTTCATGATGCCCTTGTTGTGGGTCGCCGCGCGGTAGGGGTCATGCGCGGCAAATTCATAGGCCGAGACAATCCCGCGCACCCTCTCGGCGCCGATCTCTTCGGCCCGCCAGACCGCCCGCGCGCGCACAAGCCGGCGGTCGGCAAGATTGCTCAGAATACGCAAGCCCACCTTGCCGCCGCTCCAGCCCTCAAGCTTGGGCGCCAGCGCCTCGGCCATGGTGTTCACAGCATTCGCCCCCATCGCATCGCGCACATCAATGATCAGATGCACAACAAGAAACGGCCCGCAAATCCGCACCTCAAGCCCGCGAAAGCCTCCGCCAAGCCGCACAAGCATCGGGTCGCAAGCGTTGCACAGCTCGGCAATCTCCTCCGCCCGCGCCTCCACAGCCGCTTTGGCCGTGGCCAGCTCCGCAAGCCCCGTGATCTGCACCTGCGCAATCATACAGGGGTCGTCGGCCTCGGTGACAAGGCCGCCCAAGGCTCGGCACGCCCGCGCGCCATTGCTCACAGCGGCAATCCCCGAGCTTTCTTCCGTTGCCACCGCAACAAGCACATCCGCGCGGTCCACCGGCAGGTTTGTCGCCACCCCCAGCGGCACAGCCACCGCCCCGATCACATTTTCAGAAAGGCTCTCGGCCAGCTCCGCCAGCGGCCCCGCCTCCTGCCCGAGTGCCCTGGCCTCGGCCTCGCTCAATAGCCCGAGCGCCACAAGCTGTGCCAGCCGCTCCGCGCGGCTCAAACTGTGAAATCCTGCAATCCGTGATGATGTCATCAAAGCCTCCCGCCCCTATGGTTGCAGAGCTTAACGACACCGCCCCAAAAGAAAAGGCCCGCCAGATCGGGCGGGCCTCTGTCGGGTCAGAGCCAAAGCCTATTTGGCAAAGCCGATGCTTTGCAGCGCGACCTTGATTTCGTCCAAAATCGCGGGGTCATCAATCGTTGCAGGCATCTTGAACGCCTTGCCATCAGCAATCGACACCATCGTGGCGCGCAAAATCTTGCCCGAGCGGGTCTTGGGCAAACGCTCGACCACACAGGCCAGCTTGAAGGCCGCCACAGGCCCGATCTTCTCGCGCACGAGCGTCACACATTCCTTGACGATCTCCTCATGCGGGCGGTTCACCCCGTTGGACAAACAGACAAACCCGACAGGCAATTGCCCCTTCAGCTCGTCACTCACCCCGATCACCGCGCATTCGGCCACATCAGGATGGGAGGCAAGGACTTCTTCCATCCCGCCTGTGCTCAGACGGTGGCCCGCCACATTGATCACATCATCGGTGCGCGCCATGATATAAAGATAGCCATCCTCATCAATCATCCCCGCATCGCCGGTCTCGTAATAGCCGGGGAAGGTGTTGAGATAGCTCTTCTGAAAGCGCGCCTCGGCGTTCCAGAGGTTGGGCAGCGTGCCGGGCGGCAAAGGCAGCTTGACCGCAATCGCGCCCAGCTCGCCCGCGGGCATCTCATGGCCCGCCTCATCCAGAATGCGCACATCATACCCCGGCATCGGAACCGAAGGGCTGCCAAGCTTCACAGGCAACATTTCGACACCCACAGGGTTGGCCGCAATAGCCCAGCCGGTCTCGGTCTGCCACCAATGGTCAATCACAGGCACCTTGAGCTGGTCCTGCGCCCAGACAATCGTGTCAGGGTCAGCCCGCTCGCCCGCAAGATAAACCGTCTTGAGGCCGCTCAGGTCGTATTTCCCGACAAACTCGCCCTTCGGATCGACGCGTTTGACAGCGCGGAACGCCGTCGGCGCGGTGAAAAAGCTCTTGACCTTATGTTCAGAAATCACCCGCCAGAACGTGCCCGCATCCGGCGTGCCCACGGGCTTGCCCTCAAAGACAATCGTGGTGTTTCCATGGATAAGCGGCCCGTAGGCAATATAGCTGTGCCCAACGACCCAGCCCACATCCGAGGCCGCCCAGAAAACATCGCCGGGATCGACATTGTAGATATTCTTCATGCTCCAATTGAGCGCCACCATATGCCCCGCAGTGTGGCGGATCACGCCCTTGGGCGCGCCCGTCGTGCCGGAGGTGTAAAGAATATAGGCCGGGTGGTTGCCCTCCACAGGCACGCAGTCTGCCGGCTCAACCCCGTATTGAAACCCGTGCCAGTTATAGTCACGGCCCGGCGTCAGCTCGGCGACCTCTTGCTCGCGCTGGAAGATCACGCAGAACTCCGGCTTGTGCTCGGCCATCTCGATGGCCCCATCCAGCAGCGGCTTATAATGCACAACACGCCCCGGCTCGAGGCCACAGGAGGCCGCAATAATGGCCTTGGGCGTGGCATCATCAATCCGCACAGCCAGCTCGCTCGCCGCAAAGCCGCCAAACACAACCGAATGCACCGCGCCGAGCCGCGCACAGGCCAGCATCGCCTCAAGGGCCTCAGGCACCATCGGCATATAGATGATCACACGGTCGCCCTTCTCGATCCCCTTGGCGCGCAGCGCCCCCGCCAGTGTCGCCACACGGTTGCGCAGCTCCACAAAAGAAATTTCGCGCTTGGTTTGGGTGATTGGGCTGTCATAGATAATCGCCGGCTGCTCGCCCCGCCCTGCCTCGACATGGCGGTCGACCGCGTTCCAGCAGGTGTTGCACTTGGCATCGGCAAACCACTCGTAAAGATTGTCGCCCTTGTCAAACAGCGCCTTTGAGGGCTTCTCGTCCCAGTCAATCGCCTCGGCCGCCTTCATCCAGAAGGCTTCAGGGTCAGCCTTCCAGCCCTCATATAGCGCGGTATAGCCCGCAGATTGTCCCACAGCATTGCCCATCGTGTTCTCCTCCACTTTGACAAAAGAGGTAAAGGCCCGCCCGACCCTTAGGCAAGCAAGGAGTCACTTGGCGCGGCAGTTTGGCGCAAATATTTTGCAATTATTACTGCAAATTTTTGCAAACCAGCCCGGCAAACCTTATCTTTGCAGCCAATATCGGCATTATTGCAAATTTGCGAAGCCCCGCCTGAATACTCACCCGTAGCTCTGAACCGGCGTGCCCGCAATCGCCGCCATGTTCAAAAGCCCCCGCGCGGTGATCCCGGGAGAGACAACATGGGCGCGGTTGCCCATGCCCATCAGGATCGGACCCACCTCAAGCCCGCCGGCCTTCATCTTGAGAATATTGCGCGCCGCCGAGGCCGCATCCGCATGACCGAAAATCAACACATTCGCCACGCCCTCAAGCCGGCCCGATGGCAACAGCCGCTCGCGCAGCTCGGGGTCAAGCGCCGCATCGACATTCATCTCGCCCTCATACTGGAAGTCCCGCGGGCTGGCATCCAAAATCTCGATCGCCGCGCGAATGCGCTCGCCGCTGCCGTGGGGCTGATTGCCAAACTGGCTCTGGCTGCACAAAGCCACTTTCGGCGCCACGCCAAAGCGCTTGGCATGGCGCGCCGCCCCGATCGCCGCCTCGGCGATCTGCTCGGGCGTCGGCAGCGTATGCACGTGGGTGTCAGCAATAAACAATGGCCCGTCTTCCAAAATCATCATCGAAAGCGCGCCATGCGGGCGCAGCCCCTTGCCGCCCAAAACCTGCTGCACATAATTGAGATGCCAGCGAAACTCGCCAAATGTCCCGCAAATCAGGCTGTCCGCCTCGCCGCGATGCACCGCAATCGCGCCAATCGCCGTCGTGTTGGTGCGCATGATCGCGCGCGCCAGATCGGGCGTCACACCCTTGCGCGCCATAATCTCGTGATAGCTCCCCCAGAAGTCGCGATAGCGCGGGTCGTTCTCGGGGTTGACGAGTTCAAAGTCCTTGCCCGCTTTCGCCGTGATCCCGAAGCGCTCACAGCGCGCCTCGATCACATCGGGCCGCCCGATCAGAATGGGCCGCTCTGTTGTCTCTTCCAAAATCGCCTGCGCCGCGCGCAGCACGCGCTCGTCCTCCCCCTCGGCAAAGATAATCCGCCGCGAGGCATGGCTCGCCGCGTCAAACACCGGCCGCATCAAAAGTGCGGACTTGAAAACCGAGGCGTTGAGCCGCTCTTTATAGGCGTCCAGATCCTCCAGAGGCTTGGTCGCCACGCCGGTTTCCATCGCCGCCTTCGCCACCGCCGAGCTGACAACCGCCGAGAGACGCGGATCAAACGGCTTAGGGATGAGATAGTCCGCGCCAAAGGTGAGCGCCTCGCCCTTATAGGCCGCCGCCGCCTCCGCACTCGTTGTCGCCCGCGCCAGCGCCGCGATCCCGTCGACACAGCCGATCTGCATCGCATCGTTGATCTCGCTCGCGCCCACATCCAGCGCGCCGCGGAAAATAAACGGAAAACACAGCACATTGTTGACCTGATTGGGATAATCAGACCGCCCCGTCGCAATCACAGCATCCGGCGCAACCGCGCGGATCTCGTCCGGCATGATCTCCGGCGTCGGGTTGGCCAGCGCAAAAATCACAGGTCGCCGGCTCATCCGCGTGACCTGCTCCGCCTTCAGCACCCCCGGCCCGGACAGACCCAAAAACAGATCCGCGCCCTCAATCACCTCATCCAATGTGCGCTTGTCCGTCTTTTGCGCAAAGGCCGCCTTCTGCGGATTCATATCTTCCTCTCGGCCCTCGTAAACAAGGCCGTGAATATCGCAGAGCCAGACGTTTTCGCGCTTCACCCCGAGCTTTAACAAAAGGTTGAGACAGGCAATTCCCGCCGCGCCCCCGCCGGTGCTGACAATCTTGATATCCGCAAATGTCTTGCCCACAACGTGCAAAGCATTGGTCGCCGCCGCCCCCACAACAATAGCGGTGCCGTGCTGATCGTCATGAAACACAGGAATGCCCATCCGCTCGCGGCAGATTTTCTCGACAATAAAGCAATCCGGCGCCTTGATGTCCTCAAGGTTGATCGCGCCAAAGGTCGGCTCCAGCGCACAGACAATCTCGGCCAGTTTCACAGGGTCGCTCTCGTTCACCTCGATATCAAAGCAGTCGATGCCGGCGAATTTCTTGAACAAAACCGCCTTGCCCTCCATCACAGGCTTTGAGGCCAGCGCGCCGATATTGCCAAGCCCAAGCACAGCCGTGCCATTTGTCACCACAGCGACAAGATTGCCGCGCGCCGTGTAACGGCTTGCATCTGCTGGGTTTTTGGCGATCTCGAGACAGGCTTCCGCCACACCGGGAGAATAGGCGCGGGCCAGGTCGCGCCCGTTGGCCATCGGTTTGGTCGGGCGGATTTCAAGTTTTCCGGGGCGCGGAAATTCATGATAGTTCAGCGCCGCTTCGCGGACTGTTTCATTTTTATCAACCGACATAATCCCTCCCTCGGCCCAAGGCCTTTTCAAAAGTAGTTTAACATTAAACCAATTAATGTGAAGCCAAATTTCGCCTAGCTTTTCAAAGCGCTGCGAATCTTCTCTTGCACTTCATCACCCGTCTCTCCCAAGATACCGCAAAACAAACCGAAAGACACACCATGTCCCTCTCTGATGCCGCCCGCGCCGTGCGCGCCAATGCCTACGCCCCCTATTCCAACTTCAAGGTCGGGGCCGCCCTGCGCGCTGCCTCCGGCGCTATCTTTTCCGGCTGCAATGTCGAAAATGTCGCCTACCCGGAAGGCACCTGCGCCGAGGCCGGGGCGATTGCGGCCATGGTCGCCGCCGGCGAAACCCGGCTCACCGAGGTCTATGTCATCGCCGACAGCCCCGCGCCCGTGCCGCCCTGCGGCGGCTGCCGTCAGAAGCTGATGGAATTCGGCGCGCCCGACACCCGCGTCACTCTCGCCACAACAGCGGGCCGCGAAACCAGCTATACTCTGGCCGAGCTGCTGCCCGGTGCCTTCGCCAACGCCCATATGGAAACAGCCAAGGACAGCGCATGAGCAGCACCCGCGCGCTTCTCGCCGCGCTGCGTCGGAGCCAGCCGATCGGCGCAGACGCCCTCACGAGCTTCGCGCAGGGTCTGGCCGACGGCTCCGTCTCAGACGCGCAAGCCGGCGCTTTTGCGATGGGCGTGGTGCTCTCCAAGCTCTCCCATGACGACTCCGTCGCCCTGACCCGCGCCATGCGCGACAGCGGCGATGTCACCCGCTGGGATCTCCCTGCGCCGGTGGTTGACAAACATTCCACCGGCGGGATCGGGGATTGCGTCTCGCTCCTGCTTGCGCCCGCGCTCGCGGCCTGCGGCGCGTTTGTGCCGATGGTTTCGGGCCGTGGCCTCGGCCACACCGGCGGTACCCTCGACAAGCTCGACGCCATCCCCGGTTTCAAAACAGCGCTCGACATGGCCCAATTCCGCCAGACCGTGCAGGACACCGGCCTCGCGATTGTCTCGGCCTCGCCCAATCTTGCCCCCGCCGACAAGCGCCTCTACGCCATCCGCGATGTGACAAGCACCGTCGAAAGCCTCGATCTGATCACCGCCTCGATCCTCTCCAAAAAGCTCGCCGCCGGGCTGGAGGCGCTGGTGCTCGATGTCAAATGCGGCTCTGGTGCCTTCATGAAGACGCCACGGGAGGCCCGCGCGCTGGCACAGGCCCTTGTCGCAACAGCCAATGCCGCCGGCTGCAAGACCTCCGCGCTGATCACGGATATGAACGCGCCGCTGGTGCCTTCTCTGGGCAATGCGCTCGAAATATCCGAGGTCATGCGCGCCCTCACCGCTCCCGCGCCCTCGCGGCTCCACGAGATCACAGTGGCGCTCGGCGGTCAGCTCCTCGCCGATGCGGCCCTCGCAAGCACCCCCGAAGAGGGCGCCGCCCAGATCGACGCGGCAATCGGCTCGGGCCGTGCCGCCGAAGCCTTCGCGCGGATGTGCACAGCGCAGGGCGGCCCGCTCGGCTTTGCCGACAACTGGGCGCGCTATCTGCCCGAAGCCACGATCATCCGCGAGGTCAAAGCCCCGCAGGCGGGCCATATTGCGGCCTATGACGGCGAGGCGCTCGGCCTTGCCGTGGTCGCTCTCGGCGGCGGGCGGCAGGTCGAAAGCGACAGCATCGATTACGCCGTCGGCCTCTCCGATATGCTCCCGCTCGGCACCCGCGTCGCAGCGGGCCAGCCCATCGCGCGCATCCACGCCAGCCGCGAAGACGCCGCCCGCCGCGCCGAAGCCGATGTCCTCAAAGCCACCCGGATCGGCACAGCCCCCGCCGAACAGCCGCTCCTGCTGGAAAGGATCACAGCATGAGCCGCGCCTTCCTTATCGTGCTCGACAGCGCAGGCATCGGCGGTGCCCCCGATGCCGCCCGGTTCTTCAACGGCGCTTTGCCCGACACAGGCGCAAACACGCTGGGCCATATCTATCAGGCGGCGGCTCCCAAGCTGCCCCATCTGGAACGCCTCGGCCTGCGGCAAGCCATCGCGCTGGCCGCGGGCCTCGCCCTTCCGGTGACAGAGCCGCTCCAAGGCCGCTTTGGTGCCGCCACCGAGCAGAGCCTCGGCAAGGACACCCCCTCGGGCCACTGGGAGCTTGCCGGCGTGCCCGTGCCTTGGGCGTGGCATTACTTCCCCGACACGACCCCCGCCTTTGCCCCCGATCTGACCGCCAAGGTCGCGCGCCTCGCCGGCACAGAGGGCACCCTCGGCAACTGCCACGCCTCCGGCACCAAAATCATTGACGCCCTCGCCGAAGAGCACATCAGAACAGGCTGGCCGATCTGCTATACCTCCGCAGATTCCGTCTTCCAGATCGCCGCCCATGAGGCGCACTTCGGCCTTGAGCGCCTGCTCGCGCTCTGCGCTGCGCTCGCGCCCGATCTGCACGCCCTCAAGGTTGGCCGCGTGATCGCGCGCCCCTTTAGGGGTGCCGCAGGGCACTATGAGCGCACCAAAAACCGCCGCGACTATGCCATAGCGACGCCCGCCCCGACGCTGCTCGACTGGGCGCAAAGCGAGGGCCGCCAGACCCACGCCATCGGCAAAATCAGCGATATTTTCTCCCACAGGGGCATCGACACCGCCAGCAAGGGCCGCGACACCGAGCTGATGCAAGACCTCCACGCCCGCCTCCTATCTGCCCCCGAAGGCTCTCTCACCTTCGCCAATTTTGTCGAATTTGATACAAATTACGGCCACCGCCGCGACGTGGCCGGCTATGCGCGCCATCTTGAATGGTTTGACAAAGAGCTTGGCGCGCTCTTGGCCGCGCTCAAGCCCGATGATCTGCTCCTTGTCACCGCCGATCATGGCAATGATCCCACATGGCACGGCAGCGACCACACCCGCGAGCGCGTGCCCGTTCTGGTTGCAGGTGCGGGGCAAGGTGAGATAGGACAGTGCCAAATGATAGATGTCGCCGCCTCGATTGCGGCCCATCTTGGCCTAAATCAGCGCGGATCCGGGGTGAGCTTCCTCTCAAGCGCAAACCGAAAGCGAGACACAAGATGAGCCAAAACCTGACAGTCGTTGATCACCCGCTGGTTCAGCACAAACTGAGCTTCATGCGCGACAAAGCCACCCCCTCGGCCCATTTTCGCCAGCTCCTGGGCGAAATCGCCCAGCTCCTCGCCTATGAGGCCACCCGCGATCTGCCGCTCGAAATGCGCGAGGTCGAGACACCGCTTCAGGCCATGCAATCGCCCTATCTTGCGGGCAAAAAACTCGCGCTGGTCTCGATCCTGCGCGCCGGCAACGGAATGCTGGACAGCCTGTTACACCTTATCCCCTCCGCGCGGGTCGGCTTTGTCGGCCTCTATCGCGACGAAGCCACTCTCAAACCCGTTCAATATTACTTCAAAGTCCCCGAAGACATTGCCGAGCGCGATGTGCTCGTCGTTGACCCGATGCTCGCCACAGGCAACTCCTCTGTCGCCGCGATCGACCTTTTGAAAGCCGCAGGCGCGCGCCGCATCCGCTTTCTCTGCCTGCTGGCCGCCCCCGAAGGCGTCGCGCGCATGGCCGAGGCTCACCCCGATGTGCCCATCATCACCGCCTCGCTCGATGACTGCCTCAATGCCCAAGGCTATATCGTGCCCGGTCTAGGGGATGCGGGCGATCGGATGTTCGGCACAAAATAGCGCATATTTTCGGTATTCACTTCTAGACTCATCTGGGGTGATCGGGCATATTTCCCGCAGACTTGTGGGGACAATGTATGAGTATGAAACGTTTCGCCGCGCTATGCGCATTTTTTCTGTCGCTGCCGCTTTTTCTTCCGCTTTCACTGCCGCCTTCCAGCGCCCAGGCTCAGGCCCTGCGCGATGTGGAAGGCCCGGTCAATTACCCGCCCAGCTCCTTCAAGGGCAAGCAATTCGTCGACAATGAGGGCTGCGCCTATGTGCGCGCCGGCATTGATGGCCGCGTGAACTGGATTCCGCGTGTCTCGCGCTCCCGCAAGCTCCTCTGCGGGCTTAAGCCGACATTCTCGGGCGCAGAGGCCAACATCACCTCGGCCCAGATCGCCAAGGCCCCCGTTCAGATCACAAACCCCGAAACCGCCGAGGCCGCCACGCCTGCGCCCGTCTCTGCACCTGTCGCTGCGCCCGCGCCCCAGCCCGCCGCCAAGCCGGCCGTGGCCAAAGTCAAACCCGTGACACCCGCCACGCCAGCCAAAGCCGCCAAAGCCCGCGTGGTTGATGCAACACCGACAACGCGCCCCGCGCCCAAACCCAAGCCGAAGGTGCAACAAGCCCGCCTTCAGCCCGCGCCCAAACCGGCGCCAAAGCCCGCACCACAGCCAGCGCCCCTCCTGCGCCAGCAGACCAAAGTCGCCCCCGCCCCCGCCGCAACACCGGCTCAAACCGCCCGGAGCGCCACCACCTGCCAGAATTTCAAAGGCATCAGCCTGACCTATGCAGGCTCAGGCCCGCGCGCGCGCTGCGGCACCCAAAGCCAATCCACATCACGCAAGCAGCAGGCCCAGAAACAAGCCCGCAAACAGCCTGCCGCCAATCCATTCCGCCTGTTCCGCCCCCGCCAGTCCGGCAAGTCACCCACAGACCAAGCACAGAGCGGCCAGACCCGTGTTGTGCCCCGTCATGTCTATGACAAACAGCAGCGCTCAAATGTCGGAGGCAAAATTCCCAAGGGCTATCGCAAGGCATGGGACGATGATCGCCTCAATCCAAACCGCGCCCGGATGACCGTTGAGGGCATTCGCCAGTCCGATCTGATCTGGACACGCACCATCCCGCGCAAGCTCTATATCAAAGACACAGGCCGCGTGGTGACCCCGCTCTTTCCAGACCTGCGCTACCCCTACACAAGCATGGACGACCAAAACGCCGCGATGGGCCTGACCGCCTCGTCGCGCAACACGCCCGCCGCAGCCGGACGCTACGTTCAGGTCGGGGTTTTCGCCGTCGAAACCAACGCAAATCGCGCCGCGCAACAGATCCTCGCGGCCGGCCTGCCCGCGCGGTTTGGCACGCTCAAAAAAGGCCGCCAATCCTACCGCGTGGTTCTGGCCGGCCCGTTCACATCCGATCAGGTGATGGCCGCTGTTGCCACAGCCCGCCGCGCAGGCTTCTCTGACGCTTACGCGCGCTGAGCCACGCCCCGCCCAAGCCCCAAAGCCCGCGGCTTCGCGCGGGCTTTGGCTTGCCGTGGCGGCCACAGCCACAACACTCTCCACAGCCACAGCGACCACCGCCACAACCGCCGCGTCAGACAAAGCCGCGCAGCCGCAACACAACAATCACACCGGCCAGCACGGCCAAAAGGTTAAAAGCCAGCGCCGCGCCCGCCCGGATCCACCGGCGGCGCCTCAGTTCGCGCCCGTCGATCTGCTCCAGATAGGTTTTCAGCCGCCCATAGGCCTTGAGGATCGCGGCCCCGTCAAGCTGCGCATAGAGCTGCGGATGCGCCGCCCTCGCCAGCGCCGCGCTCAGCTCTGCGCCGACCCGCCTCTGCCGCCGGGGAAGTCTGCGCCCCAGCGCGCGCAAGCTCTGCGCCAAATCGGGCCGCTCGACCCCGAGCCGCGCCGCCATCAACGCACATAGCTCGCGCTCCATCTCGCTCAAACGGCTCGGCTCGATCACGTCACACCCCTCACAGTTGTGCCTTTTCCTTCCTGCGGAAAATGGCGTATCACTCGCATATGTTACACAGTCTCTCCCATGGCACAGACAGTGCCAAGCCCCCGCTGCTCATCGCGCATGGCCTTTTCGGCTCTGGCCGCAACTGGGGCGTGATCGCCAAGCGCCTGTCCGACGAGCGCCGGGTGATCACCGTCGATATGCGCAATCACGGCAGCTCGCTGCGCTCGGATGATCACAGCTACCCCGCCATGGCCGACGACCTCGCCGAAGTGATCGCCGCAGAGGGGGGGCGCGCCGATGTGCTCGGGCATTCCATGGGCGGCAAGGCGGCGATGGTTCTGGCGCTGACCCACCCCGATCTTGTGCACAGCCTGACCGTGGCCGACATCGCCCCCGTGCCCTACACCCATACCCAACAGCCCTATATCAACGCCATGCGCGCGCTTGATCTGGGCGCCCTCCAGAGCCGCGCCGAGGCTCAGGAAGCACTCCTGCCGCTGGTAAAGGATACGACGCTCGCCGCCTTTTTCACCCAGTCTCTAGACGTAAAAGCGCAGCAATGGCGGCTCAATCTTGCGGCGCTTGAGGCCAATATGCCCCAAATTCTCGGCTTCCCCGACATAGACGCCCGCTTCAGCGGCCCGGCGCTCTTTCTCACCGGGGCCACCTCCCACTATGTCACCCACGCACACC
>JAHBAN010000138.1 GCA_018500075.1 Flavobacteriia bacterium | reverse complement strand
GCACGGTGAAGCCGGGCGTGCCTTTGTCGACAAAAAACGCAGTGATCAGTTTTTTCTTGCCGCGCGGGGTGTCTTCCTCGCCGGTGGCCATGAACACGATCGCGAAATCGGCAATGTCGGCATGAGAAATAAAGTGTTTTGTGCCGTTGAGAATAAAGTCGTCGCCATCTGCCTTGGCGGTGGCGCTCATCCCGCGCAAATCGGAGCCTGCGCCCGGCTCTGTCATGGCGAGGCAGTCCCATTTCTCGCCGCGAATGCTGGGGTAAAGATATTTTTCACGCTGCTCCTCTGAGCCTGCGAGCAGGATGTTTGAGGGCCGTGCCACGCAGGTCCAGTGGAGCGCGTAATTGGCGCGGCCGAGTTCTTTTTCATACATCAGCCAGGTGAGTGTATCGAGACCTGCGCCGCCGACCTCTTCGGGCATATTGGCCGCGTAAAGCCCTGCGGCCATGGCCTTGGGCTGGATCTCCTTGATCAGTTCCATTGGCAGATGGCCGGTGCGTTCGACGAGCGCCTCATGCGGGTAAAGCTCTTTTTCGACAAAGGCGCGGGTGGTGTCGATGATCATCTGTTGTTCTTCGGTCGGGGCGAAGTGCATGGCGCTGTCCTTTTCTTGGGTGGTCCGAGTCTAGGGCGCTTGCAGAGAGGTATCATGCGGAATTAGACATAATCATGCAGATTTGGAAGAATCACTCCGCCGCAGTGCAGCAGGCCGCAGCGCAGCAGATTGACGTGCTGTTGTTTGATGCGTTCTCCGGGCTGTGTCTTGCGAATACGATCGAGCCGATGCGCGCGGCCAATACGCTGGCGGGGCGCGCGCTCTATCGCTGGCGGTTGCTCACGTTGGGCGGCGCGCCTGCGACCTCCTCCAGCGGGATGTCTGTTGCGGCGCATGGTGCGCTGAGCGGGCAGGGCGGCGATATGCTGATTGTGATGCCGAGCTACGCGTTTTGCCGTCATGCGAGTGCGGCCACGCGCCGGGCGCTGCGCGCGGCAGCGCAGCGCTATGCGGTTCTGGCGGGGTTTGACACGGGGAGCTGGCTTTTGGCGGATGCGGGGCTTCTGGACGGGCGGCGCGCGACCATTCACTGGGAGGAGCTTGAGCGCTTTGGGGAGGCCTTCCCCGAGGTGCTGGTCGAGCGCGCCCGCTTTGTAGAAGACGGGGACCGCGTGACCTGTTCCGGCGCGCAGGCGGCCTTTGATGTGATGACCCACCGGATTGGCGCGCGCCACGGGCAGGCTTTGCGGCTTGAGCTGGCGAGTTTGTTTATGAGCCCTGACGGGGCCACGCCGCAGGATGTGCCGGTGGCGCGGGGGCGCAGCGTGGCGCGGGCGATCCGGCTGATGCAGGAGCATATCGAGCAGCCCTTACCGATCGGCGACATCGCGCGCCGGACCGGGCGCAGCCAGAAAGATCTGGAAGCCCGTATGAAGCGCGAACTGGGCGCCGCGCCGCGCAGTGTGTATCGCCGTATCCGGCTTCTGGCGGCGCAAAAGCTTTTGAAAGAGACCGATCTGGCGATGGCGGAAGTGGCATTGCGCGCGGGCTATCAGGACGCCAGCGCAATGGCGCGGGCCTATAAGGCAGAGTTTGGTTTGCGGCCGAGTGACGAGCGATCGGGGGAGCGGGTCGGATGCTTTGCATCCGACCCGCTGGGGGCTTTGCCCCCAGACCCCCAGGATATTTTCAGAAAGAAAAAGGATCAGGAGGCGTAGTTCGAGCCTTCTTCGGTGAGGATGGCTTTGAGTTCGGCGAGGTGACGGGTGTCTTGTTCGGGGTAGGACTCAAGCTCTTGTGCGGTTTTCTCGGCGATCTCGTCGGGCAGGATGCGCAGGGCTTGGCCGGTTTGCAGCGCGCGAATGTAGGTTTCTGCGGCGCGCTCGAAGTAATAGAGGCGGTTGAAGGTTTCGGCCACGGTCGCGCCTATGACCAGCACGCCGTGGTTGCCCATGATCATCACCTTTTGTTTGGGATCCTTGAACAGGGCGGCGCAGCGTGCGCCCTCGTCTTCGAAGGCGAGGCCGCCGTAGTGGTCATCAATCACATAGCGGTTGAAAAATGTTGCGCAGTTCTGGTCGATCGGGGGCAAGCGGCTGTCGGCGAGCGCGGCGAGAACTGTGGCATGGATGGAATGCACGTGCATGGCGCAGCGGGCGTGGGGGCAGGCGCGGTGCAGGCCGCCATGCAGGCCCCATGCGGTCGGGTCAGGGGCATTCGGGCCTGTGAGCGTGTTCGGGTCGTTGGCGTCGATTTCGAGCATATCAGAGGCTTTCACACGGGAGAAATGCATCTGGTTCGGGTTCATCAGAAAGCGCGTGCCTGTGTCATTGACCGCAAGGCTGAAGTGATTGGCGACGCCTTCGTGCATATTGAGGCGGGCGGTCCAGCGAAAGGCGGCGGCGAGATCGACGCGCTCTTGCCAATGGGTCATGTTTGGGGCGCTCATGGTTTGGTCTCTTCTGATGTGAGGGGGCGGGAGGGCACCCATGCGTAGCCATCCTGACAGAGGATATAGGCTTCGCGCAACCCGTGGGGCTTGTTTGTCGGGGCTTGCAGGAGCGTGCCGCCTGCGGCGTTGCATCGGGCGGCGGCCGCGTCGGGGTCGCATTCGTAGAGGCGGATTTCAAGGCCCGCGCCGCGCGGCGGGGTTTCGGGCAGAAGGCCAAGCAGCGGATTGGAGTGATAGGTGCTGTCGGCGTGCAACTGGAGGAGAGTGTCGCCTTGGGACAGGATGGCGAAATCGGCGGAGAGGCGGTGGGCCGTCATGGCAAAGACAGTCTCTAAAAAGGCAGCCGTGCGCTTCACATCGGGGACCAGAAGATTGAGGCCGAACCCTTTGAGAGAGGCACCGAAGTCTTCTGCGCTGACGGTTTCCAAATCCATGCGGCTCTCCTTGAACATGGGCAGGCTTCGTGCGAGTCTTGCTCAACTCCGGCGTCGCCGGTTCATGACGATCAGCCGAGGAGTGGCCGATGCCTTCGCAATTTGTGACACCGGATCAGGGAGAATTCCAGCGGTTTGATGATGCCCGCGCTGCTGTTGCCCAGCTTGAGGCGCTTTATGAGGCGTCTTGTGACTTTTTGTGCAAGGCCTTTGCCAAGGCGATGAAAGCGGCGCCGGAGGGTGGGCGCATCAGGGCTTACTATCCGATGATCCGGATCGAGACGACGAGCTATGCGCAGATTGACAGCCGGTTGAGCTATGGCCATGTCAGCCATCCCGGACGGCATGAGGCGACCATCACGCGGCCTGATCTGTTTCGCAATTATCTCATTCAGCAGATCGAGCTGATCCTGGAAAACCACGCTGTGCCTGTCGAGATCGGCTATTCGGATACGCCTATGCCGATCCATTTTGCTGTGGCCAATGACTCGCGGATTTCTGTGCCTCAAGAGGGCGCAGCGCAGTTTACCCTGCGCGATGTCTTTGATGTGCCCGACCTGAGCACGACAAACGACGATATTGTCAACGGAACCCACCAGCCGCCCGAGGGCGTGGCGGGGCCGCTGGCGCCCTTTACCGCGCAGCGCGTGGATTACTCTCTGGCGCGGCTGGCACATTATACGGCCACCGACCCGGAGCATTTTCAGAACCATGTTCTGTTCACCAACTACCAGTTTTATGTCAATGAATTCGAGGCCTACGGGCGCGCCATGCTGGCTGATCCGGCGAGTGGCTACACCAGCTTTGTGGGCACAGGCAATGCCGAGATCACCCAAGCCGACGCGCCTTTGGAAGCCTCCCAGAAGCAGCCCCAGATGCCGACCTATCATCTCAAGCGCGCCGATGGCTCGGGGATTACGCTTGTGAACATCGGGGTTGGCCCGTCAAATGCCAAGACAGCCACCGACCATATCGCCGTTCTGCGCCCCCATGCGTGGATTATGGTGGGCCATTGCGCAGGGCTGAGAAACAGCCAGCTTCTGGGCGATTTTGTTCTGGCGCACGCCTATCTGCGCGAAGACAAGGTGCTGGATGACGATTTGCCTGTTTGGGTGCCTGTGCCGGCGCTTGCGGAGGTTCAAATCGCGCTGGAGGAGGCTGTGGCGGATGTCACCGAGCTGAAGGGATATGAGCTGAAACGGCTCATGCGCACCGGAACTGTAGCCAGTCTGGACAACCGCAACTGGGAGCTGCGCGAAACCGAGGGACCGGTGCAGCGCCTCAGCCAGAGCCGCGCCATTGCGCTGGATATGGAGAGCGCAACAATTGCTGCGAACGGCTTTCGCTTTCGGGTCCCTTATGGGACGCTCTTGTGCGTGTCTGACAAGCCGTTGCATGGCGAACTCAAGCTTCCCGGCATGGCGAGCGACTTTTACAAAACCCAAGTCGAGCGCCATTTGATGATCGGGATTAAGGCTATGGAGGCTCTGAGGACGATGCCGCTTGAGAGACTTCACAGCCGGAAATTGCGCAGTTTTAACGAAACGGCCTTCCTATAAAGGCAAATAACAGCAAAAAAACGCCTCTAAATGCAGTTTTTGGCTTGTTTTAGGCCCACAATTCGTTGTGTTGATACGCATCATACAGTTATATGGCTGTGATGGGGCCCAAAATCGGGCAAATACAGGAGACTAACCAATGACAAAACCAATGACAAAAACTCAGCTTGTCGCCGCACTTGCAGAAGAAATGGGCGCAGACAAGAAAACAGCGACGGGCGCGCTTGAATCAATCATCGCGATCATCACAAAAGAAGTTTCAGGCGGCGGTGCAGTGACCCTTCCTGGCGTTGGCAAAATCTATTGCCGCGAGCGTCCTGAGCGTATGGTCCGCAACCCTGCCACAGGCGAGCAAATCAAGAAAGACGCGGACAAAGTTGTCAAAATGACAATCGCGAAAGCCCTGAAAGACAGCGTCAACGGCTAAGCCTTACGCTTGTATATTTCACGAGTTTACGAAAGGGTCGCCCCAGAGGCGGCCCTTTTTGCATTTGGAGAGAAACGCGTGGACATCAGAGCAATATTTATGGGCGTGGCCTTCGCCTTTATGTGGTCAAGCGCCTTCACATCGGCGCGGATCATTGTCGAATATGCCTCCCCGCTTTGGGCGCTGTCGCTGCGCTTTCTGATCTCCGGGTTGCTGGGCGTTCTGGTGGCGCGATGGATGGGGCAGACATGGGATCTGACGCGCAACCAGTGGCGCGCAACGATCATCTTCGGGCTGTGCCAAAACGCACTTTACCTCGGGCTGAACTTTGTCGCCATGCAGACCATCGAAGCCTCTCTGGCCGCGATTATCGCCTCGACCATGCCCCTGCTTGTGGCTGTTGCGGGCTGGCTTTTCTTCAAGGACAAGATCAAGCCTCTGGCGCTGACGGGGCTTGTTGCGGGGGTGATCGGGGTGAGCATCATCATGGGGGCGCGGCTGAATGGCGGGGTTGATATCTATGGCCTCGGGCTTTGCCTGATCGGTGTTCTGGCGCTGACCACGGCGACACTTGTGCTGCGCGGTGCGACCTCGGGGGGGAACTTCCTGATGGTTGTCGGCTTGCAGATGCTGGTCGGGTCTTTTGCGCTCTTGCTGGCTGCGATGGCTTTTGAAACGCCACAAGTGGACATGAGCACGCCGCTCGTTTTGGCATTTGTTTATACAACGCTTGTGCCGGGGCTGGCGGCGACGCTGGTTTGGTTTTTTCTGGTCGACCGGATCGGCGCCGTCAAAGCGGCGACATTTCACTTTCTCAATCCGTTTATCGGCGTAGCGATTGCGGCTGTGGTGCTCAGTGAGGCGCTGGACTGGCATGATTTTCTGGGGGTGGCGATCATTGCCTTTGGTATTCTTGCGGTGCAGCTTTCGAAACAAAAGCCCACATCTTCGTGAAGCCGCGTCAGACACTCGTTTAGTGACAACTGCGCCCGTGCGGCCCTAAATCGGTGCATGGAATTTATACTCGCATATGCCGCCGGATTGTTGACGCTGATCAACCCTTGTGTCTTGCCGGTGCTGCCCGTTGTTCTGGCGGGCGCGCTGGGGGCGAACCCGAGGGGGCCGCTGGCTTTGGCGGCGGGGATGAGTGTTTCGTTCGTGCTTCTGGGCGTGGGTGTCACCGCTTTTGGCCGCGTGCTCGGGCTTGACGCGCAGAGCGTGGCGCAGGCGGGGGCCGTGCTGATGGTGGCTTTTGGCCTCATGCTGCTGGTGCCGCGCTTTGGGATGGTGCTTTCGGGCGCAACGGCGGGGATGTCGGCGCGCGCAGATCAGCAGATGAACGAGATTGACCAAGGCTCTCTCAAAGGCCAGTTTGCGGGTGGCTTGCTGCTTGGCGCGGTCTGGAGCCCTTGCATCGGGCCGACCTTGGGCGGCGCGATTGCGCTGGCCAGTCAGGGCGAGAGCCTCGGGCTGGCCACGCTGATCATGGTTTTCTTCGCGCTGGGGGTGAGCACGCTCATCATTGGCCTTGGCTATGGCACGCGCGCATGGCTCACGCGCAACCGCGCGCGGATGCTGAAGCTCGCCGTCGCGGCGCGGCCTGTGATGGGCGCTGTCTTTGTCGCTGTGGGCCTCGCGCTCTTTTTTAATGTTCACCACATGGTTGACGCCTGGCTTTTGGACGTGATGCCGGCCTGGCTTGTTGATCTTTCCGTATCCATTTGAGCTCAAGGAGACTTCTCATGAACAGACGCAGCTTTTGCCTCACCGGCCTTGCCGCCCTCGCAACCCCCGGCCTCGCGTGGGCCATGCCCAAGGATTACACCGAGGGGTTGGCCAAGAAGCACCTCGCCCAAGGCGATGTTGTCTTTCTTGATTTCAAGGCCGACTGGTGTAGCACCTGCCGCGCGCAGGAGCGGGTGATCAACGCGCTCAAGGCAGAAAACCCCGACTATGCGGCCAAGGTGACGTTCATCAACGTGGATTGGGACAGGCACGGCAAGGGCGCTTTGGTGAAAGAGCTTAACATCCCGCGCCGCTCCACGCTTGTTGTGATGAAGCGTGAGGAAGAGCTTGGCCGCATTGTGGCGGGCACAGGCAAGGACGAGATCAAGGCGCTTATGGATGTGGCGCTGGCTGCCACAGCCGGCTCATAGGAGCCAGAGCATGAGGCCGCTGAGGGTAAGGAAGGAGGCCGCTGTGGCGAGCACCTGCGCAAGCGAGGCCATGCCTTCGTGGCCCAGTTCGGCGGCAAACAGCGCATAGATCGAAAACATCGGGATCGCGGCGGAGAGGACAAGGGCTGTTGCCAGCGCACTGCTGAGAGGCGGCAGACCAAGGGCCACCGCCGCCACCAGCGCAAGCGCGACCATGGCCGGGTGCAAGACAAGTTTGCCCGCCGCTGTGAGGCCCGCCAGAGCGCGGTGGCCTTTGACGGGCAGGCCGACCAAGGCGCCGCCGATTGTGAACAGGGCCAGTGCGGAGGCCGAGGCGGCGAAGAGGCCCGCTGTCTGCGTGAGCGGGGCGGGGAGGGGCAGCTTGAGCAGCGATACGACAAGGCCGAGCACGAGCGCTATGACCATCGGACGGCGTAAGACGCCCAGCAGGATTTGGCCGATCAGGCGGGTAATGTTTGCGCCCTGTTGCGGCTTGGCCAGCTCGAAGAGCACGAGGCAGACCGGGATGATCACAAAGTTCTCGACCAGCATATTGAGCGCAAGAATTTGCCCTGCGAGATCGGGAAAGGCCAGCAGCATCAGCGGGTAGCCGACAAAGCCCGAGTTCGGGCAGCTTGTGCCCATGATCGCCACGGCGCGGCGGCTCGGAGAGGTTTTGAGCGCCGTGAGAAGCGTAAACGACACCGCAATTGTCGCGAGCGCGCCAGCGGCGAAGACGGCCATATAGGTGAGGTTGAAGACTTCGCGGGCATCGCGCGTGGCCACCGAAAGAAACAGCAGCGCAGGCAGAGCAATATGGAGCACGAAGCTGCCGAAGAGGCGCATATCGGCGGGTTTGAAGAGGCCGAAGCGCACGCAGAGATAGCCGAGCGCCACGGCTGCGAAGATCGGAAGGGTGATGCCGAGAACGGCGAGCATCTCAGCCAATCTGACCGCGGGTTTCGCCCACGGCGCCACCAATCTGGCCCCGGTGAAGCAGGATATGATCAAGGATCACACAGGCCATCATGGCCTCGCCCACCGGCACAGCGCGGATACCGACGCAGGGGTCGTGGCGGCCTTTGGTGACAACCTCTGTGGCGCTGCCGTCAAGGCGGATCGAGGCGCGCGGTGTGAGAATCGAGGAGGTCGGCTTGACGGCGAACCGCACAACAACATCCTGTCCTGTCGAGATGCCGCCGAGAATTCCGCCGGCATGGTTGGAGCTGTATTCGGGGCCGTTCGGCCCCATGAAAATCTCGTCGGCATTGTCTGTGCCTGAGAGCTTTGCAGCGGCCATGCCTTCGCCGATTTCGACGCCTTTTACGGCGTTGATGCTCATCATGGCGGCGGCCAGATCTGTGTCGAGCTTGGCATAGATCGGCGCGCCGATGCCGGCGGGCACACCCCGCGCCACCACTTCGACAGCGCCGCCAACCGAGTTTCTGTCTTTGCGCACTTTTGTGAGATAGGCTTCCCACGCCTTGGCTGTTTCAGCGCTTTGCGGGATCCAGAAATCATTCTGCTCGATCGCGGCCCAGTCAAAAGCGCTCCGGTCAATCTCCATCTCGCCCATGGTTGTCATATAGCCGGTGATCTGCAGATCGGGGGCGAGGGCCTTGAGAACGGCACGCGCCACTCCGCCCGCGGCGACGCGCGCGGCTGTTTCGCGGGCCGAGGAGCGCCCGCCGCCGCGATAGTCGCGCAGGCCGTATTTTTGATGATAGGTGATATCAGCGTGACCCGGGCGGAAGGTCTGTGCGATTTCGCCGTAGTCTTTGGAGCGCTGGTCGGTGTTTTCGATCATCAACTGGATCGGTGTGCCTGTGGTCAGACCGTCAAACACGCCGGAGAGAATGCGGACCTGATCAGGCTCTTGGCGTTGGGTTGTGTTTTTGTTTTGACCGGGGCGGCGCTTGTCGAGCCAGACCTGAAGCATCGCCTCATCCAGGGGCACGCCGGGGGGGCAGCCATCAACGGTCGCGCCCAGAGCCGGGCCGTGGCTTTCGCCCCAAGTGGTGACGCGAAACAGATGTCCAAATGTGTTCATGCTCATGGGGCAGGCTCCTTTGGGCTAGCTTTATGTCGAATTGCGCTTACGCGCAATCCGATCCCTTGCGGGCTGGCCCCCCAGACCGCCACCAAGCTGGGGGGCCAGCCCCCCAGACCCCCCGGGATATTTC
>JAHBAN010000198.1 GCA_018500075.1 Flavobacteriia bacterium | reverse complement strand
TGTATGTACAGGTGGGCGTCAGGTAACATGGCCAGGGCCATGACAGAGCCAACTCCCTCGGAATGCTTAAGGCCACCGGAATGCAACCGTAAAACGAGAAGGGCAGAAGCCGTCTTGCTTTAGGTAGGGCTTGTGATGGCGCGGCGCAAGTGGTGTTCACAAGGCTATGTGTAAAGGCGGAGTATTGGCCGGAGTGCCGCGTCTTTGCCGCTCTCTTTCCTGCCGCGTATAAAGCGCCTTAGCCTTTGACAGCTTTGGCCGCTGCAAGGATCTCTTCCGCGATTTCTTCGGCTTCCTCAGAGGTGAAATCCATTGGAATTTCGACGCCGTTTGCCTCAATGAAGATACGCACCATGCCTTGATCGGTCGGGCCGATTTGCAAGTTGGCTTCAATGTCGCGTTCGGTGTTGATGCCCATGACGGCTCTCCTTCAGTCTTCTCTGTGAGCTAGCGAATTTTGGCTTCTGATGCAAGCGAGCTGGCGCAAGCACGGGTGGGAAGACTGTCGTTATCACCGTATTTGCACCAAGCGCTATGCTCTGGCGTGTTCGGTGCCTGCTCAAAACCTGTTTCAGGCGTTGACAGGTGGCGTGATAAACAAAGCTGGAAATTGAGCTTTAAGGCTCTTGCATTCATGCGCATGGAAAGTTAAATCACCCGCAATGCCGCCTTAGCTCAGTTGGTTAGAGCACTGGTTTGTGGAACCAGGGGTCCCCCGTTCGAGCCGGGGAGGCGGTACCATCACTCCTGATTTGCAATGCTGATCTCCTGAATGAGCGTCCCGCCATCGCGGGCAAAGATCAGGATGCGCTCGTCTTCTGTAACAACAGCAAACCAGTTTTCGCCTTGGGTAAAGGCTTGCGCCTTCGTGCCCTCAGGAAGGGCTATCCGCGCAGGCAGCGGCGGAACATCGGCATTCAAGCGGATGACAAGCAAGGCAATGACCGCTACAAGCCCGACAATCATCACCCCGGCAAGGGTTGTTACCAAGAGTTTGAGGTAACGCACGAGGCTTGGGTCAACGTCCTTTTCTTCAAGACCTTCGGGGGTTTTACTCATGGCAGACGCCTCGCTAGAATTCAGGATCCTTGAGGATCCGCCTGGCCGCCTTGATAAGGCGCTTTCGCGCGATGTGCCAGAGGCGGCTTCCTTGAGCCGCACGCGGCTCGCCCGGCTGATGGAGGAGGGCGCCGTGCGCATCAATGGTGTGGTTGCCAACAATCCGAAAGCCAAGGTTGACGAGGGTGATCTGGTGGAGATTGTGCTGGCCGCGGCCAGTGAGAGCCACATTCTCCCGCAAGAGATTGCGCTTGATGTCGTCTATGAAGACGATGCGCTCATTGTAATCAACAAGCCTGCGGGAATGGTTGTGCATCCTGCGCCCGGCACACCCGATAACACGCTTGTGAACGCGCTGATGCATCACTGCGGGGCGTCCCTGAGCGGTGTTGGCGGCGTCGCACGCCCCGGAATTGTGCACCGAATCGATAAAGACACGAGTGGTCTTCTGGTGGTTGCCAAGTCGGATGTGGCACATCACGGACTTGCGGCACAATTTGAGAAGCACAGCGTCGAGCGGCATTATCGCGCGCTTGTCTACGGGGTTCCTGACGCCTCAGATCCGCGGTTGCGCGGCACAAAAGGGGTGAGCTTTGAACCGGGTGGCGTTATGAAAATCCAAACCCAACTGGCGCGCCACAAGCATGACCGCCAACGTCAGGCTGTCTTTTTTGAGGGTGGGCGGCACGCAGTGACGCGGGCGCGTGTGGTCGAGGCTTATGGCCGGCCCGAGAGCCTTGCCTTGGTCGATTGCTGGCTGGAAACGGGCCGCACCCATCAAATCCGTGTGCATATGGCGCACGCCGGGCACGGGCTTGTCGGCGACCCCGTCTATGGCGGGCGGCGCAAGCTCAGTGAAAAAGCCTTTGGCGCAGGGGTAGTGGCCGCTGTGAAGGGCTTTGAGCGGCAGGCGCTTCATGCCGCCAGCCTCGGATTTGAGCACCCTGTCAGCGGCGAAATACTGCGGTTTGAATCTCGTTTGCCGCAAGATATGCTGGATGTGTTGACGGCTTTGTCCGGAGAGTGAAATGCCCCACGCCGAATTGAAGTATTCATCCGACCTCGCTTTGGATGCCCGCGAGATCTTGCGCAAGATCGAGGCGCTGATCCAGACCCGCGACCCGAACTCAGGCGCTTGCAAGGGCCGGGCCTACCCGGCGGCCGAGGCCCATCACAGCCATGTATTGCTTACAGTCTCCTTGTTGCCCAAAGCACATCGGGACGCCGGTTTTATGGCCGCGTTGCTGGCCGATTTGACAGCATACATAGACACGGTTTTGCCTTTGGGCACCGAGCGCTCTGTCTCGGTCAGCTTCAGCGGGCCACATTATGTGACAGGCAAGCTTTAACGCTATATTTCTGATCCCATCAGAGGATGGCCGCGTAATAGGGGCAGAGCTTTGTGTGAACTTGCCTCTTGCGCCGGGCTGGCCTTGAAAAGCCGCGAGGGCGCACCTAGATCAATGTTAAGTCCTGTTACATAATGGGAGGGGACAGACATGAGTAACTACAAGAATTTACCAGCACCAACGCCAGAGGGCGGTTTGAACCGCTATATGCAGGAAATCCGCAAATTTCCCCTGCTGGAGCCAGAAGAAGAATATATGCTGGCCAAACGCTGGGTCGAGCAGGAAGACACCGAGGCTGCCCACCGGATGGTCACGTCGCACCTGCGGCTCGCCGCGAAGATCGCAATGGGGTATCGCGGCTATGGTCTGCCCCAGGCCGAAGTGATTTCAGAGGCGAATGTGGGCCTCATGCAGGCGGTAAAACGCTTTGACCCGGAAAAAGGCTTCCGGCTGGCGACCTATGCAATGTGGTGGATCCGCGCGAGCATTCAGGAGTATATCTTGCGCTCCTGGAGCCTTGTGAAGCTCGGAACAACTTCGGCTCAAAAGAAGCTTTTCTTCAATCTGCGCAAAGCGAAAGCGCGAATTGGCGCGTTGGAAGAGGGCGATATGCGCCCGGAAAATGTAGAACGTATCGCGACAGACCTCGGCGTGACCGAAGCAGAAGTCATCTCGATGAACCGCCGCTTGTCGGGCGGAGATGCCTCACTCAATGCCACGGTTGGCTCTGAGGGCGAAGGCACGATGCAGTGGCAGGATTGGCTTGAGGACGAAGATGCGGATCAGGCGGGTGATTATGAAGCGCGTGACGAGCTGACAGCGCGCCGCGAGCTGCTGGCCGAGGCGATGGATGTGCTCAATGAACGCGAGAAAGACATCCTCACACAGCGCCGCCTGTCCGAAGAAACCATAACGCTGGAAGACCTGTCCAGCCAGTATGACGTCAGCCGCGAGCGGATCCGTCAGATCGAGGTGCGCGCCTTTGAAAAGCTGCAAAAGCGGATGCGCGACCTTGCCAAAGACCGCGGGATGCTTGCGAGCGCTTAATCTGCCCGATCCTTTTTCTTTCGATAAATATCCCAGGGGGAGTTTGAGGGGGACAGCGTCCCCCTCAACGGGTCGGATTTGGGAAGCAAATTCGAAATCAGGCCAAGGCACGCCAACCGATATCGGACCGGAAAAACCCGTTTGGCCAGTCGATCTCACGGATCATATCGTAAGCGAGGCGATGCGCGTCTTCCAGCGTGTCCGCCCGCGCCGTGACAGCAAGAACCCGTCCGCCAACCGCCGTGATATCGTCTCCCGATCGGGCTGTTCCCGCATGAAATACCATCTGCGAGCTGGACTGCCCGAGCGCCTCCAATCCTCTGATCACGGTGCCTTTTTCGTAAGTGGCGGGATAGCCTTTCGCCGCCATCACCACAGTGAGTGCATGGTCATCGGCCCAATGCACTTTGGCTTCGCGGAGCCGGCCCTCGGCGGCGGCTTGGATGTGGTCAAAGGCCTGCGCCCCGAGGCGCATCATAAGCACCTGACATTCAGGATCGCCAAAGCGGGCGTTGTATTCCACAAGGCGGGGCGCACCATCTTTGATCATTAACCCGACAAACAAAACGCCCTGATAGGGCGTGCCGCGGCGCATCATTTCGCGCAGAGTGGGCCGCACAATTTCGTCCATGGTTTTCTGGATGATCGCTTCGCTCATCACCGGGGCAGGCGAGTAGGCGCCCATGCCGCCCGTGTTCGGGCCTGTGTCGCCTTCGCCGACGCGTTTGTGGTCTTGGGCCGTGCCAAGCGGAAGCGCCTCTTCGCCGTCACAGAGCACAAAGAAGCTGGCCTCCTCGCCCTCCATGAACTCCTCGATCACGACTTCCGCGCCCGCTGCGCCAAGGCTGCCGCCGAACATATCGTCAACCGCCGCAAGCGCCTCCTGAAGCGTCATAGCAACCACGACGCCTTTGCCTGCGGCGAGGCCATCGGCTTTGATCACGATCGGTGCGCCTTGCGCCTCAACATAGGCGCGCGCCGCCGCGTGTTCACTGAAGTGGGCATAGCCCGCTGTGGGCGCGCCTGACGCGTCACAAATCTCTTTGGTAAAGGCTTTTGATGCTTCCAGTTGAGCCGCAGCCGCGCTCGGTCCGAAGGTCAGGATGCCCGCCGCGCGCAGCGTATCTGAGACGCCGGCCGCGAGCGGGGCTTCAGGGCCGATAATCACGAAGTCGATGGATTGGGCGCGGGCAAAATCGACCACGGCCTCACCAGAGTTGATGTCCAGCGCCACGCAGCTGGCCAGCTCGGCAATCCCGGCATTGCCCGGAGCAACGAAGAGCTTGTCACACTTCGGGTTTTGCGCTGTGGCCCATGCGAGGGCGTGTTCGCGGCCTCCGCTTCCAAGGATAAGGATGTTCATCTGCACAACTCCTGCTTGGCCTTCTTTCGCCCGCGTTCTAAGCTGGCGCGCAAAGAGATACAAGCGAGGCGAAATGTCCGATCTGATAGATGATGGCCAAGCGGCGGGCAATGCCCCCGAATTTTCGGTTACGGAGATTTCAAACGCCATCAAGCGGGTGATCGAGGGCGAGTTCGGCCACGTGCGAATCAGAGCCGAGGTGGGCCGTGTCTCGCGGCCACGGTCCGGGCATATCTATCTCGATCTCAAAGACGACAAATCAGTCATCAACGGTGTGATCTGGAAGGGTGTGGCAACGCGTCTTCAGGTTCAGCCCGAAGAAGGCATGGAAGTGATCGCTGTCGGACGGATGACGACATTTGGCGGCCAATCGCGCTATCAGATTATCATCGAGGAGATCCGCCCGGCAGGGGTTGGTGCGCTGATGGCGATGCTGGAAAAACGCAAGCAAATGCTCGCGGCAGAAGGGCTTTTTGCGCCCGAGCGCAAGCAGGAATTGCCCTATTTGCCAGAGGTGATTGGTGTGGTGACCTCGCCCTCGGGTGCTGTGATCCGCGATATTTTGCACCGTTTGCGCGACAGATTCCCGCGCAAGGTTCTGGTTTGGCCGGTGGCGGTTCAGGGGGAAAAATGCGCCGGCGAAGTGGCCCGCGCGGTTGCCGGTTTTAACGCCTTAAGCCCTGGCGGGGCGCTGCCCCGGCCTGATCTGATCATCGTGGCGCGCGGCGGCGGATCGGTTGAAGACCTCTGGGGCTTCAACGAGGAGATAGTGGCGCGCGCTGTGGCGGCCTCGCAGATTCCGCTGATTTCGGCGGTGGGCCATGAAACCGACACCACGCTGATTGACTTTGTGTCCGACAGGCGTGCGCCCACGCCCACGGCGGCAGCAGAGCTTGCCGTGCCTGTGCGGCTGGAGCTTCTGGCTTGGGTGGGCGAGCAAGGCTCACGGATGTCATATGCGCTTTCAAATGGGGTCAGCCGCCGCGGCCAGCGCCTGCGGGATCTGGCGCGCGCTTTGCCACGTATCGAGAGCCTCGTCGAAGCCCCGCGCCAGAGACTCGACCGCGCGAGCGAGCGCCTGCCCGCCGCGCTTCACCGTGGGGTGCAGCTGCGGCGTGTTGCGCTGTCGGATGCGTCAGGAAGCCTTAGGCCTTCGCTTCTCAGAAGTGCGTTGCGGGGCGACAGTCAAAGGCTTTCAGGCTTTGTCGCGCGCCTCAAGCTGCGCGATCTTGACGCGCGAGCGCGGCAGTTGGAAAGTGTCGGAGCGCGGCTGAATCGTGATGCGATTGGCCGTGATCTGGCGCGCAAAAACAGTGATCTTGAGCGTGTGTCGCAGCGGATGGCCGACAGCGGTGCGCGCCAGCTCAAGGCACTTTCGGAGCGGCTTGAGGCGACAGATCGCTTGCGCGAAACGCTGAGTTACAAGGCGACTTTGGCGCGGGGTTATGCTGTTGTGCATGGTGAAGACGGGGTCCTGACCACCAAGGAGGCAGCCCAAAAAGCAGCGACATTTGAGATCGAGTTTTCGGACGGGCGGATGAGTCTTGCGGGCAAGCCGAAGCGTGGCGGCGCAGTGGCCAAGCCGCCCGAGCAAGGCTCGCTCTTTTAACGGCGCTCTGTATCCCGAATCCGACAGGTTCCGTCGCTGATAGACAGGCTTGTGGCTTGGCTGCGCTGTTTGATCAGCCTGTCATTCCAAAGGAGAAACAGCATGGCACGGTCAGGACGTAAGGGGCGCGGCGGCGGACGAGCAGGAGCAGCCGAGCGGCGCGGAGCAGCGGTGATCGAGCAAATGCCATGGCGCTTGCCCAAGAACCTCGACAAGCCGACCGAGCCTCTGACCGATGAGGGCGTGCAGGCGATCCATGACGGGGCGATGCGCATTCTCGAGGAGATCGGTATCGAGATTCTCAATGCAGAAGCCCTTGAAATTTTCCGCGAGGCCGGCGCGATCATCAACGGCACAAATGTGCGCGTGGGGCGGGACTGGCTGATGGAAATGATCGGCAAAGCGCCTGGCTCCTTCACCTTGACGCCGCGCAATGAAGAGCGCGAACTGATCATTGGCGACAACCATATTGTTTTTGGCAACGTGTCCTCGCCGCCCTCCTACTGGACGCTGGAGACAGGCCGGAAAATGACAGGCACACGCGAGATGTGCAAAGATTTTATCAAGCTGAGCCAATACTTTAACTGCATTCACTTTTGCGGCGGTTACCCTGTGGAGCCGCAGGATATCCATGCCAGCATTCGCCATCTTGATGTGCTGTATGACAAGCTCACCTTGACGGACAAGGTGGTCCATACCTATTCGCTCGGCAAGGAGCGGGTCGAGGATTGCATGGAGATGGTGCGGATCGCGGGCGGGCTGAGCCATGAGGAGTTCGAGGCCAAGCCGCGGATGTATACCAACATCAATTCCACCTCTCCACTCAAGCATGATGAGCCGATGCTTGACGGCTGGATGCGCCTTGCGCGTCGCAACCAAGGGCTTGTTGTGACACCGTTTACGCTGGCGGGCGCGATGGCCCCTGTGACGATGGCGGGGGCTGTGGCGCAGTCGCTTGCGGAGGGGCTGATTGCCGTCGCTTTGGCGCAGTATATCCGCCCGGGTGCGGCCTGTGCGATCGGGACGTTTACCTCGAATGTCGACATGAAATCAGGCGCGCCAGCCTTCGGGACACCCGAGTATATGCGCGCCACACAAATGACCGGACAGCTCGCGCGGTTTTACAATCTGCCGATGCGTTCTTCCGGGGTCTGTGCGGCCAATGTGCCCGACGGGCAGGCCATCTGGGAGACCTCCAACAGCCTGTGGGCGGCCGTGCAATCTGGCACAAATATGGTCTATCACGCGGCGGGCTGGCTGGAGGGCGGTTTGATTGCCAGCCCCGAGAAGTTCATCATGGATTGCGAAATTTTGCAGCATATTCAAAGGTATATGGAGCCACAAACCTTCGCGACAACGCCCGATGATATCGCGCTGGACGCGATAGCCGAAGTCGGCGGGCAGGGGCATTTCTTCGGGCTTCAGCATACGCAAGACCGCTATGAAACGGCCTTCTACCAGCCCTTCCTGAGCGATTGGCGTAACTTCGAGGCCTGGGATGCTGCCGGCGCGGTTTGGACGGCGGAACGGGCGCATCATCTGTATAAAGAGATCATCGCAAGCTTTGAAGCGCCGCATATGGACGAGGCGATCCGCGAAGAGCTTGCCGCATTTGTGGCGCGGCGCAAGGAAGAAGGCGGCGCTCCGACTGACTTTTAAGCCCTCAAAACAAGGCATTAGAGGTCGTCCGGCAGAGTATATCTGACGCAGCTTTCACATCTATGACCAGAGCGGACAGGCGGGTTAACACCCGCCTTTTGCGCCTGCTCGGCTGCGTTTTGGATGTGGGGCAGCCTATGGGGCAAGCTGTCTAGACAGGAGTATGGACAAGAAAACAGCCCGCTCGCGCCGGTTATTGCCCTAACGGGGCGTGCGCCCCCCCCCTCTGGCCTAAGCGGGTTTTGCGGCCGCTGCGCCGGCTCTCCTTTGGAGCCTGTCTTTTTCTTTCTCCAAATATCCCGGGGGAGGATGCAAAGCCGAAGGGTTTGCATCTGGGGGCTGGCCCCCTCTTTTTCTCTTCGCGCGCAGGGCGCAGCCCTGCGCGCGGGTCGGATTGCGAAGCAATTCGAAAATCCGGCTCTGGAGGCTGGGGTCTGTGGTGTGGCGCAAGCGCTTGTCGCGCGCGCTGCGGGATTTGCCTTTTCGTCAGAAGCTCTAGGGCGTAAACTTGGCGCGTAATGAGGAGACGGGTGATGAAAGACAGGCTTGAGCTGGCGGCGATTGGCGCGATTGCAGGGGGGTGCCTTTGGGCTGTATTCGAGCATTTGCCCGACCGTCTCGGGAACGGCTTTCTGGTGTTGGCCGTCACGGTTGGCGCGGCCGTGTTTTTTTCGGTTCTGATGGCGCTGGTCGGGCCGGAGCGACCGGTGCGGGCGCTCTGGCCCTCGCTGATATTGGGCGCGCTCACAGGCGGGCTTGCGCTGTGGAGCGGGTTGCGGTTTGAGAGTGTCAGCGGGTTTTATGAGGCGGGGCATCCGCTGCTGGCTTTGGGCGTTGTGACCCTTGTGGGCACGCCTTTCGCGGCCGCCACTCTGGAGGATCAGGCCGGTTGGCGCCGCTATGCGCGGCTTTTTGACAGCGCTTGGGCGATTTTCATTCGCTATGTCGCGGGCTGGCTGTTTGCCGGCCTTATTCTTGTGGTTCTGTTGTTGTCAGATGCGCTTTTGAAGCTGGTGGGGGTCACGGTGATCGAGGCGTGGCTCGATATTGTCTGGCTTCGATCCATGCTGATCGGGGCCGTGTTCGGGCTTGGTGTGGCGACGGTGCATGAGCTGCGCGATTATGTTTCGCCTGTTTTGGTGCATCGGTTGTTGCGTATGGTGTTGCCTTTGGTGTTGGTGGTCGTGATCGTTTTTCTGGGGGCGCTGCCGTTTCGCGGGCTGTCCGATTTGTTCGGCTCGTTCTCGACGGCGGGTGTCTTGATGGCGGTTGCGTTTGCCGGGGTCACGCTGATCACAGCGGCGATCGATCGGGATGATGAAACGGCGTCGCATTTGCCTTTGATGATTGTGGCGGCGCGGCTTATGGCGCTTTTGATCCCTGTTTTGGTGGCCCTTGCGAATTATGCGATCTGGCTGCGTGTGGCGGCCTATGGCTGGACGCCCGGACGGGTGGGCGCGGCCTATATTGCGCTGTTTTTGACAGGATATTCCGGCTTTTACCTCTGGGCTGTGGTGCGGCGGGGGGGCTGGCAGGCGCGTCTTCGCCAAAGCAATCTGCGCATGGCTTTGGCAGTCTGGGCTGGCGCTGTGCTGTGGCTGACGCCGCTGTTTCAGGCCGAGGCGATTGCCACATCCAGCCAGTTGGCGCGGTTTGAGGCCGGTCGGCTTGAGGCTTCGGCGGTGCCTGTTTACGAACTGGCGCAGGAGTGGGGCCGCGCGGGCACAGCCGGTTTGGCGGCGATCGAGGCTGTGGCCGAGGCTCCGTTGCGGGCGCGGATCGCAGAGGCGCGCGCTGCGCAGTCGGTTTGGGCGTTTGAGCGCAAGGACATGGACGAGCAGAACCGCGCGCTGCGGCAGGATCTGCGCGAGAGCCTGCGTGTTGTCTCCCAGGGGCAGGCTGGCGAGGCGCTTTTGGCCGGGATGGACGCGCGCGTGCTGGCGCAAATCGCGCGGGTGTGCCCGCTGCGGGCTGCGCCGAGTTGCGCTTTGATTGTCACCGAGGGGCAGGGCAATCGCGACTTGGGAGGGCTGGGGCTGCTTGTCACCCAAGAGGGCAATGACGTTTTTGTGATCCGACAGTCCGGGTCCCGGATGTCACTTGCAGGCAGTGCGGCGCGCGGGGCGACGGGCGGGTCTGATCTTGTGAGCCGCCCTAGTGGGCTGTTTGAGGCGGTGATGGCGGGGGCGTATTCGCTTGAGACGCAGCGGTATGAGGCGCTCAGGATCGGCGATGTGATCTTCTTTCCATACAATTTGCCACATTGAGGCGGTGTTAACGTCCGATGTGCATTCTGCCCCAAAGAAGGGATATGTGGCAGATGCACGGGCTGATCAACCGAACCATTGAGCGATTTGTGCGGGAGACCCGCGGCGAAAGTCTTTGGCTGCGCGTTGCGGAGCAGGCCGAGCTTGGCTTTGTCGAGTTTGAGGCCATGCTGAGTTATGATGCGGCCCTGACCGAGCGGGTTTTGGAGGCTGTGTCGGCGGCGCTTCTTTTGCCGCGCGAGTCTGTTCTGGAGGACATTGGCACCTATCTTGTGAGCCACCAAAAGACCGAGGCGGTGCGCAGGCTTTTGCGCTTTGGCGGTGTTGATTTTGTCGAGTTTTTGCACTCGCTTGAAGATCTGCCGGACCGCGCGCGGCTGGCGGTGGCCGATCTGAGCCTACCCGGCCTTGAGCTTGACGAGCAGTTGGCGGGGCGGTTCAGCCTCAAGGTTCTGGCGCAGCCGGCCGGTTTTGGCGCGGTGATGCTCGGGGTGCTTCGGGCGATGGCGGATGATTACGGGGCCTTGGTGATTTTGGAGTATTTCTCCGATGTCGAGGGCGAGGAGCGGATCGAGATACAGCTTATCGAAGAAGCATTTGCGGCGGGACGCGGCTTTGAGCTTGGGGCGCGTGCCGGATGAGCGGGGCAGAGGCAGAGCCAGGGATCGGCGCGGTGTCGGCTCTGATGGATGCGTTTTGTCCGATGCACGTTATTCTGGATGAGGCCGGAACGATTGTGCATATTGGCGCGACTTTGCAGAAGTTGCGCGCCGGTTTGCCGCTGGTGGGGCGCGCGTTTCTGGAGGTTTTTGAGCTGCGCCGCCCGCAGACGGCACAGACGATGGAGGCCTTGCTGGCCTCGGCCGGTGTCAAGCTTCATTTGCGGTTGCGCGGTGCGCCTGAAACCGCGTTGAAGGGGGTTCTGGCGCCTCTTGGCGGCGGGCAGGGCGCGGTTGTGAACCTTGGCTTCGGGATCTCGCTTTTGGATGCGGTGCGCGATTATGCGTTGGTCAGCAGTGATTTTGCGGCAACCGATCTTGCCATTGAGATGCTCTATCTGGTGGAGGCGAAATCGGCGGCGATGGAGGCCTCCCGAATGCTCAATCTGCGCTTGCAGGGGGCGATGATTGCGGCGGAGGAGCAAGCCTTTACCGATACGCTGACCGGGTTGAAGAACCGCCGTGCCATGGATCATGTGCTGGCACGGCTGATCACCGCAGGGCGCGATTTTGCGTTGATGCATATTGATCTTGATTTCTTCAAGGCGGTGAATGACACGCTGGGCCATGCTGCGGGCGATCATGTCTTGCAGAATGTGGCGCGCATTATGGTCGAGGAAACCCGCAGCGAGGATACAGTTGCGCGGGTTGGGGGCGATGAGTTTGTGATCTTGTTTGACGGGTTGACCGATTGCGAAACGCTTGAGCGGGTGGCAAAACGGATCATCCAGAAGCTCGAGGTTCCGATGCCTTTTGGCGCGCATATGTGCCATGTATCGGCCAGTTGTGGCACGGTGCTGTCGCTCAGTTATGACAGCCCCGAGGCCGCGCAGATGCTCGCGGATGCGGATCTTGCGCTCTATGCGTCCAAACACGCGGGGCGGGCGCAGCATTCGTTCTTTCGGGTTGAGATGCGCGAGACATCTGCCGCAGACGCGCCGCCAGAAGACAGCATCCCAGCGGCCATGGCACCGCGCAAGAGCGCGACCGCTCCGGCACAAAACAGACGCAAGGACAGCGCGTGATAAGGCCCGCTCAGGAGGGGGCGAGGGCGCAGAGCACCGCGTCCAGCGTATCAAACAAAATCTCGGCATGATCCTCGGCAAAGGGCAGGGGCGGGCGGATTTTGAGCGTGTTTTTGCCGCGACCAAGGCTTGACATCAGACAGCCGCGTCGGCGCATTTCGTTAAAAACCTGAGTGGTCAGGGCGGTGGCCGGGGCTTTGGTGCTGCGGTCTGTCACAAGCTCGGCCCCAAAGAGCATCCCTTCGCCCCGAACATCGCCTATGGCTTCATATTTGGCCATCAGGGCGCTCAAGCGCTCGCGGGCATAGGCGCCGACGCGGGCGGCTTGCTCGGGGAGGGCCTTTTCGTGAAGTTCGTCAAGCACGGCGAGCGCCGCCGCGCAGGAGACAGGGTTGCCGCCGAAGGTATTGAAGTAGCGGAAGGCCTCGCGAAAGCGCGCCATGATCTCGGGGCGGGTGACAACGCCGCCAACCGGATGACCGTTGGCCATGGGTTTGCCGAGGGTGACGATATCGGGGGTTATGCCCTGACGCTCAAAGCCCCAGAAGTGGGAGCCGATACGGCCAAAACCGGGCTGGACCTCATCGGCGATGAGAAGACCGCCCGCCGCCCGCACCACGCGCGCGGCCGCATCCAGCCAGCCTTTGGGCAGGTCGGGAAAGCCTTCATTGACAAAATGGGGGCAAATCACGAGGGCGGCAAAGCGGTGGCCCGCGGCGTTCAGATCGTCGATTGCGGCTTGCAGGCTGGCGGCGAAAGCGGCACCGCCGGGGTCTGGTGCGCGGTAGCTGTCGGGGGCGGGGATATGGCGGATATAGTCGCCAAGGCCAAAGCCGACTTCGGGGATATTGCTGCGCGAGAGCTGGCTCACGAGTGCGGTGTTGCCGTGATATGTGGCGTCGGTGGCGATGATGCCGCGCGCGCCTGTCATGCCCTCTGCCATACGCATGGCGACATCATTGGCTTCCGATCCGGTGCAGGTCAGCAGCAGGGTCGAGAGGCTCTCGGGCATTTTGGCTGTGAGACGTTCGCCATAGTCAAGAATACCGTCGTGCAAGTAGCGGGTGTGGGTGTTGAGTGTGGCGGCTTGTTTGCAGATCGCATCGACAACACGCGGGTTGCAATGGCCGACGTGGGGCACGTTGTTGTAACAATCCAGATAGCGGTTGCCGTCGGCATCCCACAGCCAGACGCCTTCGCCGCGCACAATATGCACCGGCTCTTCGTAGAACAGTGGCACATTTGGCCCCAGAAGGGCGCGGCGGCGGGCGAGCATATCGGGCATGGCGATCTCCTTTGGCGGGATGCTACGCGTGATTGTTCACTTGTGAAAGATGTTTGCGCGCCGGTTATCGCAAGTTTGACATATTTTGGCCGTTTTGGAGCCGGTATCACAGGCTAGAGCGGGCGGGATATAGAGAGTGGAAACACGGGCATGACACTTGGCAAGCACCAAGATTCGTCGATCAGCGCCCCCGATTCTGCTGCGGATGATGCAACGCTGGATATTGTGCGGCTCCTGATCGAGACGGAAGCGCGCCATGCACAAGCATATCCGGAACAGGCCGGAGAGGCACAGGGCGACGCAGGCGCAAGGCTTGCGGCGGGTCGGGGTTCGGCCCCGCCTGTGGGCTTGGGCCCCCCAACGCGGGCCCGGGGGGCCCGGGCCCGGGCGCAGGGGCCCCCCCCCCCGCCGGGGGCCC
>JAHBAN010000169.1 GCA_018500075.1 Flavobacteriia bacterium | reverse complement strand
GCCCCAATTGTGCGGGCCATTGTCGCTGTGAGCATAATTTTTCAGGGCGTTGAGCACAGTCAGCAGACATCGGGCCAAATCAGCCCAAATCAGCCAATAACCGCCTTAATGCGTCCAGACCGTGCGACGATTCGTTGCAAAGTTCTCACCATAGCCACCAGCACGAATATTGGCCTTGCGCGGCTTTGGCTCGGACACAACGGCTTCGATGCCATGCTCTTGAGCATACTCAAGCGCCGCCTCTTTGCTGTCAAAGCGCAGTTTCACTTGAGATTGTGTGTCGTTTGAAGAGGTCCAGCCCATCAACGGGTCAACTTCGCGGCGCGACGCAGGCGCAAACTCAAGCACCCAGCGCTTTGATTTCGCGCTGCCGGATTGCATTGCGTTACGGGCGGGTTTGTAAATACGTGCGCGCATGGGGCCAGCTCCTTTGAGTTGCGCCCGTTTATCAAGGATTTGCCGCCGCCCCGCAAGATGCAAAAGCCGGCAACCTTAAGCTTTGCCCCCTTGGACCGCCCGAGAAAGCCCGCCACTTGGCCTTGCAATTTGCCTTCGATCCATCAAGTTAGAAGACTGCAGCAACCGCGAGCGCCCAGAATGCCCCATGTCCACACCGATGCCTCCCCTGCCCTGACAAACGCCCCGTCAGGCGATGTGCGCAGCCGCGAAAAGCTCGAAGGCGGCAAGCGTTTCGTGATGCATACCCCCTTCACAGCCGCAGGCGATCAGCCGCGGGCGATTGCCGAGCTGAGCGAAGGCATCAAGGACGGTGAACGCAATCAGGTTTTGCTTGGCGCAACAGGCACCGGCAAGACATTCACCATGGCCAAAGTCATTGAAGAAACCCAGCGCCCCGCGATCATTCTCGCCCCCAACAAGACACTCGCCGCCCAGCTCTATGGCGAGATGAAAGGCTTCTTTCCGGAGAACGCGGTCGAATATTTTGTCAGCTTTTACGACTATTACCAGCCCGAGGCCTATGTCGCCCGCTCTGATACATTTATCGAAAAAGAAAGCCAGATCAACGAACAGATCGACCGTATGCGCCACTCGGCCACACGCGCCCTGCTTGAGCGCGATGATGTGATCATTGTGGCCTCGGTCTCCTGTATCTATGGCATCGGCTCGGTCGAAACCTACGGTGCAATGACACAGGATCTGGTGGTTGGCGAAAGCTACGATCAGCGCTCTGTCATGGCCGACCTCGTCGCACAGCAATACAAACGCAACGATGCAGGCTTTCAGCGTGGGTCGTTTCGAGTGCGCGGTGACAGCCTCGAAATCTGGCCCGCCCACCTCGACGACCGCGCCTGGAAGCTCAGCTTTTTTGGTGAAGAACTTGAGAGCATTCAGGAAATCGACCCGCTGACAGGGGAAAAGGCGGGCAGCATGGACAAGGTCCGCGTGTATGCAAACTCGCATTATGTCACGCCCAAGCCCACGCTTTTGCAAGCCATTCAACAGATCAAAAAAGAGCTGCGCCTGCGCCTTGACCAGTTCACAAGCGAAGGCAAGCTCCTCGAAGCCCAGCGCCTTGAGCAGCGCACAAACTTCGACCTTGAGATGATGGAAGCCCAAGGGTTCTGCAACGGGATCGAAAACTATTCGCGCTACCTCACAGGCCGCCTCACAGGCGAGCCGCCGCCCACGCTTTTCGAGTTTATTCCGGACAATGCCATCGTTTTTGCCGACGAAAGCCACGTCTCTGTGCCCCAGATCGGCGGGATGTATAAAGGCGACTACCGGCGCAAGTTTACGCTCTCCGAACACGGCTTCCGCCTGCCCTCCTGCATGGACAACCGCCCGCTGAAGTTTGAGGAATGGGACGCCATGCGCTCCCAATCGGTGTTTGTCTCTGCAACGCCCTCAAAATGGGAGCTGGAGCAGTCGGGAGGCGTTTTTGCCGAGCAGGTGATCCGCCCCACCGGGCTTTTGGACCCGATGATCGAGATCCGACCGGTTGAAACACAGGTCGATGACCTGCTGGATGAGGTCAAACGCGTTGCCGCCGCAGGCTACCGCGTGCTCTGCACCACCCTGACCAAGCGCATGGCCGAAGATCTGACCGAATATCTGCACGAACAAGGCGTGCGTGTGCGCTATATGCACTCCGAAATCGACACGCTGGAACGAATCGAAATCCTGCGCGACCTGCGCCTTGGGGCCTTTGATGTGCTCATCGGGATCAACCTTCTGCGCGAGGGGCTAGACATACCCGAATGTGGCCTTGTTGCCATTCTGGATGCGGATAAAGAGGGCTTTTTGCGCTCCGAAACCTCTCTGATCCAGACCATTGGCCGCGCCGCGCGCAATGCCGAGGGCCGGGTGATCATGTATGCCGACAAAATCACCGGCTCGATGGAGCGCGCGATCGGCGAAACCGACCGTCGCCGCGCCAAGCAGATCGCTTACAACGAAGAACACGGAATCACCCCCGAAACAGTCAAGAAAAATGTCGATGACATCCTCTCTGGGCTTTATCAGGGCGATGTCGACATGAACCGTGTGACAGCCAGCATTGATCCAGCCCTTCAAGGCAGCAATCTGCGCGCCATTCTTGACGGATTGCGCGCCGATATGCGCAAAGCGGCTGAAAACCTCGAGTTTGAAGAGGCCGCACGCCTGCGCGACGAGGTCAAGCGCCTTGAAGCCGTCGATCTGGCTGTCCACGACGACCCGCTTGCGCGCCAATCGGCCATCGAAGCCGCCGGCGCAGAAGCCACCAAAGCCCGCGGCCGCTCCACAGCCGGAAAACCCGGCCAAAGAGGCGGAAATGTAAAGCGCCGGCGGCACTGAACCTTGTGAAGAGGCTCACGGCCCCGTCGCTTCATCTGTGGTATGGAGGGCGTCTCAAAGTCACTCGGACACAGCCGACATTATTTTCTGGCTGGCCTGAAAAAAGGGCGCGAAGCCGCCCCAAATGGCACCAAAATCAGCCATTTGGAGCCTTGGCTCGGATTTGGCTCAAATAAACGGAACAAACGGTACGCCACAGCCTGCCAAAGCGACCAAAGCCGCCAAAATCACCAGAATTCGCATGAGATCACCTCTGTTTTCGGGCCTAAAGACTAACCGCCCCGGCGAACGCCCGTCAAAGACCGACTGCCCTGTTGCGTGACATTGAAATCTTGCGAGTCTCTTTTGCAACGCCCTCAAAAAGCGTCAAGCGCGCGCCCAAGACCGGCCCCAGAGCCGCCCATCAGTCAAAATCAAACAAATCTTCCAAAATATCCGCTAATCCGCCCCGCTTTTTGCGAGACTTCCCACCCCGCCGAAGCGCTCGCTCCTCTCGCACAGGCACCGCTTGCATCTGGGCCGGCACCGCCACCTGCCGCGCGGCAACCTCAATAATCTTGTCCAGCTCCCCCCGATCAAGCCACACACCGCGGCACCGGGGGCAGTAATCAAGCTCCACACCACTCCGCTCGGTGATCACAAGCAACTCTCCATCAACCGGGCATTTCATCGGCAAGCCTTCCCTACTTTTTTTCTCAATCTATGTGCCATCCCGAACGCTTCAAGCGCGTTAACCAAAAATTCACAGAGTTTCATCAAGGTTAACCAGGGATTAATGCTCATGTTGAAGTTTTACCTTGTTCTCTTCATGACTCTGGCCGCTACGGCCAATGCAGGCGCATGGCCGCGCGGCAAAGGCAATGGTTTTTCCATGACATCCGTCCAAGCAACCGCCCACAGCCTTGCAGACCCGGCCCATTACTACTTCAGCAGTTACGCCGAGTATGGCTTGACCCGCAAAATCACTCTGGGAGGAGACATTGGTCATTCTGTATCAGGAGAGTCCAAGCTCATCTTGTTCTTGCGCCACCCCGTCCTCACTTTGAATGACAAGCACCACTTTGCCTTTGAATTGGGCGCAGGAGTCGTTGCGAACGACGCAGTCATAAGGCCCGGAGCATCTTATGGCAGCGGGTTTTCCCGATGGGGTCGTTCTGGATGGTTTGCAATTGATATCTTATTTGAGCACCACATCGCCGCAGGCAGCACCGATTTTAAGGCCGATGTCACCTATGGCCTCAATCACCCGCAGGGCTACAAGTCTATCTTTCAGATACAAAGTGGAAAACAGGTGGGGGACCCAAGCTTTCTGAGGTTTGCCCCCTCGGTTGCGATCCCGATAAGCTCCTCCTCCCACCTTGAATTGGGCGGCACCATCAACATGATTGGAGCGGCAAACTATGGCTTGAAAATAGGGGTTTGGAAGAAATTTTGAGTCTCGAAGCGCCGATGGTTTGGCGCTTCGAGACATGGCGCGCTACAAAGGCGTGTCCATGCGCATCGAAACGACAATGTCGCCTTTTACAGGTTGGTCCCAATTCACATAGAGCTCGTCGTTATTCGGCCCCTTTGACACCTCGACATAGGGCATATCAAAGCGTTTCACATTTGCCGCATTGCGAATAGGCCCTTCCGCCACAACAGATTCAACTTTGCGCACCCAGCCTCCAAACGGCAACTGAGGGCTTCCAGACACAACCCAAGTGTCGCTCTCACTTGTTTGTGTATGCGTATAAACAAGCGGATTAACTGTCGCGACATCGATTGAGTTATACATATTTTCGCGCCAGCTCACGTTGCGCATCCGGCCAAAGTTTAGGTCCGCGAAACTTGTATCAATCCGCTCAACACGCTCGATCGTTCCGCCAATGATGCGGAAAAAGTTACCCTGAACGTTCAGCCCGTTGATAAAGTGCCCGGTGCCGTGAGGTTTTATGATGATATAGCTGAACCAGGGAGCGACATGGCTGGCCAGAAAAATATTGTTGGAAATATTCAACTGGCTAAACGAAAATTCAGAGTTGAATTCTGGCGCATCGTCATGTTCGTTTGCCCATTCGATAAAGCAGTTGTCGATATAATTACCGTCAATCGTCGCCCGGCAATTGGTCCCTGTAATGACGATTCCTGCGAGGCGCAGACCGTTGGACACCCCATCTCCCTGAAAGAAATGGTTGCCGGTGATGATGGACCCAGAGCCGGCAATAATGGCAAAGTGCCGAAAGCGCACCACACGATTGTTCCGCAGTTTGATGTCATTTCCATTCGCATTCATCGCGATAGACGTTCTGTCCTGCGCCGGAACCGCGTTTTCATCGGACAGAAACTGGCAGCGATCCACAAGCATCCCCTGACAGCCCTCTCCGGGGCTTGTGATGCCCCGATCTTTTGGCCCCGTGAAAAAGCAGTTTTCGACAGAGAAGATCAATCCGGTCGGAGCGAGAATAATCCCGCTCGCCTCGCCTTGAAGGCGAAATTCAACATCCTTGATTGAAAAGCGGTCCAGATCCTCCATGCCGCTGAAATCAAGAACATACTTGAACCGGCGAAAGGTATAGTTTTGTGTGCCTTCAGCGTCATAGGGCTTCTGTGACAGAGTGATCTCCTGCGCCGCAACATTTTTGGAACGAACATAGACCTCGCGACCCACTCCGTTCCCTTCGACCAAAGCACCAACAGGAATGCTGGCAATATTGGCGACGCCCGTTAGTTTGAAGCCATTGGCGCTGCTGTAGGTGCCTTGCGCAGTAAAGATTTCCGTATCCCAAGCGGGGCCGGGCGCAACGTCAAATTGCCCATTGTGGATGTGGCGTCTGGTCGAATAGCGATCCCGCCCGATAACGGCATGAACATCAATCGGGCTTTCGATTCGAATACGCCGCCCGTCCATATCCAAGGATTCATGATCAGAGGAGTCAAACAGAGCTTGCAGCGCTTTCTTGAACGCCAGCTCCTCATCGCCAAACGCGTCTATATAAGCCGGAAGATCATAGTTTTTGGTCAGAGCAAAGACGTGCTCATCCGCCAAAGTCACAGTGCCTTCAAACCGCACCCGACTTTCAAAAGTGATATCATCACCTAAAAAATAGTGCCCCTTGGACACGATCACAGTGCGCCCGTTTGCTGCGGCATCGGCCGCCTCAAAGGCCGCCAGATCATCGGTGACGCCATCCCCGATTGCACCATAATCTCGCACATCAACAGTCGCGAGCATATCATGCAAGAACGCGGATGTGATATCCTCGACGATAATATCATCGACCCTGACAACGCCGCCGGTGGTGCCTAGGATATCCAATCCGATGTGGGCATAAAGCGCGTTTGCCCCCCAGACCATATCAACACCAGACCGGTTTCCAGCGCCAATAATGGCCTTGACCTCAACCACCTCACCATAGGCTGTCAATGGCGTCGCCGGGCCTTGCTCTGTAACACCTGCCACGTGAGCGCCAGCCAGACCGCCGGGCCAAGCCGCGATCCGCACACTGGGCAGCGGACCGCTGATCGCTTTCACTTTGGCACGCACCTGAAGGTAACATTCGGGCAACAGGGGCGTTTCCCCCATATATCGCAGTTTTTGAACAGGTGCGGTTTTCACCAGTTCAAGGCACCCTCCAAAGTCGGAATCTGCAGGCACAAACGCTGCATTTGTGCTGTTTGCATATGTGTCTGAGCCTGGCGTTCCGTCTTGGCTCGACCAAACATCAAGCGCTGCCGTAAATTTGGGCGGCATCAATAGCGCACCATCCGTAATCACTTTGTTCATGCGTTCCCTCTTCTCGTCCGGTTTGGACGGCAATTAGCCATATGCGGCTCACTCAGACCGCACGGCAGAAGGAAGTATCAACGATAAGTTAACGCGCGCTCACTTAAGCGCACGTTGCTATTTGCTCAGGGCACACCTGCCCCGAGACGAACGGATCCGTCTGGTGAGCGACACCTTAGTTGCCTGTCAAAGCCGCTTTCACTTTGGCACCTGCTGCGCCAAAATCAATTTGCCCGGTGTATCGGGTCTTGAGTATTCCCATGACTTTACCCATGTCGCGAATACTGTCTGCCCCGGTCTCGGAAATGGCCTGCGCGATAGCCGCATCGGTTTTCTCCTCTCCCAACTGGCGAGGCAAAAACTCTTCGATGATAACTATTTCCGCCAACTCGCGCTCGGAAAGATCAAGCCGGTTGCCTTCTTCATAGACACGGGCGCTTTCCTGACGCTGCTTGACCATCTTGACAAGAATGGCGAGCACTTCCTCATCACTGACACTTGCATCATTGCCATCACTGCGCGCAGCAATATCGCGGTCTTTGATCGCCGCGCTGATCAGGCGCAATGTCGAGAGACGGTCCGTGTTCTTGTCTTTCATTGCCTGCTTTAAAGCGGCGCTGATTTCGTTGCGCATTTGGTGATGGCCCTCGGTCTGAGTTCTAGTACAGCTAAACGACATTACCGAAATGGAGTGGCAGTGACAACAGTTGCATGAGCCCTTGACCCCCGCGCGCGCCAGACGTAGGAATGCTCCGATTTATCAGCTGGAGTGACTCACATGGCGCAGGCAACCCCCTCGCACCCTACCGCTTGCCTTGCACTTGCTGATGGGACAGTTTTTTACGGACATGGCTTTGGCGCAGAGAGACAATGTGTCGCCGAACTGTGCTTCAACACAGCTATGACAGGCTATCAGGAGATCATGACCGATCCCTCCTATGCAGGCCAAATCGTAACATTTACCTTCCCCCATATCGGAAATACCGGCATCAATATCGAAGATGACGAAACAGCAAATCCTGTTGCCGAGGGCATGGTTGTAAAGTGGGACCCAACCGCACCCAGCAACTGGCGCTCGAGTGAAACCCTTTCAAGCTGGCTTGAAACCAAAAACCGTATTGCCATCGGCGGCATTGATACGCGCCGTCTCACACGTGCTATTCGCCAACAAGGCGCACCACACGTGGCGCTCGCCCATAACGCGAACGGTGTTTTTGACACCGATGCGCTCGTAAAGGCCGCTCGTGACTTTGCCGGTCTTGAGGGGGTCGACCTTGCGATCAACGTTACCTGCGCACAATCCTACCGTTGGAATGAAATGCGCTGGGCTTGGCCAGATGGATACCAACCTCAAAAAGCCCCCAAGCACAAAGTCGTTGCCATTGATTATGGTGCCAAGAGAAATATTCTGCGGTGCCTCGCCTCTGCCGGCTGTGACGTGATTGTGCTGTCTGCAAACGCAACGGCACAGGACGTTCTGGCTCACAAGCCCGATGGCGTTTTTCTGTCCAATGGTCCGGGTGATCCAGCGGCAACAGGTGTTTATGCTGTGCCGATGATACAAGAAATTCTCAAAACGGATCTACCCGTTTTCGGGATTTGTCTTGGCCACCAAATGCTGGCGCTGGCATTGGGCGGCAAAACGATCAAAATGAACCATGGCCATCATGGGGCAAACCACCCTGTGAAAGACCTCGAGACAGGCAAAGTAGAAATCACGTCCATGAACCACGGCTTTGCTGTTGATGCGCAATCTCTTCCAGCAGGTGTAAGCCAGACCCATGTTTCTCTGTTTGACGGCTCAAACTGCGGCATAGCCCTTGATGATCGCCCTGTTTATTCGGTGCAACATCACCCGGAAGCAAGCCCCGGACCACAAGACAGCTTCTATCTGTTTGAGAAATTTGCCGACTATATGGACGCGCGATCATAACGGGTCATGTGCGGGTAACACCTTGTTAAGATTTGGTTAATGGTCGATTAACCAGTTTGATATACTCTCTAAACGGTTATGTAATCGTTCTGTGAGTATTGGTCGTGAAACACGTTGAGAATCAAGACTTTAAGACGCCTCCCCACTTCGGCGATTATCTTGTTGAACGCGGTTATATTTCCTCAACGGTTTTGAGGGATGCGCATTTGGAGAGTGAGCGGTTGAATTGCTCACTCGATCGCAGCCTGATCGCCGCTGATGTTGTTACACGAGACGTTCTCTCCAAAGCCAACGCTCGTTTTCTGGATGTCGAATTTATCAATATCAAGGCGTCTCCGCCAGACGCCCGACTGTCCGACCTGTTCGATCCCGCCATGCTTGTTCGTTATTGCGTTGTTCCGTGGAAGAAAATTGGCAGCACAATTGTTTTGGTTTGTGAGAGTCCTGAGGCCTACTTGAGCTTCGTTTCGCATCTAGAAATCGCTGGCGAAAACTATGAGTTCGCTTTGGGCAAGCGGGACCAGATTTTGAACTGGGTGACAAAACACTATGAAGACCCATTGAGACGCAAAGCCTCTGCGCGCGTTCCCGAAAGCGAAAGTTGCAGAGGGTGGGCACGGCACACCAGCCAAAAACGGTTGATTATCACCCTATCAGGTCTAGCCCTTTTCATGGCGCTCGTTCTTGCTTTTCCGGGCGCCACATTGGGGGTATTTGCCCTTTGGGCCATTCTGACGCTTTTCGTATCCGCGCTCTTACGTCTCTCGGCCTTCGCGGCGGAGCTGTCAAGCGAGCCAAACCAAGCGCCGCCAGTTTGCCCAGACAAAAACCTGCCGACAATATCCGTCTTGGTGCCCCTGTTCAAAGAACGCGAAATTGCCACGGCTTTGTTGCGGCGGCTCAAACGCCTCACATACCCCAAGGCCTTGTTGGAAGTGGCGCTCGTCGTTGAGGAACACGACAGCTTAACCAAAACCGTATTGCAAAAGTGTGCCCTGCCGCCATGGATCCGCATTATCGAAGTGCCCGAAGGCACCCCCAAAACCAAGCCAAGGGCCATGAATTACGCGCTAGATTTTTGCAAAGGCGACATCATCGGCATTTGGGATGCCGAAGACGCTCCAGCCGAAAACCAACTTGAGATCGTTGCAAACCATTTTCACAGTGCCGCCCCGGAGCTTGTCTGCCTGCAAGGCGTCCTGGATTACTATAACAGTCGGCAAAACTGGCTGGCCCGCTGTTTCACTATAGAATACGCGGCGTGGTTCAGGCTTATTCTTCCCGGCATGGCCAAGCTCGGGCTGGCAATTCCGCTTGGTGGAACGACTTTGTTTTTCCGACGAACCGTGCTTGAAAGCCTCGGCGGCTGGGACGCTCACAATGTAACAGAAGATGCCGATCTGGGCTTTCGCCTCGCACGTCATGGCTACCGGACGGAAGTCATTCCAACGCGCACGGGCGAAGAGGCAAACTGCCGAATTTGGCCTTGGATAAGACAGCGGTCTCGATGGCTAAAGGGGTATATGGTGACTTACTTTGTCCATATGCGAGAGCCTGCAAAACTTTATAAACAAATTGGCCTTTGGCGCTTCCTTGGATTTCAAGCTCATTTTGTGACGGCCCTCTCACAATTTATACTTGCCCCCATCTTGTGGAGTTTTTGGCTCGTTCTCTTTGGCTTACCCCATCCTCTGGAAGCATATGTGTCTCATGAGATACTGGTCGCACTCGGGCTATCGTTTCTAGCCATCGAGCTTGCCAACGCATTGATAAACGCCAGCGCCGTGTCAAAGCCCGAGCTTAAACACCTGTTCGCTTGGGTGCCCATAATGCACTTTTATTACCCGCTGGGCGCAATCGCCGCGTATAAAGCGCTCTTTGAACTGGTCGCAAAGCCATTTTACTGGGACAAAACCCAGCACGGTCTTTCGCTGTCTCAGTTTCAGAAAAAAACCAACCGCCTCTTACCGCCCCGCCTTGGCAGCGTCGAGCTTCAGTCTGGTCACAAAAGCCTTTGAAATATGGGCCTTCAGGGCTTCTCTTGCCTTGATCTCGTCGCGCGCTTCAATGGCTTTCACAATTGTATCATGCTCTTCGAGAGCTTTGGCGCTGCGCCCCTCTGCCGCTAGGGACGTCGTGGCCATAAGCGCCATGGACTGATGAACCAAATTAAGCTGTTGCACCAAAAACCTGTTGTGCGACGCAAGGTGTATTTGACGATGAAAGCGGCGATTGGCCTGGGCCAGCGCATTTGGATTGTCCAGAAGCGAGCGATCTTCTTCAATCATATCGCGCAACACGCGCATTTCCTCGTCTGTTGCGTGCCGCGCCGCAAGTTGGGCCGCCAAGCCTTCCAGTTCGGCACGAACCGAATAAAGCTCGGCCATCTGGTTGTGATCAAGGGATGAGACAATCAGGCTGCGCCCGTCTCGTGTCAGCAAGGATTGCGTCTCAAGCCTCTGCAGCGCTTCCCGGATGGGCGTTCTGGAAACGCCAAACCGTTCGGCAAGCTCATTCTCCACCAGCCTGTCTCCGGGGCGATAAACGCCTCGGTCGATCGCCTCAAGAATAAGCCCATAAGCATCTTTTTGTGTTGGTTTAGGCTCTTTCATTCGGCATCCTTTCAGCCCCGGCTGAGGCCACTCTGCTCATACGAGACTTCACTACATTCATTGCACAATGCGTTCGCCTTGCATAACATCATGCCGATGACACGCAAACTTTTCTTGGATGTGCAAACTTGGGTCTTTGACCTCGATCAGACATTATACCCCTCACATATGAGATTGTTTGACCAAATCGAAGCCAGAATGACCCGTTATGTGATGCGAACCTTGAACCTGTCTCAAAAGGATGCCGACAGGTTGAGAAGCGATTACTGGTCAGACCACGGAACAACTCTGGCGGGGCTGATGAAGTTTCACGATGTCGACCCCGAGCCATATCTTCGCGAGGTCCATGACATCTCGTTTCATCCGCTCACCCCCGACCCGACCCTGAGACAGCATATATCCCGCCTTCCGGGCCGCAAAATCGTCTATACAAATGGGAGTGCACCCTACGCAGAACGCGTCCTTGAAGCGCGTGGCCTGGAGGGCCTTTTTGATGGCATCTTCGGAATCGAACACGCCGCATATGAGCCAAAGCCAAACAAAAACGCATTTCTCAAAGTTTTCAGACAAGCGGAAATAAACCCCGCCAAGGCCGCGATGTTTGAAGATGACAGCCGCAACCTTGTTGTTCCCTATGGTCTGGGCATGAAAACCGTTCATGTCGGCCCCATGGCCCAGCCCGCAAAGCACATCCATTTTCATACAGATGATTTATCAACGTTTCTGAGCAATTTGGGCTAGAGCTTTGGCCGCAGACCACGCCTTCATTGGTTTCCAAATGCGCCGCCGCCAAATTGGAGCGCCGCGCAAAGCCAGAGGCTGCGCGCATTTCACGCGGGGTTGCACAGTTGAACACCCGCCGCGAAAAGTTAAGATATCCATATGGCAAGGGAGCTGTTGAATGTCGGTGATCGAAGTAGATGTTTGCGTCGCGGGCGGCGGGATTGCGGGGATGATTGCTGCAATCAGCTTCGCGTCCTTGGGATATAAGACAGTTTGCGTCGATCCGGCGCCGCCAGTGACAGACCAGCAGGCTAATAACGCCGACATGAGATCAACCGCTTTCTTGCAGCCGGCCAAAAAGCTACTGACCGAAATCGGCTTGTGGGATCTTTTTGAGACCCATGCCGCGCCCCTCCAGATTATGAAAATAATGGACGCCGGCGGCGTCGACCCTGTCGTGAGGACACAATCTGAGTTCAATTCGGCGGATATTTCAGACCACCCATTTGGCTGGAATTTCCCAAACTGGCTGCTTCGCCGCGAATGCCTGAATAGAATGTCCGAGCTGACCTCTCTCACCTTTAAAACCGGGGTGTCTGTTGTGGATGTCATGACCAGAACAGACAGCGCAACCGTCTCTCTCAGCAACAGCGAAACACTCAAAGCCAAGCTGCTGATCGCGGCTGACGGTCGGGCCTCACGCGTGCGACAGGCTCTGGGCATTCCGTGCAAAACCATTCGATATGGTCAACACGCGCTCGCATTCACTGTGACCCATCCCATCCCGCATGACAACATATCGACCGAAATTCACAGGACAGGCGGCCCGTTCACTATGGTGCCTCTCCCGGATTACAACGGCTTGCCTGCCTCTGCTATTGTCTGGATGGAGAGAAGCGCCGAGGCCTTCCGCCTTCAAAACACAGATACAGCCTCCTTTACAGATGCGATCAATGAAAGGTCGTGCTCCGTTTTGGGCCACCTCACGCTCAACAGCCCCCGCACCATTTGGCCCATCATATCGCAATACGCGCAAGTAATGAGTGGTCAGCGCACAGCCCTTGTTGCAGAGGCGGCTCATGTGGTGCCCCCGATTGGAGCACAAGGCCTGAATATGTCTCTTGCAGACATCAGAGCGCTTTATGATTTGGCCAAAGCCTCTCCTCAAAGCCTTGGCAGCGCAAAGATGCTTTCAGATTATCATCGCGCGCGCCATAGCGATATACGGGCGCGGGTCATGGGGATTGATGCCCTGAACCGCGCCTCGATGGTGTCTTCTCGCCCATTGCGCGATATCAGGGCCTTGGGTCTCAATGTCATTTATGGGTTTTCGCCTATCCGAAAAACGCTCATGAAGATTGGGCTGGGTGCGCGCGATTAAAGCACTTTTTCAACCACGGATTTCAAGCGCGCCAATGTGCCCTCGACATCATAGAGCTTGTCCAGCCCAAACAATCCAAGCCTAAAGGTCATAAAGCTTTCAGGCTCGTCACAGGCGAGCGGAACACCAGCAGCAATCTGCATCCCTTGCGCGGCGAAGTTTTTGCCGTTTTGAATATCGGGATTCTGGGTATAGCTCACCACCACCCCCGGCGCGCCAAACCCGTCAGCGGCAACCGACTGAACACCCTTTTCCTTCAGCATCGCCCGCACACCATTGCCCAAATCCCATTGAGCCTGCTCCAGTTTGTCAAAGCCGAAGGCGCGCGTTTCAAGCATCGTGTCGCGGAATTTCTCAAGCGCATCGGTTGGCATGGTAGCATGGTAAGAATGTCCGCCAGCCTCATAGGACTTCATAATGTCTCGCCATTTTTTGAGATCAATTGCAAAGCTGTCAGATGTCGTTTTTTCCAGCCGCTCAATCGCCCGGTCTGACATCATAACAAGGCCAGCCGAGGGCGAGGCTGACCAGCCTTTTTGTGGCGCCGAAATCAATACATCAACGCCGGTCTTTTTCATATCAACCCAGGCGCATCCTGAAGCGATACAATCCAAAACCATCAGCGCCCCCACATCATGGGCCGACGCCGCCAACTCTGTTATGTAATCATCCGGCAAGATCAGGCCCGCCGAAGTTTCAACATGGGGCGCAAACACCACATCAGGTTTTGACGACTTGATAGAAGCAACAACCTCCTCGATCGGAGCCGGAGCAAAGGGCGTTTGTGCGCCATTGCCCGTTTGGCGGGCCTTATGAACGCTCACCTCTTGGGCGAATCCGCCCGCCTCAAAAATCTGGCTCCAACGGAACGAAAACCAGCCATTGCGCACAACCAAAGCATGGGCGCCATTCCCGAATTGACGGGCAACAGCTTCCATCGCAAACGTCCCGCCCCCCGGAACCAAGGCGACAGCATCGGCGGCATAGACCTCTTTGAGCATCTCACCGATGTCCGTCATCACGCCTCGAAATCGCCCGCTCATATGGTTGAGCGAGCGATCAGTAAACACGACCGAAAATTCGTCCAGTCCATCCGGATCGACTGTCTTGAGCAATGCCATATTTATCTCCAATTCCAGGGCTTACACTCTCCCTACCAACAACACATCCTGACGACTAGTCCGTTCTATCCTTACAACGGACCATACTTGCGCTCTTCACTGAGCAATACATTCGCCTCAACCTGCCCCGCCCCCGGCAAGGTCATGATCCGCCGTCTGAGCACGCGCTCAAAGTCGGGAATGTCACGGGCAACAACTTTCAAGCGATAGTCATACAAGCCAAGAACGTGCTCGACACTCAAGACCTCGGGAATTGCAGACACCGCGCGCTCAAAACTTTCGATGCTGCCCCGCCCTTTTGCAGCGAGCTTTACCCCGAGAAACACCATCACCCCTAGCCCGAGCTTTTCGCGGTCCAAACGCAGCCTTTGGCCCAGAATAACGCCACTGTCCTTGAGCCGCCGAATGCGGCGCCAAACCGCGGGCTGCGACAACCCCAGGTCTTCTCCGATGGCCTTGCTGCTTTTGCGCGCATCACGCACAAGTATGCGCAAAATTTTTCGGTCAATTTCATCTGTTTCGATCATATCGGTAATACTTCGTCCGATTTCAGCCGTGCGATATGCATGAGCGCCTCGATATCTGCGATATGAGGGAGCGATAATATTTGGGACCGATACACATCCTGATAATGCCCCATATCTCGCGCAATCACCAAAAGCCGAACATCGACACGCCCCAAAAATGTTTGAACCTCTAACACTTCTGGGACATCACGCGCCTTGGCAAGAAAGTCGTCAAAAGCGGAGGATTGGGTTTTGTCCAATGTAATCCGCAAGCTGACCTCAACGCCAAAGCCTAACGCCTGCCAATCAACAACAGCTTCATGCCCCAGAATGGCCCCGCTGCTTTCGAGCTTTTCCAGCCGTCTCCAGCAACTTGCCGTTGTCAGAGAGCAGCGCTCTGCCAGGTCTGCAACGGACATCTCAGGAGCAGCCTGAAACTGTCGCAAAATACGTCGATCAACGTCATCAAGCATAATATTTCTCACTAAGTAGCTTCATGAGAATATATATATCACAAAAACCCAAAATTCAATCAATTCTGACAAGCTCATTTCCACGGAGCAGGTATAGTGACGGCAGAGTATTCAAGACATCAAAGGAACCTACCATGCGCGTTTATTATGATCGTGATTGCGACATCAACCTTATCAAAGACATGAAAGTTGCCATTTTGGGCTATGGCTCACAAGGCCATGCCCACGCGCTGAACTTGCGCGACAGTGGTGCCAAAAACCTTGTTGTGGCTCTGCGCGAAGGCTCGGCCTCAGCCAAGAAAGCCGAAGGTGAAGGCCTCCAAGTTATGGGCATCGCCGAAGCTGCCGCTTGGTGTGATGTGATCATGTTCACAATGCCCGACGAACTTCAGGCCGAAACATATAAGAAATACGTTCACGACAACATCAAACCGGGTGCAGCCATTGCTTTTGCCCACGGTCTGAATGTTCACTTCGGCCTGATCGAGCCAAAAGAAGGCGTTGACGTCATCATGATGGCCCCCAAAGGCCCGGGCCACACCGTGCGCGGCGAATACACCAAGGGCGGCGGTGTGCCTTGCCTTGTTGCCATTGACAAAGATGCCTCCGGCAAAGCCCTCGAAATCGGCCTGTCGTATTGCTCCGCGATCGGCGGTGGCCGGTCGGGCATCATCGAAACAAACTTCCGCGAAGAGTGTGAAACAGACCTCTTCGGCGAACAAGCTGTCCTCTGTGGTGGCCTTGTTGAGCTGATCCGCTGTGGCTTTGAGACGCTCGTCGAAGCGGGTTATGCCCCTGAAATGGCTTATTTTGAGTGTCTGCACGAAGTTAAGCTGATCGTGGACCTGATTTATGAAGGTGGCATCGCCAACATGGATTACTCGATCTCAAACACAGCGGAATACGGCCAGTATGTCACGGGTCCACGTATCCTGAAATACGACGAGACCAAAGCTCGCATGAAAGCCGTTCTGGAAGACATTCAGCAAGGCAAATTCGTTCGTGACTTCATGCTCGAAAATGCCGTCGGTCAACCGACGATCAAAGCGTCGCGCCGTGCGAATGACGAGCATATGATCGAAGAAACCGGTGCCAAGCTGCGCGCTATGATGCCATGGATTTCTGCCGGAAAAATGGTCGACAAAGAGAAAAACTAAACTCAAGAAAACAAACGAGAAAAGGCGCCCTAGCGGGCGCCTTTTTTCTGTGCCATGTCTGGGAAGAAGACTGCAAACACCAGAGCAAACACCACACAAGATCCACCATCTGCAACAAGGTTTCCCAATGCAACACAGCAACGCCATCACGCCCCTCAGTTGGCTTGCCATTCTGGTGTTGGGATTGACATGGGGCGGCACTTTTCTGGTGATCGAGCTGGCGCTTGAAACGCTCACTCCCTTCTGGATCGCAGCGGCGCGCATAGCCTTTGCGACAGTGCTCACATTGGGCATATGGGCACTTATGGGGCGCAAAATATGGCACGGCCCCGAGCGGGCATGGGGCGCACTCGTGGTCGTCGGCGCGACCTCCTCGGCCATCCCTTTCATGCTCTTGAGTTGGGGGCAGCAATTTGTCAGCTCTGGCTTTGCCGGCGTTTCTATGGCTGCGGTCGCGCTGCTTGTTCTGCCCTTGTCGCATTTCTTCGTTGCGGGCGAGCGTATGACACACAGGCGCATCCTCGGTCTTCTCATCGGCTTTGGCGGTGTTCTCCTTCTGATTGGCGCAAACGCATTCACCTCCACAGGCGCAGCCCTGGAAACGCAAGGGCGGCTCGCCTGCCTCGGGGCGGCCGCCTGTTATGCGATTGGTTCTGTCGTGATGCGCCGCCTCCCACCGATTGATCCGATCGGCCTTGCCGCCGTGCCTATGGTTTTTGGCTCAGCGATCGTCATTCCGGCGGCCTATCTGAGTGAAGGTCTCCCCCAAATCCCAGAGGCGCGCACCCTCCTTATTCTGGCTTTCTTGGGCCTTGTTCCGACAGCGGGGGCAAATTTCTTGCGCGTGTGGGTCATCCGCACGGCCGGACCCGTCTTTATGAGCCTGACCAATTACCAAGTTCCGGTCTGGTCTGTCCTATTGGGAGCGCTCATCCTGTCAGAGCCGCTTCCGGGCAGCCTTCTCATGGCAATGGCGCTCATCTTGGCAGGTGTCGGGCTGACACAATACGGCGCGCTAAGCCGGCTGTTCAAAAGAGGTTAAAGCACCGCTTCAATCGCGCTGACAATCGCATCAACCGATGTATTCAAGACAGCCTCGTCTTCGCACTCGGCCATAACCCGCACCAAAGGCTCGGTGCCGGACTTTCGGATCAGGAGCCGGCCGCGTCCTGACAGCTCACTTTCCACCCGTGCGATTTCGGCCCGCACAGACGTATCCTCCAGCGGCATCTGCCCCGATTGGAAGCGGACATTCTTGAGAAGCTGCGGCACGGGCTGAAAAACACTGGAAAGTTCGGAGGCCCGCTTTTGAGACTGCACCAAAGCCGCCAGAAACTGGAGCGCCGCCATCAAGCCGTCGCCGGTCGTGGCATAATCTGTCATAACAATGTGGCCTGATTGCTCACCGCCAAGATTGAAGCCGCCCTGGCGCATCCGCTCAACAACATAACGGTCGCCAACATTGGTGCGCTCAAGCCCGATGCCTTTGTCGCTCAAAAACCGTTCTAAGCCGAGGTTTGACATCACGGTCGCCACAAGAGCATTGCCCGTCAGCCGGCCCTCTTGCGCCCAGCGCGCCGCAAAAAGCCCCATGATCTGATCGCCATCGGCCACCGCACCTGTTTCATCAATCAAAACGACACGGTCGGCATCCCCATCAAGGCAGATCCCGAGATCAGCGCCATGTGCCACAACGGTCTCAGCCGCCACGCGAGGCTGTGTTGATCCACAGGCCTGATTGATATTGAAGCCGTTCGGCGCTGTCCCGACCGTAATGACCTCTGCGCCAAGCTCCCATAGCACCTCTGGAGCAGCCTTATAGGCCGCGCCATGCGCGCAATCGATGACAACCTTGATCCCGTCCAGCCGCATACCGCTTGGAAAGGTCGATTTGACGCGCTCGATATATCTGAACCGCCCGTCATCAATCCGCTTGGCGCGTCCGATATTGCGGGATTGTGCCGGCTCAACACCCGCTTTGACCAGAGCCTCAATCTCCATTTCGGCCTCATCAGAGAGCTTGAAGCCGTCAGGGCCGAAAAATTTGATGCCATTGTCCACAGCAGGGTTATGGCTTGCCGAGATCATCACGCCCAGATCGGCTCTCATTGATGTGGTCAGCAAGCCAACAGCCGGCGTCGGGATCGGCCCCAACAACAGAACATTCATACCCGTGCTCGTGAGACCTGCTGTCAGAGCACTTTCAAACATATAGCCCGACAGCCGGGTATCCTTACCAATCACAACCCGATGGGCGGCGGAGCTGTCCTTTCGAAAGAAGCGGCCAACAGCAGCCCCGATCTTGAGCGCCATCTCCGCCGTCATGGGGTAGGTGTTTGCGGTTCCGCGCACACCATCGGTGCCAAAAAGCTCTCGTGTCATCAGCAGTCTCCTCGCATGGCGGCCAACCATAGTTTTAGCGCCTGTTTTGTTTCCGCGACATCATGAACCCGAAGCAACTGGACGCCCTGCGCAACACCAGCCAACCCGACCGCAATCGAGCCGGGCATTCGCGCCACAGGGTCTTCAGCCCCCCCGATTTTGCCAATAAAGCCTTTGCGGGACACCCCGAGAAGTATCGCACATCCCAGACTGTGGAACACACTCAAATTGGCCAGAAGGGCAAGATTGTGCTCGATTTTCTTTCCAAATCCGATTCCCGGGTCAATCACGATACGCTCGCGCGCAATGCCCGCTGCGACCAGATGCTCAAGACGTTCCTCAAAGAAATCATAGACATCAAACACGACATCCTCATAGAGCGGGTTGTCTTGCATGGTGTCGGGCTGGCCCTGCGAGTGCATGACAAAGACGGGCAGGTCTCTGGCCGCACAGAACGGAGCCAGAGCCGTATCAAAGGTAAAGCCGGAGACATCATTGACCATATTTGCGCCCGCCTCGCAGGCGGCTTTTGCAACCTCGGCTTTTCGGGTGTCGATCGAAATCGGCGTCTCTATAGCCGATCGGATCGCTTTGATAACCGGAGCCGTGCGCGCGATCTCTGCTTCTCGCGGAACTTCGTGAGCGCCGGGTCGGGTGCTTTCGCCGCCGATATCAATGATGTCAGCCCCTGAATGCGCCATGGCTTTCGCGTGTTGAAGCGCCACAGCGGCCCCAGTGAAGCGTCCGCCGTCACTAAAGCTGTCGGGCGTAACATTCAAAATCCCCATGAGACGCGGGGTTTCAAGCCCGATCCCGGCAATCGGCGCGCGGTTGGCCTTGAGGCGGGCCAAGACATCTTCTGGCAAGCGCGCCGCCGGAACGAAGCATGATTCTTTTGCCCGTTGGAGCACTTCCACCTGCGTAAACCAACAGTGCCCACCAGCCAGAGAAACCGCTTCTGGCGGGCGTTTTTGAGCCGTTTGCACAAGGGGACGGTAATAGTATTTGGTCATGTCGTGATGTTACCTGACACCCGCCCGTGAACAAGAGTCAGATCTTGGACCCGGTGGATTTTCGAAAGTCGACAGGGAAAGGCAGCTCGCGCGTCAGCGCGCCTTGATCAAAGGCGATAAACCGTTCGGCGCCCATATCTGTTGCAAACCAGAGGGCCAGATCCAGCGCATCCTGATGCTCAGCAGACGGCCCATCGACCGTATCCAGCACAATCTTGGAGGGTGCCCAAACGCTGATCTGGCTGTTTTTCATAGCCCAATCAAGCTCTGTGCGGGTTTCCACAACAACACAGCGCTTGTCGCGTGCAGCCAGAATCCAGGCGTTCTGCTCGATTGCGAGCAGTTCAATTCTGCGTTGGGCAAGGGGGGCCAAAGCCTGCGGCGTCTTGGCCTCGGGCGCGCCAACACAGATCAGCGTTGGCGCGTCGTTTTCTGCCAATTGGTCAATCCAGCCCTGCAAATTCGCGGAGGCGATCGCTTCATTGGAAAAGAACACAACCCGAGGGGAGATTTTGGTGTCGTCGCCAGACACGCTCCCCTCCCCGGCCTTGGCGCGCACGATCTCAACGCCCAACGCTCCGGGACCTCGGTCAAGTTTCTCGATACGGACAAAAGCCCGAACCGCCTGAGGCTCCCAAAGAATGCGTTCGGCAACGCGGTCGGCGAGTGTTTCCAGCAGATTGAGCCGCTCTTCGCCGAGAGCGATTGCGATCGCCTCTGTCACCTTGTCATAGGACAATATCTTGTCGACATCGTCTTCGACATTGAGCTGCGCGGGCAAGACCTCGACAACCACATTGAAAGAGATACGCTGGGTTGTTCCGCGTTCGGCCTGAAACGCACCAATCTCGACATCGACAATGTGATCGCGCAGGGAAATACGATCCAGCGGCGTGGCCAGAGAGGTCGCTCGCGATCTGGCATCGGGGTGATCGAAGGCTTGTGATGTTTCACTCTTCACGGTGCGGCGCTCCCAGTATTTGGCTCGCTCTCGCCTATACACGTCACATGGCTTAGGTAAAGCCCAAGAGGTGCTACAGGAGCAGACAAAGCCCGCCTAATTGCTAGATAGCCGTGTGGGCTGCCTGTAAAAATGGTGAAATCCGATTGTCGCCGTTCTCGGGAACTTACTGGCCCAATGCGGGTTCACGGATTTGGTATGATAATGGGTCGCCCCGTCCGTCAAAGGACGTTTGGCGCCTTTCACCATGATTTTTGCAATTTTCCCGACCCGTTCAAACGCTTTCGGCTCGGAAATCACTTCTGCATATCCGTCACAGGTATAGCTGAACTGGCACGCATATTTACGGCCCGTGCCCTGATGAACGACGCCACAAATCGTATCAGGATAGCGCGCGCTGTTGACGCGGTTCATGATCACTTCAGCGACGGCAAACTGCCCTTTGACGCTTTCACCACGCGCCTCAAAATAGAGCGCCTCGGCCAGACACCGCCATTCTTCGCCGCCCGCAGTCGCCGGCTGACGGGCCAGCCATTCGCGCGTGTAGGAAATTCCGCCATATGACAGTTTGGCTGTCGCGGAGCGCTCGAGCAGATTGGCCAGGCGTTCTTGGGGAATCGAATTTAATGACCGCTGTTCTTTACCATACAGGCGCTTTATCGAGACATCCGCCGAGACGGGAAGCGCCAAAGACGCACTGAAAGCAAACGCAATTATAAGCCGCAACATGAGTGGGGCCTCCTGAGACGTAAGTTGTCTTGTGAAATTTTGGCGACTCTTAGGCGGTTTGGGGCCATCAGGCAAGTTTAGGGCAATACGCATAGTCCGCATCTGTTGCCAATTTACGCCGATCGGCAAAATACCACGCGCATCCCCCCACGAAACCGGCAGATGTCAGCCTATTTTGTCGCGCAATGCGAGCTGAGCGGCGGCCAGGCGGGCCACAGGCACGCGAAAAGGCGAGCAGGACACATAGTTAAAGCCCGCATTTCGGCAAAATGCGATCGACTCAGGGTTGCCGCCGTGCTCGCCGCAGATCGACAAGACAAGGTCCGGCTCTGTCTTGCGCCCGCGGGCGGCGCCGATCTCCAAAAGCTCTCCGACCCCGTCAAGATCGAGCGTATGGAACGGGTCTTCGGGGTAGACCCCTTGCTGAACATAGGTCGACATAAAGCGCCCCGCGTCATCGCGCGACAAGCCGTATGTCATTTGTGTGAGGTCATTTGTGCCGAAGCTCAAAAACGAAACGTAAGGCGCGATCTCATCGGCGCGCAAGGCCGCCCGTGGTGTTTCCACCATCACACCCAACCGGAATTCGAAGTCTTCCCCTGTTTCGGTCCGAACGGCCGCGGCCACAGCGTCAATACGTGTTTTGACGAGTTCGACTTCGCGCATGGCAGACACCAGCGGGATCATTATTTCGGGCACAACAGGATCACCATCACGGCTGGCGGCAATCGTTGCCTCAAAAATCGCCCGCGCTTGCATATCGTAAATCTCAGGAACCGTCACCCCGAGGCGAACGCCCCGCATCCCGAGCATGGGATTGTATTCTCCAAGAGCCTCAACCCGCCGTGTCACATCCGACAGCGGCAAATCAAGCGCCTCGGCCAGCTCGCGGCAGCCGGCTTTATCTTGCGGCAAAAACTCGTGCAGCGGCGGATCAAGCAACCGGATGCAGACCGGCTTGCCCTGCATAATGCGGAAAAGCTCGGTGAAATCATCGCGCTGCATCGGCAAAAGACGCTCAAGAGCCGCGCGCCGGTCTTGGGGCTTATCCGCAAAGATCATCTCGCGCATGGGGGTCAGCCGGTCGGCCTCAAAAAACATATGCTCGGTGCGGCACAGGCCAATACCTTCGGCGCCAAAGTTGCGGGCCGTGGTTGCGTCTTTTGGCGTATCGGCATTGGCACGCACCCCGATATCGCGCACGCTATCCGACCACTCCATCAGCTCTTGAAACGCATCATCATGGGTCGCTTCCAGCATCGCAGGTTCGCCAACCAGCACATCACCAGAAGAGCCGTCGATCGTCAGGGTGTCGCCTTCCCGAAACACGCGCCCATCGGCAGAGGTGAGTGTGCGCTTCTGAAGGTTGAACGTCAGGCTAGACGCGCCGACCACACAGGGAAGCCCCATTCCGCGACCAATCACCGCTGCGTGGCTTGTCATGCCGCCCCGCTCGGTCAATACGGCAATGGCGGCGTGCATCCCTCTGATGTCTTCGGGCGACGTTTCCCGGCGCACCAAGACACATGGTTCGGCGCGCGCCGCACTTGCCTGCGCCTCAGAGGAGGTAAAGACAATCTTACCGGTTGCCGCGCCCGGGCTGGCTGCGACGCCTGTCGCGATACGGTCACGCTTGGCCTCGGGGTCGATCTGTCTGTGCAACAGCTCGTTCAAAGCCCGCGGCTCGATACGCAAGAGGGCTTCTTCGCGAGGGATAATTTTATCTTTGGCCAGATCCACTGCAATCCGCACAGCTGCGCGGGCAGAGCGCGCGATCCTGACCCCATCCAGAAGATGGACCTTGCCGTTTTCAATTGCGAATTCTGCCTGCATCTCCTCACGCAACTTCCGGCGCATCAAGGCGGTATAGGCCTTGAGATCGGCAAAAGCTTGCGGCGCGAGTTCTTCCAGCGACGGGCCACGCGCGTCTGCTTCCAAAAACAGGGCAGATGCGCCTTCTTGCAGCGCGTCCCGCCCTTGGCTCTGTGACAGGTAGCGCCCTGTGATCTGGGCCTCGCCGGTTGCGGAGTCAACAAGCTGGATGACACCTGAGCCGCTTTCGCCCGCCCCAATGCCAAAGACCATTTCCTGAACGACCAATCCCAGACCGGCATCGGCGGGAGCGCCTTTGGCTTGGCGCAATAATCGGGCTGTTGTGCCTTCCCATGCCCGCGCCATGGAGCGCAACACAGCCGCAAGCTGCACCGCGGGCGCTTGCGGAAACGCTTCCTCGGCCTCGTCTTCATAGGCTTTCAGAGCCGCCGAAAGCCCGTCTTGCCCATCGGCTTCGATCCCTTCAAACAGATCAGGATCAAGCCGTGCAACGTGGATCGCATAGGCCTGAACAAATCGAAAGTAGATTTGCGCGGCGGCGTCTTGGCCCAAGACATCACAGAAATCAACGTATCGGGCGTCATTCATGCCGATATTCAAAATCGCCCCCGGTCCGCCCCAGTCCGGATCTTCCGAGGACGGGCGAACGCAGAGGAGCGGATTTGCTTCAAATGGCGCAAGAAGCGCCTCCATGTCAGGCATACGCCCCGCCGCTATCTCGTGAACCGCCTCAAAGGACAGGGCAACAGTTTTGGGAACAGGCAAGTCAAGCCTGACAAGTCGCTGCAAACATTTCGCCCGCCCGCCATGCGTTTTTGAGGCAACCGGAGCGGAAGCAGTGATCAGCGTGATATTTTCATTATCTTTCTGCACTGCGGCACATTAACTCCAGTTCTCAAACCAGCGCAAGCCTAGCCTTCAAGTTGCGTCAAATCTGCGACTTGCCCGCAAACGCTTCGAATACGGCTCAGAAGATTGAGACGGTTGCGCCGCAGGACCTCATTGTCCACATTGATCTGCACGGCCTCAAAGAAGGCATCCACAGGCTGGCGCAACTGTGCCATGGCAGTCATCGCGCGCTCAAAGCCTGAGTCTGCGAGAGCGTCTTTGATTGTGACATCGGCGGCGTCCAAAGCCACAAACAGCGCTTTTTCTTCTTCGGTTTCGGCGTATTTCGGATCCGCCCCATAGCTATATTCGACACCATCTTTGGCCTCGGCTTGCTTGAGAATATTGTTGGCGCGCTTGAAGCCTTGCACAAGGTTCGCGCCTTCATCGGTCTTGAGAACACGCTCCAGCGCGCCCGCTTGTTGGGACACCAATAGCAAGTCATCGGCGATCTCATTGGCCAAACAGGCGTCGATCACATCATAACGAATGCCCTCATCTTTGAGGTGCACCTTCAGGCGGTCATGGAAAAAGCCCATCAGGTCCTTTGACACCTTGGACAGCCCGTCTGCCTGAACAGCCCCACCTCCGGCGATATCGTCTTGCGAAAGCGACTTGGAGAGCTGCGCGATGTGGCGCACAAGCTGCATCTCGATAAAACGCTCCAGCCGAAGCGAAAGCTGGTTCTCGCGCATCAAGCGGATCACGCCCAAGGCCGCACGGCGCAGGGCAAACGGGTCTTTTGATCCGGTCGGCTTTTCATCAGCGGCCCAAAAGCCTGTCAGGGTATCAATCTTGTCAGCCAAGGCGACCGCAACAGACAGCGGCGCGCTCGGAACAACATCAGACGGCCCAAGGGGCGCGTAATGCTCCTGACATACGGCGGCAATCTCGTCTGAAAGGCCCGCGGCCTTGGCATAGTAGCGCCCCATCAATCCTTGCAGTTCGGGGAATTCATAAACCATCTCCGAGCTGAGATCGGCCTTGCAAACGCGGGCCGCCTGCTCTGCTTGCGCGGCATCTGCGCCGATTTGGGGTGCGATGTCTTTTGCCAGAGCGGCGATCCGCTCTATCCGCTCGGCCTGAGAGCCGAGCTTGTTATGAAACGTCACATTGGAGAGCTGGCGCATCCAGGCGTCCATACCTGCCTTGGCAACGCGCAAGTCATTCTCCCAAAAAAACTTGGCGTCACTCAAGCGCGCCGCAAGCACCTTCTGGTTTCCGGCCAGAATGGTGGCACCATTATCTGCGGTTTCCCGGTTGGCCACAGTGACAAAGCGCTCGATACGGTTTGTCTTGGGGTTTTGGACCGAGAAAAACTTCTGATGTTCTTTCATGGAGGTTTGCAAGACTTCGGGCGGCAGCTCTAGAAACGCCTCGCCGATCTGGCCCATCAAGACAACCGGCCATTCCACAAGCCCCGCCACCTCGGCAAGCAGGCTCTTGTCTTGGACAACCTCAAGACCACTGGCAAAAGCCTGATTGGTGGCATCCTGCCAGATGTGGTCGGCGCGCTCTTGGGCATCCAGAACAACATGATTGCGCTTCAGCGCGGCTTCGTATGTGTCAAACGATGTGACCGAAAAGGCGCCTGACCCCATGAAGCGGTGGCCTTCTGTCGTGTCGCCTGACGATATGCCGTCGATTTCCAGATCGACAACACGGCTTCCCGCTTCGTCTTCAAACAGGCAGATAATCGAGTGAAGGGGCCGCACCCAGCGCAAGCTGCCGCTGCCCCAGCGCATCGACTTGGGCCATGGAAAGTTGCGAACGGTTGCTTCCAATGCTTGGGCCACAATAGCTTCGGCGGGCTGGCCCTCTTTCTGGACCGTCGCAAAGTAAACCGCTCCCTTAGGAGTCTCGCGCGCCTCAAGCTGATCACGCGTTAGCCCGGCGCCCCGCAAAAAGCCTTCGATCGCCTGCTCTGGTGCGCCCACTTTGGGGCCTTTGCGCTCTTCGCGAATGGTCGGGCTTTCTGCCGAAAGCCCCTCAACAGCCAAGGTCAGGCGACGGGGCGTGCTAAACGCTTTTGCGCCCGCATAGGTAAGCCCAGCCTCCACCAAACTATTGGTGAGAAGGGTTTTCAAATTTTCCGCCGCCCCCGCTTGCATACGTGCGGGAATTTCTTCGGAAAAAAGCTCAATCAGCAGATTTGGCATGGGCTGCTCTTTCTCATGTCACGGTTTCGCAGGGCAGCCTTCAGGGACGGGTTTCCCGTCAAAGACTTCTGCGCCACATTCATTAATTTGGTGCCAGGCAAAGCCCCGCCCGTCCGGCAAAACAGCCACCACACGGTCAATCCCGTATTCGATGTTCTGCTCGCCCAGAAAGGCAACCGCTTCGCCGCGTTCCAGACCGGCACCGATGGTTTTTGCGTCAAAACAGCCAAACCAGCCCGGAGCGACAAGAGGCTCGGCGTTTTCATATAGCTCATATGTCTCGCTCAACAGGGCGATGCTTTGTGGGGTTGTGAAACAGGCCCGATAGCGGATGGGCGAGCTTGTCGCTGTGATCGCCTCAAAGGCGTCATAAAGGATCGGCTCGGGGGCGCCGCTCACAAGGCTGGTGAGGCGCACATCTGTTTGGCCCTCGGCCACAACTTCCTCGTAATACGCATGGACCTGCAAATAATAAATCGCAGCGCCAGAAATCAGTGCAATCATCACAATTCCAATCACCAGAATTTTAGACGCCATCACACCGCACCCCCGGCCTGCGTCAGATCGCTATGGCCGCCGGCCTCTGTCTTTACAAACGCATCGGCACACAGCTTGGCCAGCGCCCGCACCCGCCCGATATAGGCCTGACGCTCGGTGACTGAAATAACCCCGCGCGCATCGAGCAGATTGAACAAATGCGACGCCTTGATGCACTGATCATAGGCGGGATGCGCCATGATGATCCGCTTGCCTGTTTTTGGGTCTTGCGCCTCTTGGTTCAGGATCCGCTGACATTCGCCCTCGGCCTCTTCAAAGTGGCGCAGCAAGACATCCGTATCCGCAACATCAAAGTTCCAGCGGCTATACTCCTGCTCTGTTTGGCGGAACACATCCCCGTAGCTCAGGGCGATCGGCGCGCTTGGAGCATTGTAGGGCATATCCATCACGTGCTCGACGCCCAAGACATACATCGCCAGACGCTCAAGGCCGTAGGTCAGCTCTCCGGAAACAGGGTGACAGTCATGTCCGCCGACCTGCTGGAAATAGGTAAACTGCGAGACTTCCATCCCGTCACACCAGACCTCCCAGCCAAGCCCCCAAGCGCCAAGCGTGGGGCTTTCCCAGTCATCTTCGACAAAACGGATATCATGCATTTCCATGTCGATCCCGATGGCTTCCAGCGAGCCAAGATAGAGCGCCTGAAGATCTGGCGGGCTTGGCTTTATCAACACCTGAAATTGATAGTAGTGCTGCAAGCGATTCGGGTTTTCGCCATAGCGCCCGTCTGTCGGGCGGCGCGAGGGCTGGACATAGGCGGCCGCCCAAGGCTTTGATCCAAGCGATCGCAAGGTTGTTGCGGGGTGGAACGTCCCTGCCCCGACTTCCATGTCATAGGGTTGCAAGACAGCGCAGCCCCGCGCCGCCCAATAGGCTTGAAGTCGCAAGATGATCTCTTGGAAACTTTGCGGTTTGTCAGCATTTACGGCCATGCGCTCGCCTTTTCTCAGCGTAAGTAAATAAGTTGGCCCTACCTATGCCGCTCTGCCCAGTAGGTCAATTAGGCGTCAGAGCCTGAAGGGCCGACAACACGGGAAAACGAACAAAAACTGCATATTTATCGTTATTTAAGTGCACTGTGAAAAGAATTTGATAAAACGGCATAAGCCCGGAGTTGGTATGAGTATAGGCGAGGACATTTCACAAAATGGTACGATTGATTGGTGCGGTATTTTTTGCAGTATTTTTGACGGTGATTTTCAGGGGCAGCGGCGTGATAGCCCAGGAGCAACCGCTTGTCTGGGTTCAGATCGAGGCGCAGCCCAGCCTGAGCAAAGCGCAAGACCGCGCCAGAGACTATGGCGCAGCGCTCCCTAACGTAAACGGCTTTGCGCTTGGCGGCGGCTGGTATGCCATCGCGCTTGGCCCCTACACCGCAGATGATGCGCGGGAGGTTTTGCGCATCTATCGTCGGGAAGGCCAGATCCCGCGGGACAGCTATATCGCCGATACGGCCAATTTCCGCCAACAGTTCTGGCCGATCGGGGCCGCTTTTGCCACGGGAGCAGCCCCCCTGCCTGACACAGCCGACGTGGCGCTTGTCGCGCCTGTGCCGCCCGTCACGCCCCAGCCCGCCGCTCCGCAGAGCGATCTGGGCCAAGCGGCTGTGGCCAGTGCACCCGACGAGACCCTCGCAGAAGCGCGGGCCTCAGAGGCCAGGCTCACGCAGGACGCGCGCGAGGGGCTGCAAATCGCGCTGCAATGGGCGGGATATTACAACAGCACAATCGACGGCGCGTTCGGACGCGGCACGCGCAGCTCTATGAGTGCGTGGCAAGAGGCAAACAACCACCCGAGCACCGGCGTTCTGACCACGCTCCAGCGCAGCGAACTCTTGGCAGACTACAATGCCGTCCTTAGCGATCTGGACCTGAGGCTTCTGGACGACACGACAACCGGCATCGCGCTTAAAATGCCATTGGCCCGTGTCAAATTCTCCAAATACAACCCGCCCTTTGCGCATTTTGACAGCATTGGCCCAGACAAGGCGCGGGTGCTTCTGATCAGCCAAGAAGGCGACCAGAGCGCGCTGTTCGGCTTGTATGACATTATGCAAACTCTGGAAATCGTGCCTGAAACCGGCCCGCGCGAGCGCAATGACAGCTCGTTTACGCTGATCGGGGAAGCGGCAGATTTTATCTCCCATACCCAAGTCTGGCTCAAAGACGGAAGCCTCAAAGGCTTCACCCTGATCTGGCCGAGCGGTGAGGAAGAGCGCCGCCAACGCCTGCTTGACGAAATGCTCACCAGCTTCACCCGCACAGAGGGCGTCATGGACGCCTCCGCAGGCACGGACGACCAGAGCATTGATCTTGTCGCCGGGCTTGAAATCCGCCGGCCGAGACTGTCGCGGTCAGGGTTTTTTCTTGATCGCTCGGGCCATGTCGTCACCACCTCGGAGGTGGTCAAATCGTGCGACCGGATCACCATTGAAAACGCCATTGAGGCCGATGTGATCGCGGATGATAAGCTGTCAGGCGTTGCCATCCTCAGGCCGAAAGACGCCTTAAGCCCAGGCGAAGTAGCCGTTCTGGCCGCAAGCGCGCCACGTCTTCAGACAGAAATTGCCGTGGCGGGGTTCAGTTATGAAGGTGTTCTTGGCGCGCCCACTCTGACATTCGGGATGCTGAGCGATGTCAAAGGGTTGGGCGGAGAACCACAGCTCAGACGCCTCGCCCTCACGACGCTCGCAGGCGATGCGGGCGGGCCGGTGTTTGACGAGACAGGCGCGGTTCTTGGGATGCTGCTCCCCGAGGCACAGGGGGCGCGACAGCTTCCCGAGAATGTCAGCTTTGCGATAGACGCTGATACGATCAGAAAAGTGGCGCGCTCTGCGGGTTTGGCCACAGGTCAGGCTGGCCGGACAAACCGCATAGCGCCCGAAGATCTGACAAGCGAAGCGCAGGGGGTCACTGTTCTGGTCGGGTGTTGGGACTGAGGCCTCTATTGGGCCGCGACGGGCGCTGCGCCGCACCCGATATTAGCCGCGCCAGAACGCGGGGATGAGCAAAGCATAGACCACGAGCAGTTCCAATCGCCCGATCAGCATGGCAAATGTCAGGATGACTTTGGCCGCATCATTGAGGCTGGCATAGTTGCCGGAGGGGCCGATTATATCGCCAAGACCGGGGCCGATATTGCCGACAGAGGCCGCAGCGCCCGAAATGGATGTGACGAAATCCAGCCCTGTGAACGACAATGCCACGGCCACAAAACCCAAGGTGAGGATAAAGAACACAAAAAAGCTCATCACGGAGTTGAGCACATCTTCCGAGATGGGGCGGCCGCTGTATTTTGGTGTAAACACACCATGAGGCGCTCTGATTTTCTTGATCTGGGAGGCGATCGAGGCAAAAAGGATCTGGTATCGAAAGATCTTGATCGAACAGGCCGTCGAGCCAGCGCAGCCCCCGATCAGCCCGATAAAAAAGAATATCGTGATCAGAAACGGCCCCCAGCCCATATAATCCACGCTGGCATAGCCTGTGCCCGAGATGATCGAGGTGATATTGAAAAGCGCTTCGCGAAAGGCTTGCTCCCAATGGTGCGGAAAAACCTGTGTTAAAAACACGCTTGTGACAGCCACGAGCACGGCAATCGTATACAAAAAGCCGCGGACCTGAACATCCATGAAGGGCGCGTTGTAGTTTCCGTTCAGCATTTGCACATATCTCACAAACGGCAGTGCGGCGAGGATCATGAACACGGACGCTGCATATTCTATTGGCCCCGAAAACGTCCCGAAGCTGGCGTCATAATTTGCCATTCCGCCCGTTGAGACAGTGGTAAAGGCGTGCACAACCGCATCAAAAGGACTCATGCCAAGCAACAGATAGGTCACAATGCAGGCGAGTGTCACAGTCACATAGATCGCGGAAATCTGGGAGGCGATTTGCGTTGCGCGTGGCAGGATCTTGCCAAAGGTATCAAAGGCTTCGGCGCGGAAAATCTGCATCCCCCCGACCCGCAATTCGGGCAAAAAGACCATCGCCACAACGATGATCCCGATGCCGCCCAGCCATTGGAGAATACCCCGCCAGAGCAAAATACCATGCGGCAGATCATCAAGCCCTGTCATCACGGTTGCGCCGGTTGTGGTCAGCCCGGACATGGCCTCAAACATCGCGTTTACAAAGGAAAGTTCTGTCGCGCCGATCATGAAGGGAAGCGCGCCAAAAACAGGCAGCGCAAGCCAGACGCCTGTTGTCAGCAGGAAGGTTTGCTGAATACTCAAGCGCTCTTTGAGGCCGTTCTGACAGGCGATTGCGACCAGCCCGCCCATCAGGATTGTGATCACGGAGCTTTCGGCAAACGCCGGCCAGTGGCCCCGCCCTTCCGCGAGATCGACCGCCAAGGGCGCAAGCATTGTCAGCCCCAGAGCGGCGACAAGCAGACCAATCACATATCCTACGGGGCGCAGATCAAACATGACGCGAAGGCTTGGATGTAACCCGTGCGGCTGTCAAGCATATGCCGCGCTCAAGCCGTGCAAAAACAGATAAGCATGGCTGCGGCGCCCAGCGAGACACCGCAGCAGAACGCCCGAGCCGCCCGTTTTCAGCAGTAGAAAAAGCGACTTAAAACATAGGCTTCGATATTTTCGCGCCGCAAGTTCATCGCTTTCAGCTCGCTGTCGCTCAGAGCGTGAAGGCGTGCGATGCGCAAACGATACGGCGCGCTGCGCTGTTCATCACGCGCCTCAAACCAGCGCACAAGCCCGTCCAGAAGCTTGGAAAACCCGCGTGAAAAACCGAACTGCGCGATTGTATTTGTCGATGTTAGTGCCATTTGGAAACCTCATATTGAGTGTGTGGTTTCCTCCCCTGACACCAACATAGGTCAGCAATGCTCACCTTACCATTGCTGATCCTGCATAGCCAAAACGCGCGGGGCGCATGGCTTAGCCAACATGAAACAGCGTCGAAAACAGTTTGGGATCAAGGCTTTCGCTTTCAAACAAAGGCCCTTCTGTGAGCACGCTCACAGCGTCATGGCTGTGCAGGCTCTCCTGATGGCTTGCGATCACACGGAAATCTCCGACACGCTCGTCTTGTTCGAGCTTTTGGGCAAAGAGGCGCGCGGCGTCTTCGACAAAGATCGGATTCGCGGCGTTCAGCTCGGCGAAGGCCTGCTCGTCTTCGCGTTTGACCATCACCTGCGTCTCGGTGGGAACAGCGGCGCGGCACATCTCGATGAGGTCTTCAAACCAAAGGCAATCGCCCTGTGTCACCTCTGCGGAAATACGCGCAACCGAGCGTTGGGAATGCGGCGTGGCAAGCTGCCCGCGGGTTTGGCGGGCGTGCTCTGACAGCTCGAGAGAGCACGGGCACGTCGAGGAGTAAACATAGTCTAAGTGTATGATTTTGCGACATATTCCATCAACTTCAATCAGCTCGAGCGCAAAATCGTAATACTGATAGCCCTCCAGCCCGGACCGCAGGCTGCCGACTTTCATCGGAAAGGAAAACCGCATCTGGATGCGGGCATCGAAACTTTCCAGATCGGTTTTGTAATCGTCGAGAGCGGCTTCGATGATGTCAAAGGAGAATGTAGAGGCCGAATGTTTATAAAAGCTGCGCATGATGCGCGACATATTAATGCCTTTTTTACCTGCCTCCAGACTGACGGTTCCGGTCACGGATGTTTCCAGTGTCAGATCGCCGTTGTCGCGGGTGTGAAACTTGATCGGCAGGCGAAAATTCGAGATGCCGACGTGCTGGATCACCCGTGGCGCGCCTTTGATCAGGCTGGACGGGCCATTCTGCAAATCGGGCAAGGTGGCTTTATAGGCTTCATCAACCTCAAATTCTTCAGGATAAGCCCTTGCAAGCGCTGGATAATTTGAAACCTCGCCCTGAGGGAGAAGCCGCGCCACGACGGGGTCCAAATCGGCCACTTCCTCCGCTGTGGCCCCCATAGCCCAAGCGCGCAATCGCTCAAGGGCGGCCTTGGCTTCGGCACGGTCTGGTGCAGCAATCATGGTTCCAACCTGCTTGTTCATAGTATCGCTCCCTAGGCTCACGTTATATTTACCCTAAGGTCAATACGTGCATCCTCCCAACTCAGACCAAAAACATACCACAAGCGTCACTCCGAAAATACGCCCTATCAGGGCGTGGGGCAGCCTATATGGCAGGCAGTAGGGCAAGCTGTATGGACACAGAGAGACAGATCATGCCGCGTCGAGCGCGGCCAGAAGATCGGCGATAATATCATCGACATCTTCCAGACCGACAGAAAAGCGCACCAAACCATCCGAAATCCCGAGCAGGTCTTTTTGCGCCTGCGGCAAGCGCTGATGCGTTGTGGTTGCGGGGTGGGTTGCAATCGATTTGGAGTCGGCAAAATTGTTGGAGATCGTTGCCACCTGAAGCGCGTTCATCACCGCAAAGCAGGCCGAGCGCCCGCCCTTCACTTCGAAGGTCAGCACAGTGCCGCCCGCTTCGGCCTGAGCAAGGGCGAGGGCGGATTGCGGATGTGCCGTATGAGTCGGATAGCGAACGGCAGCGAGCTTGGGGTGCCCGGCGAGCGCCTCGGCCACTTGATAGGCCGCCGCAGCCTGTGCCCGCACCCGCAACTCAAGGGTTTCAAGCGCCTTGAGATGGGACCACGCCGTGAAGGGATTCATCGCACCGCCTGTGTGCTTGACATAGGTTTCAATCGGGCCACGGATCAGCTCTTTGGTGCCACAGATGATCCCGCCGAGCATACGGCCCTGCCCGTCGATGTGCTTGGTTGTTGAAATAATGGTGAGATCGGCGCCACACTCCCGAGCATAGGAGAACACAGGTGTCGCCATCGCATCATCCACCAACACCAGCGCGCCACGGGCGTGGGCCAGATCGCAGACATAGCGCAGATCAATCACTTCCAGCGTCGGATTGGAGATGCTCTCCAGAAAGACAAGACGGGTGTCCGCGCGGATGGCGGCGTTCCATGCGGCATTGTCTGTGCCATCGACGAGCGTGATCTCGACCCCGAAGCGCGCCAGCACATCTTCAAGCACATAAAGGCAGGAGCCAAACAAGGCGCGCGAGGCGACGACATGATCTCCGGCCTTCAAGAGCGCCATCAGCGCCCCGTTGACCGCCGCCATGCCGGAGGCGCAGGCAAAGCCGTCTTCATAGCCGAGATAGCCGGAAATACGGTCTTCAAACATCCGCACCGTCGGGTTGCCGTAGCGCGCATAGATAAACTCGTCCTCTCCCGCTTTGACAAAGCGGGCCTCGGCGGCTTCGGCTGTTTCATAGACAAAACCCTGGGTGAGAAAGAGCGCTTCGCTCACCTCGCCATATTGCGACCGGCGGGTGCCGCCATGCACAAGGGCGGTTCGGTTTTTGGTTGTTTTTGTCATCGGATCCATACCCCGTAAAAAAAGCCCCATCGGCCAAGCCGAAGGAGCCTCCTTCTTCCCGACCTTTTAGCAGAATGTTTTAAGTGGCCCGCAATCTGGTAACAAATCGCCACTGGGCCTTGCGTTTAGACCTGATTGAAGGAGCGGTCAAGTTTCGCCTTCGCCCTCCTCGGGCAGGGCATAAACCGTAAAGAGCCTGCTTTGGCTCATGAAGAACACAAACAAGGCGGCCGTGTCGCCGAATGTCTTGAAATAGACCCAAGTTGTTTCGGACATGAAGCGCCAGATCAGCTCGTTGGCGAGCGCTGTTGCAAAGAGAAACCACATCAGGCGGCGGGTGAGGATCATCCAGCCTTCGTCTTGAAGCGGCATCATCCCCTCCATCACGTAGCGCAGGTAGGACTGCCCCCGCCAGAGGCCAACCGCGAGGGCTGCGCCCATCAGGCTGAAGAAAATCGTGGGTTTGATTTTGAGAAATTTGGGATCGTTGAGCCAGACGGTCAGCCCGCCAAAGACCACAACCAGCACCAGCGTCATGATCTGCATCTTGGAGATATGGCCTGTCAGCTTCCAGACGATTGCTGTTGTGAGCACGATCAGCGGCACAAAGCCGGCTGTTACGAAGATAAACCCCGAATAGTCACGCCCTGCGACTGTGAACACATCGTCCTTGAACATCATATAGGCCGCAAAGAAGGCCAGCACCGGCCCCAACTCGAGCGCCGTTTTCAGGAGGGGGTTGATCTCGCGTTTTTCGGCCATGTCCATTCCTAAGCTAACCACCTGTTTCAACTATCACAGCCCCCAGAGCAATCAATGCCATAAGTGCAATGCGCCGCGGGCCGACTGTTTCTTTGAGGGCGAGCCAGCCGATGAGGGCGGCAAAAACGGTCGAGGTTTCGCGCAGGATGGCGGCTTCGCCCACCGTGTCGAGCCGTGTGGCCAGCATCACCGAGCCAAAACTGGCAAAGGCCACGATCGCGCCGATCAGGCCACGCTGAAACAACGGCCCAAGGGCCGGCGGCGCCGCCAGAGACCGATAGCGCGCAAAGGCCACCCAGGGGAAGACCAGCCCGTCGATAAAGAAAAACCAGGCCAGAAAGGTGAAGGGGTTGGCTGTGGCGCGAATGCCGTAGGCGTCCCATGTGGTATAGAGCGCCACAAACAGCCCTGTGATCACCGCGAGGATCAGCGCTGTGTTGAGCGTGTCGCGCTCGGCCGTGACATGGCGCAGATTATACAGGGCAAGCCCAAAGATCCCGGCCAGAAGCGTTGCGACCCCGGCCCATTGGATCAGGTTGAAGACCTCGCCAAAGAGGAAATAGGCGCCGATCACCGTAAAGAGCGGGCCTGTGCCGCGCACCACCGGATAGACGACGGTATAGGCCCCCTTGGTATAGGCCCAGCTTTGCATCAGCTTGTAGGCGACATGAATGACAAAAGCCGCCGCAAAAATCGGCCACATATGCGGCTCGGGCCAGGGCACGACCCAGAACGCAAAGGGCGCGGCCATCGCCATATAGCAAAAATCAATCGCGCCGCGTGTGAGCCAGGGATCATGACGGCCTTTTTGCAAGGCCCCGAAGACCGCGTGCAAGACCGCCGCCAGCAGCGCGAGCACCAGAGCGAGGCGGTGTCCGGCCTCTGTGCCCTCCAGCGAGATGAGCCACTCGCTCAAGCGCGTCCGCCACGGGCCAAAGCGGGGGGCCAGCCCCCCGCACCACAGGCCAAAGCGGGGGGCCAGCCCCCCGCACCCCCCGGGATATTTCTGGAAAGAAAAAGCGGCATGGGGT
>JAHBAN010000241.1 GCA_018500075.1 Flavobacteriia bacterium | reverse complement strand
TCATGCGTGTCGGTGTTCGGGCGGAACTTGACCTCTTTGATCTCGATGATCTTCTGCTTTTTGCGGGCCTCGGCTTCGCGCTTTTGCTGTTCGTATTTGAACTTGCCGAAATCCATGATTTTGCAAACCGGCGGGTTTGCATTGGGCGAAATCTCGACAAGGTCGAGTTCTGCCTCTTCGGCCATAATCATGGCCTGCGCAGGCGTCACGACACCTACGTTCTCGCCATCGGCGCCAATCAGACGGATTTCATTGCTTGTGATACGGTCATTGACGCGGGGGCCAGTGTCGCGCTGTGGAGGCGCGTTATGAGGTCTACGGGCTATGGTTTTGTTCCTTGTGTTGTTGACCTATCTAGTCGCCGGGCAAGGTAGAGCGCCCATCAGGCGGATTCAAGCGGCAATCGGCTGATTTGAGCCGATTCTGACGGCTTTCCCCCTTGTGGCTTCCGAAAGCCTGCGCCATTTGACAGATTGAGCGCGCCCCAGACGGATCTGGGCGCCCGAACCCAAGGGGAAAGAGTTATGAAGAATTTACTGTGGATGGTGCTGGCGGCGATTGTTTTGGGCGTTGGCTACTATGTGTATTCGGGCCAGAGCATTGGAGAAGCTGTTGAAACTGTGACAGAAACAGTCACAGAAGCCGCGCCGCTCGAGGTTGTGACAGAGGCGGCGGAGGGTGTTTCCGAGGCTGTCGAAAGCGCGGTTGACGCGGCCACGGCGAGCGCCACCGAGGCAGCAGAGGCCGTCACCGAAGCGGTGACCGAGCAAGCGACAGAGGCGACTGAGGCCGCAACAGCCGCAACCGAGACAGTCGCCGAGGCGGTTGAGGCCACGACAGAGGCAGCGACCGAAGCCACGACCGAGGCAGCAACAGAGGCCGCAACTGCGGTCACCGAGACAGCCGCCGAGGCGGTTGAGGCGACAACCGAAGCGGCCAGCGATGCGGCGACAGCCGCCACAGAGGCCGCCACAGAGGCCACAGAGACGACAGAGGCCGCGCAGGACGCGACCACCGAGGCAACAACCGAGGCAACAGCGGCGACGACGGCAGAGGCCACAGGCGACGCGGCATCAGACGCCCAGACAGGCCTGAGCGCAGTGCTCACCCCGGAGGGGTTTGACTTTGAGAAAGTCGCCGAGATGATTGAGGCCTCAGACAAGATCAATGCCCTGCAAAAGGGCCTTCTCAAGCAAGCCGTCAAAGCCGCTCAGGACAACCCTGACGCGCTGAAGGCGGTTCTCGATCAGGTGAAGGCCGCGATGGGGCTTTAAGCTCCGGGCTTGGCCCAAAAAGAAAGCCCCGCGCGCTGTGAGCGGGGCTTTTTTCTGGTCGCGGGAAGCGCCGGTCTCAGTCCAGAAACCGCAGTCCAAAAACCTCAGTCCAAAAACCTCAGTCCAGAAACGCCTTTTCCACAACATAGGTTTTCGGCTCTGAGTTTGCGCCTTCTTCCAGCCCGTAGCCTTCAAGCATTTCTTTCAGCTCGAGATTGAACGCAAGGTTGCCGCAAATCATGGCGCGGTCGTTCTTTGGGCAGATCGGCTCCACACCAAGGTCTGTAAAGGCCTCGCCCGAGCGCATCAGGTCGGTGATACGGCCCATCTTGGCACTCTCTTCGCGGGTTGTGGTCGGGTAATATTTGATCTTTTTCCAGAAGCCCTCGCCAATCACCTCGTTCAGCAACGCATCAGTCTTGAGGCTTTCGATGATCTCGGCCCCATAGGTCAGCTCGCCCGCTTCGCGACAGGTGTGGGTGATGATCACCTCGTCATAATCCTGATAGGTCTGCGGCTCGCGCAGCAGGCTGGCAAAGGGCGCAAAGCCTGTGCCCGTGGCGAAAAACCAGATCCGCTTGCCGGGCAGAAGCGCGTCATGCACCAGCGTGCCAACGGGCTTGGGCCGCAAAATCACCTCGTCTCCAACTTGGATATGTTGAAGGCGCGAGGTGAGCGGGCCGTCAGGCACCTTGATCGAGTAAAATTCCAGCTCTTCATCCCAGCTCGGCGAGGCAATCGAATAGGCCCGCAGCAGCGGCTTTTGCTTGCCTGTCGTCTCGTCCGGCGCGCCCATCAGGCCGATCATGACAAATTCGCCCGAGCGAAAGCGCAGGCTCGCAGGCCGGGTGCAGCGAAAGCTGAACAGGCGGTCTGTGTAGTGCTTTACCTCGGTGACAGTCTGCGCATCGGGCAGGGTGGGCGTTTTGATCGGCTTTGCCTCGGTCATACGGCTTATCTCATTCATGATGTCTCTGATCGGCGATTAAACCGATATCCTTTCGTAAGCTTTGATCTATGTCAGGTGAAGGGCAAATCAGCCGCGCAGCCGGGCTTGATAGTCATGGTCCTGCCAGTTGGCGCGAAAAAGCCAGCTCGCTTCGGGCTGGCGGCGCGCGTCGGCCTCGGAGATCTCGACCTCGTCAAACCCCGCCCGCCGCGCCATGGCATATTGGTCGGCAATGAGCTGCCCGGCGGCGCGCAGGCGGCCGCGATAGCCCATCAGCCGCAACTGGCGCGCCAGCGTAAAGCCGCGCCCGTCGGCAAAGCTCCCAAAGGCAATGCGAATGAGCCGCAGGGCGGGCAGGCGCTCTTTCAGCGCCTCAAGGGCCTCAAGTGCCTCAAGCCCTGCATCGGGCGTCAGATCCAGCCCCGCGCCATTCTCGCCGGCGATTTCGCGGGGGTTGTCGGTAAAGCCGTGGGGCCAGTCTTCGGCGGCAAAGCCTGTGTCGCGAACGAGGGTCATGGGGTGTTTCCTTTGAGCGTCGGGGAGGGCAGGTGAATGCCGCATTCTGTTTTGGCGCGGTCCTGCCAGCGGCCCGCGCGGCCTGTGCCCGGATCTGTGCAGGGCGCGCAGCCGAGCGAGCCATAGCCTTTTTGCGTGAGCGGATGGCGTGGCAGATCATGCGCCTCAAAATAGGAGCTGATCTGTTTGGGCGACCAATTGGCCAGCGGGTTGAGCTTGATGCGGCCTGTGCCGTGCTCGGGTTCAAACAGCTCGAGCGCGCTGCGCAGCCCGCCCTGAAAGCGTTTGCGCCCCGAGGCCCAAGCGGCATAAGGCCTCAGCGCCGCCTGCAAGGGGGCGGTTTTGCGCAGCGCGCAGCAGGCCTCCGGATCAGAGCGGTGCAAGCGGGCGAGCGGGTCGGCCTTGGCTGTCTCGGCGCGCAGGATCTGCACATTGGCCAGCCGAAAGCGCGCTGACAGCGCGGCCTGATAGGCCAGTGTCTCGGGAAAGAGCAGCTCTGTGTCGATGAACAGAACTGGTGCCTCCGGCGCGACCTGCGCCAGCATATGCAAAAGCACAGCCGCCTCGCCGCCAAAAGAGGAGACAAGCGCCGCGCGCCCGAGCAAGCCATTGGCAAAGACCTCTTTGAGCAGTGATTCTGCCGGCAGGGCCTGAAAGCGCAGGTTGAGCTGCTCGGCTTTGGCGGCAAGGTTACTCTGCAGCATGGATCAGCTCCTTGGCCGGGGCCTCTGTCTCGTAGAGCGCGGCTTTGAAGGGGGCGAGGCCCAGACGGCGCACAGCCTCAAGGAAGCTCTCCTCGCGGCTTTCCCGCAGCGCCAGATAGCACAGCAAAATGCGCTCGATGGCCGGCACGATCTCTTCATAGCTGAAGCCCGGCCCCATGCGCCCGCCCAGCGCCAGATCGGCGCCATGATCGCCGCCAAGGGTGATCTGGTAGTTCTCAACACCCGCACGGTCGAGGCCGAGGATTCCGATATGGCCGACGTGGTGATGCCCGCAGGCATTGATGCAGCCCGAAATCTTGAGTTTGATCGGCCCGATGTCATGCTCGAGCTTGAGCGCATCAAAGTGCTGCGCCAGCTCTTGCGCGACAGGGATCGAGCGCGCGGTCGCGAGGGCGCAATAGTCCATGCCGGGGCAGGCGATGATATCGCTCAGCAGGCCGATATTGGCGGTGGCGAGGCCGCCGTCCTTGAGGGCGGCATGAAGCGCGGGCAGATCGGCGCGCGCGACATGGGGCAAGATCACATTTTGCTCATGCGAGATGCGCAGCGCATCATAGCCAAAGCGCGCCGCAAGATCGGCCATCAGGCGCATTTGCGCAGCACTGGCGTCTCCGGGCGTCTGGCCGTGGGCCTTGAGTGAAAGCGTCACGATGGCATGATCGGCGCGCTGATGGGCTGCGAGATTGGTGTCGGCCCAAGCGCGAAACACCGGATCAGCCGCATAGGCGGCCTCATAGGGCGCAAGCGGCGCCGCGACAAAGGCGGGCGCAGCAAACTGGGCGCGAATATCGGCCAAAAGGGCCTGATCCATGCCGCGAAACGCGGGCCGGATCAGCGCATAGCGCGCCTCCACGAGGCGGGCGATCTCCTCAATGCCATGTTCATGAACCGTGATCTTGATGCGGGCTTTGTATTTGTTGTCGCGCCGCCCCAGCGTGTTCCAGACAGAGACCACGGCCTCAAGATAGGGCAGAAGATCAGCTTCGGGCAGGAAGTCTTTGATAACCTTGCCAATCATCGGGGTGCGGCCCAGCCCGCCCCCAACAAGAACCTGATAGCCGAGCACACCCTCGCGCAGCACAGCGCGCAGCCCGATGTCATGCGCGGCGGTCACGGCGCGGTCGGTCGGGCTGCCGGTCACTGCGACTTTGAACTTGCGCGGCAAGAACTGGAACTCGGGGTGGTCGGTGCTCCACTGGCGGATCAGCTCGGCAATGGGGCGCGGATCGGCCAGCTCGTCGGCGGCCGCGCCGGCAAAATGATCGGCGGTCACATTGCGGATCGTGTTGCCCGAGGTCTGGATCGCGTGCAGGCCGACGCGGGCAAGATCGTCGAGCATATCGGGAATATCGCCGAGCTTGGGCCAGTTGTATTGAATGTTCTGGCGGGTGGTGAAATGGCCATAGCCCTTGTCATAGGTCTCGGCCAGATCGGCCAGAACCCGCATTTGCGCGCTGTTGAGGGTGCCGTAGGGAATGGCGACGCGCAGCATATAGGCGTGGAGCTGCAAATAGACCCCGTTCATCAGGCGCAGCGGCTTGAACTCGTCTTCTGACAGCTCGCCCGAAATACGCCGCGCAACCTGCGCGCGAAACTGCGCATTGCGCGCGGTGAGAAAGGCTTTGTCAAATTCGCTGTAGTGATACATCTCAAACTCCCTCGGCTTGTTTGCCGTGAAAACGGTTGGACGGGCCGCGCGCGCGGAAGGCTTCGCGAAAATGCACGGGCGCAGGCGCGCCCTCGGTGAGGCGAACGGGCATCAGATAGGCCCCGACAGCCTCGGCGGGGGACACCGAAAAGAGCCGCTCCTCGGCGACGGCCTCATCGGTAAAGACCTCGGCGGCGGCGAGTGTTCTGGCCCAAGTGCCCTGTGCGGTGAGATAAATGACATCGCCCTCAAGGAGCGCATTTGCGGTGAGCACAGAGGGGGTCATAGGGCGATCTCCTGCGGGCGCGCGGGGGCCGCGGCGGCCGTGTTGCGCGGGGCGAGGCCCAAAAGGGTCAAGGCCGGACCGCTCAGCGCGGCGGCCTCGAGCGCGGCGGGCAGCTCGGCCAATGTTGTGGCCAGAATGCGCTGGTTGGGCAGGCTGGCGTTTTCCACAAGGCTGACAGGGGTGTTCGGAGCGGCCCCGTGCATCAGCAGACGGCCCTGAATGTAGCGGGCGGCGCGCTTGCCCATATAGATGGCGGCCACTTCGCCCGGACGCGCGAGGCTCTTCCAGTCGTGATCGGCATAGCCCTGCATATCGTGGCCTGTCACAAGACGCGCCTCGGTGTTGCGGCCCCGTTTGGTGAGGCTCTGGCCCAAGGCCGCCGCCGAGGCCGAGGCCGCGGTGATTCCGGGGATGATGCTGAAAGCGATGTTATGGGCCTCGCAGGCCTCGATTTCTTCATCCAGACGGGCAAAGACCGCCGGATCACCGCCCTTGAGGCGCACAACCTGCGCACCGGCGCCGGCCTGTGCCACGATCAGCGCGTTGATGTCGGCCTGTGTCATGGAGGCTCCAAACCCCTCCTTGCCCGCCGAGAGCATCAGCGCCTCGCGGCGCGCCAGCTCCAGAATGGCGGGCGAAACGAGGCGATCATAGATCACCACATCCGCCTCATGCAGGGCGCGGCGGGCCTTGAGCGTGAGCAACTCCGGATCGCCCGGACCGGCTCCGGCAAAGATGACATGGCCCTCAGAGGGGGCTTGGGCGCGGTGCTGCGCGAGCAGCGCCTTGAGCGCGGCTTTGGTGGCGGTTTCGCCCGCAGAGAGGCTCGCCGGGCCGGTTTTGGTATAATAGTCAGACCAGAAGGCACGGCGCGCGCGCCCGACAGGAAGGCTCTCGGCGGCGGGGCGGAAGGCCTTGCCGATCCGCGCCAGCAGGCCAAGGGCGGCGGGCAGGCGCGCCTCAAGATCGGCCTTGATCTGGCGGGCGAGCACCGGCGCGGCACCCTCTGTGCCGATCGCGATGGTGACAGGATCACGATCGACAATCGCCGGGGTGATGAAATCGCTGGCCTCAAGGTTGTCGACGATATTGAGCAGCACTTTGGCGCGCTCTGCAAGCGCGGCGGTGGCGCTGTCCTGTGCGGCGTCTTCATCGGCGGCATAGACCAGAGCGGCGCCCGCCAGATCATCCAGCCTCAGGGCGCGGCGATGCAGGGTGAGCGCGCCCGCCTCGGCCCAGGCGAGGATCTCCGGCGCGGCCTCTGGCGCAAAGACGGCCAGATCGGCCTCTGTTTTCAAAAGCAGGCGCAGCTTGGCGATGGCCGCATCTGCGCCCCCCGAGAGCACAATGCGCGCGGCGCGGGTGTTGAGAAAAACCGGGTAATGTTGCATGGCGTCTGTCCTTAACGTTCTGCTTGAATATAGGAAATTGTTCCAATATGACGCTAGTGGCTGTGGCGAATAAGGACATATGTTTCAATTCTCGCGGTCAGAATGATGGGTGTTTGGATTTGGGAAGGAAGCGGGAATGTCTGTTCGTCTGGACGAGCTGGATCGGAAAATTCTGGCAGAGCTGCAACGCGACGGGGCGCAGTCTTTGGACGAGATTGCCACCCAGGTGGGCAGCTCAAAGACGCCTGTGTGGAACCGGATTCGCAAGATGAAAGAGAGCGGCGTGATCCGCCAGCAAACCGTGCTTCTGGATGCGGAAGCGCTCGGGCTGGAGGCGTGTTTCTTTGTGCTGATCCGCACGAGCGAGCATGAGAAACACTGGCAGGATGCGTTTTTGCGGGCGCTGCATGAGCGGCCCGAAGTGATGGAAGCGCATCGTTTGGCGGGGGATATCGACTATATCCTGAAAGTGCGCGTGGCCAATGCGCGCGCGTATGATGTGTTTTATCAGGCGCTGATTTCGGAGGTGAAAATCCACAATGTGACGGCGCTTTTGTCGATGGAAGAGATCAAACATACGACGATGCTGCCGCTCTAAGCGGTTTTGCCTCATTGGGCTGCGCCGACTGCGTCGTCGCCTGGGCGAGAGGGGCTTTGCCCCCCTCGCGCTCCCCCCAGGATATTTCTGGAAAGAAAAAGCTGAAGCCGGGCTGAAGGTGGGCCAGCGCCTCTGGGCAATTTGCCGCGCGCGGGGGCGGTGTGAGGCTTTGCAAGTCGCGGCGTGGCGGCTATGACGGGCCTATGAGGCACAGTATTCTGACCAGATTGGGGCTATGGGGGGCGTTTTTGGCGCTTGTTCTGGCTGCGAGCTTTGGCGTTTATCGCTACGGGCTGGGGCAGGCGATGGCGCAGCTCAAGGCCCGCGGGCAGGCCGACCTTGCGCTGGCGGGGGACCGCTTTGCCACACGGTTGCAGCGCTATCAGGAGCTTGCGGTGATGATGGCGGATCATCCGAATTTGGGGGCTTTGACGGGGCAGGGCGCGGGCGAGGCAGGACGGCGCGCGGCGGCGGAGGATTTTTTGCGCAGCGCGGCTGACAAGACAGGCGCGCTGGCGCTGGCCTATGTGAGCCGCAAGGGGGCTGTTTTGGCGCAGGCCGGTGAGGCTTTGGGGGCCGAGGCCCTTGACGGGCCATGGCGCGCGCGCGCCGCGCAGGGTGCGCTTGGCACGGGGCACGGCAGCGTTCAGAGCCAGACCGGGGCGCGGCGGGCCTATTTTTATGCGGCACCTGATTTTGGCCCGGACGGGCGTGTGCGGGCGATGTTGCTTGTGGTGGTGGATATTGACGAGCTGGAATACGGCTGGCGCTCAAGCTCGCCGGCGGTCTATTTTACCACGGCGCAAGATCAGGTGTTTATGGCCAATCGCTCCGAGCTTGTTTTTGCGCGGGTGCGCGCCGAGGATGCGGGGCTGGTGCTGCTGGACGGTGCGGAGGCGCGCAGTGTGCAGCGCTTGGAGGGCGGTGAGGAGATCTGGGAGCTGGCGCTCGGGCCGTATATCCCGCGCCGGGCGCTGCATCTGACCAAGGAGATGCCGGTGATGGCGATGCGGGCGGAGGCGCTTGTGGATGTTGCGCCGGCCGAGCGGCTGGCGGGGCTGCAGGCTTTGGTTGTGGCGGCTGTTCTGGTGGCGTTCGGGGCGATCCTGTTTCTGGTGACGGAGCGGCGGCGTGCGCTTGTGTCGGCCAACCGCCAGCTGGAAGCGCGGGTTGAGGCGCGCACGGGCGAGCTGCGCCGCGCGCAGGCCGAGCTTGTGCAGACGGGCAAGCTGAGCGCTCTGGGCCAGATGAGCGCCGGTATCAGCCACGAGCTGAACCAGCCTTTGATGGCGATCGGGCAATTTGCGGAAAATGGCGTGCGCTTTCTGGCCCAGGGCAAGAGCGATATTGCCGGGGAAAACCTCAGGCGCATTTCGGCGCTGAGCACCCGTGCGGCGCGGATCATCAAGAACCTGAGGGCTTTTGCGCGCAACGAGAGCGAGCCGATGGGGCGGATCGAGCTGGGCGCTGTGATCAGCGCGGCGGTGGAGCTGACCCAAACGCGCCTCACCGAGGCCGGGGTTGCGATGGACTGGCGCGCGCCCGAGGCGCCGCTTTATGTCAAGGCGGGCGAGGTGCGGCTCGGGCAGGTCTTTGTCAATCTGATCACCAATGCGGCGGATGCGATGCAGGGGCAGGCAGGGGAGAAGACCATTCACATCAGCTGCCATGCGGGGGCGCGGCTGATTGTCGAGGTGCGGGACACGGGGCCGGGGATCAGCGATCCGGAGAAGATTTTTGAGCCGTTTTACTCGACAAAAGCCGTGGGCAGCGCCGAGGGCATGGGGCTTGGCCTGTCGATCTCTTACGGGTTGATCGAGAGCTTTGGCGGCAAGATCACCGGGCGCAACGCGACTTTGGCCGAGGGGGCGCGTGGTGCGGTGTTTACCGTTGCGCTGGAGCGCTGGAGCGAGGACACCCAGCCATGAGAGAGGCCATGAGCAAGACAGTTCTGATTGTGGATGATGACCGTGCGGTGCGGGATGCGCTTGCGCAGACGCTTGAACTTGAGGGGCTGGATGTGGTGCTGGCCGGCTCGTTTATCGAGGCCAAAGACCATATCAGCGCCGCTTTTGACGGGGCGGTTCTGTCGGATATGCGGATGCCCGGACGCGACGGGTTTCATGTGTTGGCCCATGTGCGCGGGCTTGATCCCGAGCTGCCGGTGATTTTGCTCACCGGCGAGGGCGATATCTCGATGGCGGTCAAGGCGATGGGCGAGGGGGCGTTTGACTTTCTGGAAAAGCCATGCGCGCCACAGGCCTTGTTGGCGGTGTTGCGCCGGGCGCTTGGCACGCGGGCGCTGGTGCTTGAAAACCGCGCCTTGCGGGCCGAGGCTCTGGCCGGCGATGCGGCGGCGCGGATGATCTTTGGCACCTCTCAGAAGGCCGAAGATTTGCGCAGCCGGGTGCGCCAGCTTGCGCGGCTGGATGTGGAGGCGCTGGTGACGGGGCCGCGCGGGGCGGGGATTGCCAAGGTGGCCGAGGTGATCCACTTGAGCTCGCGCCGCCGCGCCGGGCCTTTTGTGCGCCGGCAATCCTCTGCGCTGGACGGCGCAGGGTTTGGCGCGGCGCTGCAGGATGGCGCCAGCGGCACTTTGTTTCTGGACGAAATCGACAGCCTGCCGGCCGCTTTGCAATACGAGCTGGTCGAGCGTCTGGATGCGGGGCAAACCACGCGGCTGATTGCGGGCAGCTCAGGCGATTTGCAGGCCTCTGTCGAGGCGGGGCGCTTTAATGCCGAGCTGTTTTACCGGCTGGAGGGCATGAGCCTGCGCATTCCCGCGCTCAGCGAACGGCCCGAGGATATCCCTGTGATTTTTCAGCATTATGTGCGCCAAGCCGCCGAGCAGGCCGGGCTTGTCAGCCCCGAAATCCCGCCCGATACCCTCTCCGGGCTGATGGCGCAGGACTGGCCGGGCAACACCCGCTCGCTGATGAGCGCGGCGATGCGCTTTGTGCTCGGGATGGCCGATACGGTCGGCAGCAGCGCGGATCTGGGGCTGGCCGAGCAGATGGCGCGGGTCGAGCGCTCGCTTCTGATTGCGGCTCTGGGGCGCCAAAACGGCAAGGCGAGTGCAGCCGCCGAAGCGCTCAAACTGCCGCGCAAGACCTTTTATGACAAGCTGGCCCGCTATGACATCAAACCGGAGGATTACCGCCGCTGACGCCCGGCCGGGCAGCGTCAGGGCGAAGACAGGCCAGTGATCGGGCCAGAGATCGGGCCAGAGATCGGGCAGGCGCGCGCGGGGGCGCGCCGGAGCGGGGCGCTGCCCCGCACCCCGGGATATTTGGAGAAAGAAAAAGCTGAAAACTGTGTGGAATCCCGCACGGAGATAGGCAGGGTGTGTGCGGAATTTCGCACATTTGACCGAGGCGGGGAATTTAAGGATCTGAAAATACAATAAAAAACGCCGATGTTGCGTCGGTGGGGCGGCTTGGCAAAGACTTGCGCATCCGCTGGCATGGGAGTGTCGGCGAAGTGATTCTGAACTCTGGGAGGAGATATCTATGAAATTTATCGCAACAACTCTGGCGGCTTTGTCGCTCACAGTCTCTGCGGGCGCGGTTTCGGCGGCCTGTGACGATGGCGAAATGGTGATCAAATTCAGCCATGTGACCAACACCGACAAGCACCCCAAGGGTATTGCTGCCTCGCTTTTGCAAGAGCGCGTCAACACGGAGATGAACGGCAAGGCCTGTATGGAAGTCTTCCCGAACTCGACACTCTATGATGATGATCAGGTTCTGGAAGCGATGTTGCAGGGCGATGTTCAGATGGCGGCGCCGAGCCTGTCAAAATTTGAACAGTTCACCAAACAATTCCGCATCTTTGATTTGCCCTTCATGTTCAAGAACATCGACGCTGTGGACGCGTTCCAAAGCTCGGACACCGGCCAGGCGATGAAAGCCTCGATGACCCGCCGCGGTCTTCTGGGTCTTGAGTTCTGGCACAATGGCATGAAGCAGATGTCGGCCAACAAGCCGCTCAACCTGCCGACCGATGCTGCGGGCCTCAAATTCCGCGTGCAGCCCTCTGATGTGATCAAGGCGCAGATGGAAGCGATTGGCGTCAGCCCGCAGCCTATGGCCTTCTCGGAAGTTTATGGCGCGCTGCAGACCGGTGTTGTTGATGGTCAGGAGAACACCTGGTCCAACATCTACGGCAAGAAATTCTTTGAAGTGCAGGATGGTATCACCGAAACCAACCACGGCATCATCGACTATATGGTCGTTGTCGGCACCGACTGGTGGGACAGCCTGGATGCGGACACGCGCAGCCAGCTTGCCACGATCCTCAATGAGGTCAGCACCGAGCGCAACGCCGCTGTGGGCAAGGTCGACAGCGATGCGCGTCAGGCGATTCTGGATGCGGGCACAACCATCCGCGAGCTGGATGCGACGACCCGTCAGGCCTGGGTTGATGCGATGATGCCGGTTTGGGGCCAGTTCAAGGACGATGTCGGCCAAGAGAACATTGACGCCGCGCAAGCGATCAACGCAAACTTCTAAGCGCTGCAAGTGCAGCCAGAGGCGCAGGCCCGACCGTTTGGTCTTGGGCCTGCGCTCCCCTCTTTCCTCTCTCATAGGAGCGAATGACTATGGCTCATGGCTATAAGGCAAAGGGACCGCTGGGTCGTTTCGTCAATGAACTGGAAGAAACGGTGATTGCCTTTCTTCTGGGCATGATGACAGTTTTGACATTTATCAATGTTGTCATGCGCTATCTTTTCAACACCAGCCAGATCTGGGTGCTGGAGACTGTCACTTTCCTGTTTGCCTGGCTTGTGCTGTTTGGTGTCTCCTATGCCATCAAGACCACATCCAACCTCGGGGTCGACACGGTGATCAACCTCTTGCCCGCGCGCAGCCGCAGGGTCTTGGCGATTGTGGCCGGGGTGATCTGCACGGGCTATGCGTTTTTGCTCCTCAAGGGGGCCTGGGATTACTGGGCCAATTTTGCCAATCTGCCCCAAACCACGGGCCGCTGGTTTCCCACAGGGTTTGAAGAGATGCGCGCGACCTCCTATCGCGCCTGGTATGGGGTCGAGGATATTCCGCTGCCCGAATTCCTGCGCTTTCTGGAGCCTTTGATGAATGAAGGCGAAGAATACGAAAAACTGCCACGGTTCATTCCCTATGCGATCCTGCCGATTGGCATGACGCTGATGCTGTTTCGCTTTTGTCAGGCGACAGTGCGGGTCTGGACGGGCGAGGCCACGAGCCTGATTGTAAGCCACGAGGCCGAAGACGCCGTGGAAGACGCGCGCCGCGCCCACGGGCAGGGGGACTGATTTATGGATGTCGCAATTCTTTTTGGCCTGATTATCGGCCTTATGCTGATCGGTGTGCCGATTGCCGTTTCGCTCGGCATCAGCTCGGTGATCTTTCTGCTGGCGCTGAGTGATACATCGCTCGCCTCGGTGGCCCAATCGCTGTTTCAGGCGATGGCGGGGCATTACACGCTTCTGGCGATCCCGTTCTTTATTCTGGCCTCGTCCTTTATGTCGACGGGCGGTGTGGCCAAGCGGATCATCCGCTTCTCGATTGCCTGTGTCGGGCATCTGCGCGGCGGTCTGGCGATTGCCGGGGTGTTTGCCTGTATGATGTTTGCCGCACTCTCCGGCTCCTCGCCGGCCACAGTGGTCGCGATCGGGACAATCGTGATCGCGGCGATGCGCGAGGCGGGCTATACCAAGGACTTTGCCGCAGGGGTGATCGCCAATGCGGGCACCTTGGGGATCCTCATTCCGCCCTCGATCGTCATGGTGGTCTATGCCTCGGCTACAGATGTCTCGGTGGGCCGTATGTTCCTTGCTGGTGTGATTCCGGGGATCATGGCGGGGCTGATGCTGATGATCACGATCTACATCATGGCCCGCATTCGCAATATGCCCGCGGGCGAATGGCGCGGCTGGGGCGAAGTTGCGCGCAGCTTTGGCGATGCCTTCTGGGGTCTGTTGCTGATCATTATCATCATGGTCGGGATCTATGGCGTGCCGGGTCTCACCGGGGCGATCTTTACCCCGACAGAGGCGGCGGCGGTCGCGGCGGTCTATTCCTTTATCGCGGCGGTGTTTATCTACCGCGATATCGGCCCGCTGGCCGGCAAGGACGGCCATCGCAACCTGACGCTTCTGGAAAAGCCCAAGGCGCTTGTGACGGCCTTTTTCCATATCGACACGCGCAACACGCTGCTGGACGCCGGAAAGCTCACCATCACGCTGATGTTTATCATCGCCAACGCGCTGATCCTCAAACACGTGCTGACCGATGAGCAAATCCCGCAGCAAATCGCAACCGCCATGCTGGATGCGGGGCTGGGACCGGTCATGTTTCTTGTGATTGTCAATGTGATCTTGCTGATCGGGGGGCAGTTCATGGAGCCGTCGGGCCTTCTGATCATCGTGGCGCCGCTGGTCTTTCCGATTGCGATCGAGCTGGGGATCGACCCGATCCACCTCGGGATCATCATGGTCGTGAATATGGAAATCGGCATGATCACGCCACCGGTTGGGTTGAACCTGTTTGTCACCTCTGGGGTGGCGGGAATGTCGATGATGCGGGTTGTGAAGGCGGCGCTGCCCTTTACAGGTGTGCTGTTCATCTTCCTCATTATGGTGACCTATATCCCGGCGATTTCGACCTGGTTGCCGACCCTGCTGATGGGTCCGGAAATCATCACGAAATAGCGCGCCCCGACGGGGCAGGATCAAGGCGGCGCCGGCTCTGTGCGCCGCCTTTTTTGTGCCGAGAAGACAGGAGACAGACGACAGGCGACAGGGGGCCGAGGGCTGGGGGCGGCGGGCCGGTGGCGCGCTCAGACCGCGTCCAGAGCGCTGATGATGGGGGAGAAAGCCGCGGCCGTGAGCGAGGCCCCGCCAACAAGCGCGCCGTCGACATTGCTGACCGTGAAAATCCCGGCGGCATTGTCGGGCTTCACAGAGCCGCCATAAAGAATGCGCACCGAGCGGCCCACCCCCGCGCCAAAGCGCCGCTCAAGGCGGGCGCGGATAAAATCATGCACCTCCCCGATCTGCGCCAGCGTCGGCACTCGCCCTGTTCCGATCGCCCAGATCGGCTCATAGGCGACCACAAGGTTTTCGCCGGTGGCGGTGTCGGGGATCGAGCCGGCTAGCTGGCCGCCGATGATATCAAGCGTGTTCTGGGCCTCGCGCTGTGCGGCGCTTTCGCCCATGCAGACAATCGCCGTCAAGCCCTCGGCCTGAGCGGCGCGGGCCTTGGCGCGCACCATCTGCGAGCTTTCGTGATGATCGGCGCGGCGCTCGGAATGACCGACGATCACAGCGCGCCCGCCCGCATCCCTGATCTGGGCGGCCGACAGATCGCCGGTGTGCGCGCCGGACGCGTTCATATGGCAATCCTGCGCGCCGACGGTGAGCGGCGCATAGGCGGTTGCGGCCTGCAGCAATGTGGCGGGCGGGCAAATGAGGATTTCCACAGCGCTGTCGCGATGGGCCTGCGCCAGCCGCGCCAGCTCGGCAAGGCTCGCCTGCATCCCGTTCATCTTCCAATTGCCTGCTGCCAGTTTGCGCCGCATCATCTGCTCCTCTTCGTTTGAAAAACACCTAGCAGCTTGGTCGCGCGGGGCCAATATCGAACTCACGCGGTTGCGCGCAGGCTCAGGATGTCTAGAAAGGCGGCCAGACACAGAGGAGCCTTGATGTGATCGAGCAGATCGACTTTGCCGCGCTGGAAGCGCAGGATCCGCAGACCCGCGCCATTTTGCGCCGCGGGGTGCTTGAGACGGGGTTTCTCAAGATCAGCAACACGCCGATTTCCAAAGCCGAGGTGGAGGCGCTGATCAAGGCGTATCGCGGTTTTTTTGCCGCGCCGGTGGCCGAGAAATCCAAGGTGGATATGGCGCTGACAGGCTCCAACCGCGGCTGGGGCGCGAGCGGCTCCGAACAGGTCGATCCGGCGGCCAACCCCGATTATAAAGAGGTGTTTGACTGCGGCTTCGAGCTTGGCCGGGAGGATCCCTTGCGCGCAGAGGGGCTGCTTGTTTATGGCGACAATCAATGGCCCGCAGCGCCGGCGGGGTTTCAGGCCAGAGTTCAGGCCTATTACAGCGCGGCGATCACGCTCTGCCGCGCGCTTTTGGGCCATATTGCCGAGGCAGCCGGCCGCGAGGCGGGGTATTTTGACAGCCGCTTCACCCGACCCATGGCGCTGTTGCGCGGCAATTACTACCCCGCGCGCCCGGATTGGGCGGGGGAAAAAGACTTCGGAATTGCCGCGCATACCGATTATGGCTGCCTGACGTTGCTCACCGGTGACGGCACCGCGGGGCTTGAAGTTCTGGGGGCCGATGGTGGCTGGCACGCGGTCGATCTGGCGCCGGGAGATTTTGTGATCAACTTCGGCGAGATGCTGGAGATGTGGAGTGGCGGGCGGGTCAAGGCGACGCTGCATCGCGTTGTCGGCTCGGGGGAGGAGCGGATCTCTGTGCCGATGTTTTTCAACCCGAATCATGACACCGATGTGAGCGCCGAAGGGGCCGCGCCGATTTCGGCGGGGGACTATCTCAAACGGCGCTATGATGCGACCTATGTGCATCTGCAAGGCAAGGGCTGAGACGGGCCGAAGGTAAGCGGGGCGTAAGCCGGGCAGGCGGGGCGCTGTTTTCGGGGCGGTGTTTTCGAGGCGGTGTTTCGAATTTTGGCTGCGCCAAACTC
>JAHBAN010000164.1 GCA_018500075.1 Flavobacteriia bacterium | reverse complement strand
AGATGTGTATAAGAGACAGGGCCCGATGGTCACATCGGCCCCCAGCTCGGCGGCCGGATCGACAAAAGCCGACGGATGAACGCCTTTGGGATAGCTTTCGCCGGGGTCAAACTGTTTTGACAGCCCCGAAAGCGCATAGCGCGGGCGCGGCGGAATGATCGCCGCCTTCAGACCGAGCGCCGCAAAATCGGCCCCCTCCCAAAGCACCGCCGCAAGCGCCGCCCCGGCGCCGAGCTTTTCGGCAAACTGCGGCTTCATCGCCAGCGCAAGCTGGCGCGGGCCGGCGTCTTGCGGCTCGGCAACCCCGTCGATCTCAAGAGACAGATCGCCCAGAGCCGTCGCTCCGAGCGATGTTGCTATGGCGTCAATCGTATAGCTCATGGACCCGATCCTGCTTGTGGGCCTTTTGCTTAGCCCTGAACCGCGCGGAGCACCACCCCTGCTTTTTGCAGAGCGCCCCAGATTTTGGCATCGCGCCCATAGACATCACGGCGGAACCGCGCCGGCCCCTTCACATCGGTAAAGGCGGTGCGATAGATCAAATGAACCGGCACAGACTCTTCAAGCTGGATCACGGTTTCGTTTTCGGTGCTCAAATGCCGATGAAACTCGCCCTTGGGATCCTTGCTCTGTTTTTCCAGCAAAGCATAGGCAAACTCGAAAGGCTCGCTCAGACGGATACAGCCGTGGCTATAGGCCCGCGTCTCGCGGCTGAACAGGTTCTTGGCCGGCGTGTCATGCAGGTAGATGTTGTATTTGTTGGGAAACATGAATTTCACCAGCCCGAGCGCATTGCGCCGCGAGGGCGGCTGCTTGATCGCATAGGGAAAGCTCTGCTCGCTGTATTGGGCAAAGTTGATCTGGCTGCGCGCAACCTTGCGCCCGCGGCTGTCATAGAGTTCCAGATGGCCGGCGGCGTTCGGGTTTTTCTTCATCATCGGCAGATATTCTTTGGTCGCAATCGAGCGCGGCACATTCCATGTCGGATTGATCACCATAAACTCCATCACATCCGAAAACTCCGGCGTGCGGCGTTCGCTGTCATTGGCGCCCACAACAGAGCGGGTCTGAAATGTCACCTTGCCGTTGTCCACGATCCGCGCGGTGAAATCGGTGATATTCACCAGAACATGGCGCTTGCCCCGATCCTGATTGAACCAGCGCTCGCGCTCCATGGCGACAATAATGGCCTTGAGACGGTCTTCGGCTGAAGTGTTGATCTCGCCCAAAGTGCCGGCCCCCGCAATGCCATCGGTGGCGAGGCCGTTGTCCTCCTGAAAGGCCTGAACGGCTTTTTGCATCGCCGCGTCATAGCGTGGCGTCGCCGACCGGCCAAGATAGCCCAAAGCCACCAGACGGTCGCGCAGCGCCACAACAGCGGGGCCTGTCTGGTCGGGCTTCAAAGACTTGGCGTCAACAGGCGCGCCATATCCCCCCGCCGCAATCAGCTTTTCAAACCGCAGCTTTTCTTTCAGAAGCCGGGCATATTCTGGCGTTCGGGGCGGCAAGGCGCGAAAAAAGCTGTTGGGGTTTGATTTGACAAAATTCACCAAATAGCTCTCGCGCGCCCGATAAGGCACCGCGCGCACAATGCCGCTGTCTATTCTGGAGGGCACCAATGCGCCGGTCTGCATATTCTGGGCAAGCTCGACAAAGGTCTTGCTCATCTGGACTTCCACAAGCCCGCGCGCGCGCGGCGTTTTGGCGCTGCGCAGCTGCTCCATCAGCCCCTCGGCATCATAGCGCTTGCCCGGAAGCCCGTGCACATCCGCCTCGGCAATCGCCTGAAACAGCGCCCGGCGGCGCTGCGCATCCTTGCCAAAGGTGCCGGTCCAGATCGGTTCGTATTGGTTTGCTTTATAAAAAGCGGAGATATCCGCATCCCGCGCGGCGGCCTCAGCAACCGCCTGCTTGAAGGCCGTCACCTGCGCCTGAGAGGTCGATGGCGCGGCCAGAAGGCCGATCACAAGCAAAAGCCCCCAAAGGATCAGTCTTTGAAGTCGGTTGACGGAAATATACATAGAGCCCCCACTCGTTCTTTATACCTGTTCACGTGTCGTAAACAGTCTTTTGATATACGTCTTACGCGCTGTCTACTCACAATGGCATTATCTGCGCATGAGAAAGGGGAAGATTTGCATCAAAGCCTCACAACACGCCCGAATAAGGCGGTTTTGCCGATTTTCAGCAAAATTCTGCCGAAAATGCTGGCTATTCAGTAAATTGGACAAACACAACTTGGCCCTTGATTCGATCTGTGCCATAAGATCGGAGCATCTGGGGAGATGAAGGCAGGACACGCGGGACACACCGCGAAAACAGGTAAGAGCGACGGGACGGCGCTATGACTATGAAAACAACATCCAGCTCCACGAGCCTTTCGAGACGTGCACTGCTTGGCGCCTTCGCCGCGACAGCTCTCGTTTCGGCCCCCACCTACTCCAAAGCCGCCGGCTTCTTGCGCGGCTCGGGCGATATCCGCCGGATCAAGATGTATTCCTCCCGCACCGGCGAAAAGCTCGATATGATTTACTGGGTGGATGGCGATTATATCAGGGACGCGGTTCAGGAAGTGAACCATTTCATGCGCGACTGGCGCACTGGCGAGGTCAAGCGCATGGACCTGCGCACGATTGATATCATGGCCGCCTCGCACAATCTTCTGGACGTCAGCGAGCCGTTTTTGCTGCTCTCCGGCTACCGCAGCCCCAAGACAAACGCCATGTTGCGCTCGCGCTCCAAAGGCGTTGCAAAAAATTCCCTGCATATGAAGGGTCAGGCCGCCGATCTGCGCCTCAGCTCGCGCTCTGTCAGCCAGATTGGCCGTGCCGCGGCCTCCTGTGCCGCCGGCGGCGTCGGGCGCTATTCCGGCTCGAACTTTGTCCATATGGACTGCGGCCCCGTCCGCACATGGGGCGGCTAAACTCTGCCGGATTAAGCCGGCCCTCGCAAGGCTGCGCTCTCAAGGCTGAGGTCTAAACCCGGCGGCTCCGAGCCAAGCGTCAAAGGGGCGCTTCCTCCTCAAACAGCCCCGCGGCCTCTCACGGCGCCCCCTTCTCAAGCATCTGCCTGATCTCTGCGAGCCGCGCCTCTGTGGGCGCTTCAAGCAAAAGCGGAGCAATTTTGCGAACGGTCTCCAGATCACGATCCCACCATCTCAAATCATCAAGCTGCTCGATAATCGCCTCTGGAAACCGCAGCTTCAAAAGCCGCGCCGGGTTGCCGCCCCAAACCTCGTAGCGCCCCACATCCTTGCTCACAACAGATCCCGCCGCAATCACAGCGCCGTTGCCGATCGTGACGCCGGACATAATCGTCACATTCATGCCGATCCAGACATCATGCCCGATGCTCACATCGCCCTTCGTCGCCGCAGCCGTGTTCTGCGCGCGCGGCAAAAGCTCGTTCACATATTTTAACCCGAAAGGATAGGTCGTGGCCCAATCCAGACGGTGGTTGCCGCCCAACAGGATGGTGATATCAGAGGCCAAAGAACAAAATGACCCGATGGTCAAAGAGGCACCTTCGCCCCATTCCTTGAGGATCAGATTGCCTGTGCCATAGGTAAAGCGCCCCACGCTCACCGGCGATGCGCCAAAAAACGTCTCACGCAGGCCGGACACGCCGGTTTTGGGCAGCCGCAGCGCTTTTTTGCGGCGAAAAATCTTGGGCAGCTTCAAGGGTGCACTCCGAGCAGGGAAAGTCCAGTGGCCCGAAAGCCGCCGATCACCCTAGTCTGCTTCTCTGACACAGGCAAACCCCCTTCGGGTTTACCACAGCTCGATCAGGCGCACGCCATGGGGCACTGTGGCCAGATAGGCGCCCCCGTCGGATCTGGCGATGGTATAGCCGAGGCGCGCAAGACGCCTTTGGCGGGTTTGCAGGCTGTCGCTGCTCTGCAGGATCGGCGCAACAAGCGCTTTGATCTGAGTGAGCACAACAGGGTCACAGCGCTGTATCATGGCTCAGCCGATCAGCACGCAAAGGTCTTTGCCGCCCAGAAGCGAGGTCACATAAGCGCCTTTCTCGGTGTCGCGGATAAAATAGCCATAGCCGCGCAGCCGGTGCTTCCATTCGCGGTCAGACACAGCCATCTTGCGCTCGTGCATCACAACGTCACGGATCGTTTGGATATCATTCATCATTGCCTTGCTCCTTTGCTGATATGTAAAAAACACACTGTTTACAAAATCAGCATTGTTTAGAGCTGTGGCGCAGGTTTAGCCAAAAAGAGGAATTTTGACGATTGTGAAGGTCATATTAAGGCAGATCAGCCGGTCAGCCCCGCTTCTGCCTCAATCTGGCGGCGCGATTTGCGCTGTCGTTCGGTCGCCGACTTGAGCTGCCCGCAGGCGGCCATGATGTCTTCGCCGCGCGGGCGACGAATGGGCGAGGAATAGCCCGCCTTATAAACGATCTCGGCGAATTTCTCGATCTGCGCCTGATCCGAGCGCTGATAGGCCGAGCCGGGCCATTCATTGAACGGAATGAGATTGATCTTGGCGGGAATGCCCTTGATCAGCTTCACAAGACGGCGCGCATCCTCCAGCGTGTCGTTCACCCCTTTGAGCATCACATATTCAAAGGTGATCCGCTCCGAATTGGAGAGCTTGGGATAGGCGCGCAGCGTTTCCAGAAGCGTCTCGATGTTCCAGCGCTTGTTGATCGGCACCAGCACATCGCGCACCTCGTCTGTGGTGGCATGAAAACTCACCGCCAAGAGACAGCCGATTTCTTCCGCCGTCTTGGCAATCTCGGGCACAACCCCGCTGGTTGACAGCGTGATGCGGCGGCGCGACAGCGCAATGCCCTCGCCATCCATCGCGATTTTCATCGCGTCGCGCACATTGTTAAAGTTGTAAAGCGGCTCGCCCATGCCCATCAGGACAATATTGGACAGCAATCTGGGCGGCGCATCCGCCGTGCTCGCGCCCGGCTCGGGCCATTCATCCAGATCGTCCCGCGCCATCATCACCTGCCCGATGATTTCGCCGGCGGTCAGGTTGCGCACAAGCTTCTGGGTGCCGGTGTGGCAAAAGGTGCAGGTCAGCGTGCAGCCGACTTGCGAGCTGATACAAAGCGTGCCGCGGTTTGTTTCGGGGATATACACAACCTCGACTTCATGGCCGCCCGCGATTTTGACAAGGTATTTGCGTGTGCCATCTTCTGACACCTGCTTTGTCACAACTTCGGGCACCTCGATCACAAAATGCGCCTCAAGCTCGGCGCGAAAGGCTTTGGAGAGGTTGGTCATCACGCTGAAATCGCGTTTGCCCCATTGATAGACCCACTGCCAGACCTGATTGAGGCGCATCTTGAGCTGCTTTTCCGGCGTGCCAATGCGCGCAAGCTCGGCCTTGAGCGCCTCGCGCGTGAGGCCGACAATATTCACCCGCCCCGCGTCATACTCGGGAATTTTGCGCGGCACGGTGAGCATATCGGGCGTGATGGGTGTGTCGTTTGTCATGGGTCCTGTCCGCTTGGCTTAGGCTCTCATATAGCATTCGCGCGCCAAAGCAAAACCCCTCCCCGCCCGTTTGGGCAGGAAGGGGCCAAAGCCATGCCCGCAAAGGCGTTTAGAAGTGGGCCGAGCCAGAGCCAAGCGGGATCTGCTGGGGCGGGGCAAACTTGGTGAGGTCAATCCCCTTCACCGCGGCTTTATATTCATCCACGGTCGGGGTGCGCCCCAGAATCGCCGCAAGCACAACAACCGGGGTCGATGCCAAAAGGCTCTCGCCCTTCTTCTCGCTGCTGTCTTCCACAACACGGCCTTGGAACAAGCGGGTCGAGGTGGCCAGAACCGTGTCGCCCTTGGCGGCCTTTTCCTGATTGCCCATGCAGAGGTTGCAGCCTGGACGCTCCAGATAGAGCACATTCTCATACTCCGTGCGCGCTTTGCTCTTTGGCGCAAAGTCATCAAACTCAAAGTCAGAGTAGCGCTGCAGAATTTCCCAGTCGCCCTCTTCTTTCAGCTCGTCGATGATATTATAGGTCGGCGCCGCCACAACCAGAGGCGCCTTGAATTCGACCTTGCCGGTTTCCGCCTCAAGATTGCGCAGCATTTGCGCGACAATCTTGATATCGCCCTTATGCACCATACAAGAGCCGACAAAGCCGAGATCGACCTTCTTCTCGGCCTTATAGTAAGAGATCGGGCGGATCGTGTCATGCGTGTAGCGCTTTGACACATCGATGTTGTTCACATCGGGGTCGGCAATCATCGGCTCGTCAATCACGCTGAGGTCAACAACCACCTCGGCAAAATACTTGGCGTTGTCATCCGGCGTCAGCGCAGGAACTTCACCCGATTTGATCTCGGCAATACGCGCATCGGCAATATCGACCAGCTTCTGAAGCATCCCGTTTTCATGCTCCATGCCCTTCTCGATCATGATCTTGATCCGGCTCTTGGCAATCTCAAGGCTCTCCACAAGTGTCTCGTCATTGGAGATACAGATCGAGGCCTTGGCCTTCATCTCGGCCGTCCAATCCGTAAAGGTAAAGGCCTGATCTGCCAGAAGCGTGCCGATATGAACCTCGATGATACGGCCCTGAAAGACGTTGTCGCCATGCTGCTGGAGCATCTGCGCCTGCGTGGCGTGCACAACATCGCGGAAGTCCATATGATCCTGCATCTTGCCCTTGAAGGTCACTTTCACAGACTCAGGGATCGGCATGGTCGCCTCCCCCGTGGCCAGCGCCAGCGCCACAGTGCCCGAATCCGCCCCAAAGGCCACGCCCTTGGACATCCGCGTGTGGCTGTCCCCGCCAATGATAATCGCGCGGTCATCCACAGTGATATCGTTGAGCACCTTGTGGATCACATCGGTCATGGCGTGATACTGGTCTTTGGGGTCACGTGCTGTGACAAGGCCAAAGTCGTTCATAAACTTCATCAGACGGGGCGTATTGGCCTGCGCCTTGAGGTCCCAGACCGAGGCCGTGTGACAGCCCGACTGATAGGCGCCGTCCACCGAAGGCGACAGAACTTTCGCCGCCATCGCCTCAAGCTCCTGGCTCGTCATCAGGCCGGTCGTGTCTTGAGAGCCGACAATATTCACTTTCACCCGCACATCAGAGCCGGCATGAAGCGGCTTGTCGGTCTTCACACCCACAGCGTTGCGATTGAAGATTTTTTCAACAGCCGTAAGGCCTTGACCCTCGATGTGGATCTCCTTTGAGGGCGCATAGGCCGAGCTTAGCTCCACCCCGAGCGCCTCGGCGGCAAAGGTCTGCAGCTTTTTGCCAAAGACAATCGCATAAGAGCCGCCGGCCTTCATAAATTCCATCTTCTGCGGCGTAAACGAGCTGTCCAGCGCCACAAGCTCTTTCGTGCCGCTCGCGTCATAGAGCTTTTTGGTCTTGCTGTTGATCGTCAGAACGGTGCCCGTGGCCACAGAATAGACCTGCTCCAAAACAGGGTCGCCCGCATCATTCAAAACCGTCTTGCCCTCGGCATCGGTTTTCTTGACCCAGTTTTTCAGATCAAGCCCGATGCCGCCGGTCACACCAACGGTTGTGAGAAAGATCGGCGAAATCCCGTTTGTCCCCGCCACAATCGGGGCATAGTTCACAAACGGCACATAGGGGCTGGCCGGCTTGCCCGCCCAAAGCGCCACATTGTTCACCCCCGACATCCGCGAGGAGCCAACCCCCATGGTGCCCTTCTCGGCAATGATCATCACCTGCTTGTCCGGGTGCTGCGCCTTCAGCGCGGTGATTTCCGCCTGCGCCGCCTTGGAAATAAAGCACTGGCCATGCAGCTCGCGGTCCGCCCGCGAGTGCGCTTGATTGCCCGGCGACAAGAGATCGGTCGAAATATCGCCCTCCCCGGCAATGAAGGTCACAACTTTGATCTCTTCCTGAACCTCTGGCAGCTTGGTGAAAAACTCGGCCTTGGCATAGCTCTGCAACAGATCCGCCGCCACAGCATTGCCCGCCTTTAAGGCCGCCTCGATACGGCCTGTGTCGGCCTCATAAAGAAACACCTGCGTTTTCAAAACCTCGGCCGCCTGCTCCGCCAGCGCCGCATCCTCGCCAAGCGCCACATCGAGCAAAACCCCGATCGATGGGCCACCCTTCATATGCGACAGCATCTCAAAGGCAAAAGCCGGCGTGATCTCGGCGAGCACAACCTCCCCAAGGATCACCTCTTTCAAAAACGCCGCCTTGACCCCCGCCGCCGGCGTGGTGCCGGGCAGCGTGTTATAAATCAAAAAATTCAGCGAGCTGTCGCGCGCTTCGTGGCTCGGGTCTTTGATCTGGGCAATCAGCTCGTTGACAAGCCCCGCATCATCAATCGGCTTGGGGTGCAGCCCCTCTGTCTTGCGCGCTTCAATCTCGGTCAGGTAGTCGGTGTATAAGCTCATCTTAAACCTCATGCATCAGAAGGGACGGTGCGCCGCTCGGGGCCGGAAACCAAGGTTTCCCATCCGTCACAGGCTATTTGTATGCAGCGGTATACCAAAGCCGCCAAAAGTGCAAGCCTTCGCTGTCCCGTTTGCGCGCAATTTATAGAGTTTTTGCGCCCCCTGAAAGACCCATCGCGCACCTCCGCTCGTCCTGTCCCCATGACTTCCTCTTTCCAAAAATATCCTGGGGGGAGCGCGAGGGGGGCAAAGCCCCTCTCGCCCCCGCGCCGACGCAGTCGGCGCAATCCCTAAGCCACCAGCCGGCGCAGTCGGCGCAAACCCTAAGCCACCAGAGACCGCAGTCCCAACAGCCCACGCCGCGCGCATCAGTTCAATCAAACATTGAGAAAATGGCGCACCCGAGATGCTTTGGCTCTCTTTAAGTCCACCAACTTCCAGTGAATCCTCTTGTTTTGTTGATGCCATAACTCTGTAGTTTGATGCAAGTAGGCGCATATTGGTCTGCAATTTGGTCAGTACTATCACTGCTAGGCTTTTGAGGAAACTTGCCTGACCACCCCCCCCTGTATGGGCCATAGGGGGGCTACGGGTAATAAGTATATGTACTCCTACACAGATCAGTATTTTGCTGGAGCCCGACAAATTACATGCATGTGCATCATGTGCACTACATGCCTCACTGAAAACTTTGAGTTATTCATCTTGCAGATAAGAGTTAGCCGTAAATGCCATCTAAGTATCTGTATTATAGTCAATAAATTACCCAGAAGCATAGAGCATGTAAACCGCTGCAGATCGTATGCTGAACTTGATTGCTAGCTGATACGATATGGGAGGTATTAGTATTCCTCTTTCTCGTAAAAGAAGGAGTAAAAGTGTAGGTAGTGTAGGAAATGTACCCCAACCCGAAAAGTCTCCGAAGAATATCCAGTAGAAAGTTTCCAGAAAGGGGTACACAACCTACACAAACTACATCAGCCCACGAAGCAGGGACGGATGCCAAACCAACACTGCCCGCTAGATGTACGCTTCTGATAAACGCTTGGGATTTGATCTAAGGACTTCTTAAACGCAGTTGTAGTTTTGGGCTTCTTACCAACTGTTAAACACCATGTACGGTAAGCGTTGTAGAACTGCGATGCAGAACAGCTGTGATCTACGGCTAGCTCACATTCATCTTGAACGAACTGGCTGATGCTATCCATAGAAGACCTATACTCTGCTATCTGATCCTCAATGATGGCAGGGGGTGCCAAGCCCTGTTGCTGCCATGCCAGACATCCTTCAATTGCCCAGTTCAATATACCAGGAAGCTCAGCTGAAAGTTTTGAGATAAGCTCTTTATCCTGCTCTTCAGCCGTGAACGTTCTGTTAAAGGGGATAGCCATAATTCTACGCCAGATGCCGTGATCACTGTTGTTGATTTGTGGCAAGCTGTTTGTAGCCAGCCATAGTTTACCCTGAATGCTAAACTCAACATGTTTACCGTAAAGAGGCCGGCCTTTCAGAGTATCTCCGCCAGTCATCTGCTTAATCTTGGCTTCAGCAAG
>JAHBAN010000057.1 GCA_018500075.1 Flavobacteriia bacterium | reverse complement strand
CTGCGCCGCAAAGGCCAAAATCACCGAGAAGAAAACAGGCGACAGCGGCCAGTCCAGCCCGCCCGCAAGCAGCCTGTCGCCCATCAGCCCGCCCAAAAGCGCCGCACCCGCCCAGCCAGCGACCGTGCCGGACCATGTTTTCTTGGGGCTGACCTTGGGCCAGAATTTCGGCCCGCCCAAAACACGGCCCGCAAAATAGCCCATCACATCGGAGGCAATCACAACTCCGATCACCCAGATCAAAACCACGATCCCAAAAAGATCGCGAATGCCATAGAGCGCCAGCCCCGCCGTCATACAAAAGAACGCATAGAGCGCGAGCCGATGGCGCAACCGCGACGCCAAAGCCCAGACCGCGCTGGCCACCACGCCCAAAAGAACAAACCCCAAAGGCACAGAGATCCACTCGGCGCCAATCACCGCCGCGCCGCCCGCAACCGGCAGCGCCACGTCCCTGAGCGGCCCGCGCAGAGCGCCGCCAAGCCGCGCCGCCTCCCAGACCATGCCCGCAGAGATCAGCGCCAGAAGCGCCAAAAACCAAGGCCCGCCAAGCCAGATATCCACGCCCGCCACAACAGCCATCACAGCCGCCGAGATCAGCCTCAAACGCAGATCACCCCACTTGCCCGCCTCGGTTTTCATGCCACCACCCCTCCAAAGCGCCGGTCGCGCTTGCCATAGTTCCCGACCAGCCCGGCAAAAATCTCTGGGCTGAAATCCGGCCAGAGCGTGTCAATAAATTCATATTCCGCATAGGCAGACTGCCATAGCAAAAAGTTTGAAATCCGTGCTTCGCCACTGGTGCGAATGACAAGATCAGGATCAGGTAAAACACAAGTATCCAAGTATCTTGGCAGCGTTTCTTCATCTACATCAGCCGGGTCAAGCCGCCCCGCAGCCACATCCTGCGCCAGCCGTTTTGTGGCGCGGCTGACCTCGTCCCGCCCGCCATAATTGAGCGCGATGGTCAGATGCACCTTCTCGTTCTCGCAGGTCAAAAGCTCGAGTTCGTCCATCAGGCTGACCAGCTTGTCATCCAGCCGCACCCGATCGCCAATAAAGCGCACCCGCACGCCCTCGTCTTTCAAGGCCCGCGCTTCCTTTGAGATATAGCGCCGAAACAGCCCCATCAGACCGGCCACCTCCACTTGTGTGCGTTTCCAGTTTTCTGTCGAAAAAGCAAAAATCGTCAGATACTTCACGCCCAGATCAGGGCAGGCTTCTACTATCTGGCGCACCCGTTTTGCGCCGGCGTGGTGGCCAAAAAGCCGTGGCCGCCCGCGCGATTGCGCCCAGCGGCCATTGCCATCCATAATAATCGCAACATGGCGCGGCCCCGCGCCCTTATCTGCTTCACTCGTCAAATCCGGCTCCTTCAATCACATCTCAAAAGGGAACCTTACACTTGCATGATTTCCGCTTGCTTACTTTCCAGAGCCGCATCGAGCGCTTTTATGTGCTTGTCGGTCAGGGTTTGCACCTCGTCTTCCCAGAACTTCTGGTCATCTTCAGAAATGCCGTCGGCCTTGGCCTTTTTGACCTGGTCCATCCCGTCACGGCGGATATTGCGCACAGAAACACGGGCGTGCTCGGCATATTGCGCCGCCACACGGCTCAGCTCGCGGCGGCGTTCCTCGTTCAGCTCGGGGATCGGCAGCATCACAATCGTGCCGTTGGTCTGCGGGTTGATCCCCAGACCGGAGTTCATAATCGCCTTTTCCACGGCCTGAACCATAGATTTATCCCAGACATTGATCGTCACCATGCGCGGCTCCGGCACATTGACGGTGCCAAGCTGGTTGATCGGCGTTTGGGTCCCGTAGGCTTCCACAACAATCGGCTCCAGCATACTCGCCGAAGCGCGCCCCGTCCTCAAAGAGGCAAATTCGGTCCGCAAATTGGCCATTGCGCCGTCCATGCGGCGCTCCAGCGCGTCTGTATCCAACATAAAATCGTCTGACATGGGCCTCAAACTCCTGTTCGTCTCTTTTGGCTTTGCGCCAGTTTACAGTGTCACGTGCCGGCTTGAAAGCCTCAGCCATGCACCTTTGTATATGTTCCCTCGCCCGCGAGGATGCCCTGAAAGCCGCCCGGCTCGTCAAGACTGAACACAATGATGGGTAGGTTGTTGTCTCGAGCCAGCGCAATCGCGCTTGCGTCCATCACCCCGAGGCGCTTCTGGAGCACCTCGTCATAACTCACATGGTCATAGCGCACCGCGTCTTCAAATTTGGCGGGGTCTTTGTCGTAAACGCCGTCTACCTTCGTGCCCTTGAAAATGGCCTCACAGGCCATCTCGTTGGCGCGCAATGTGGCGGCTGTATCGGTCGTGAAATAGGGGTTGCCTGTGCCGGCGGCAAAGATACAGACCCGCTTTTTCTCAAGGTGGCGCACAGCGCGGCGGCGGATGTATGGCTCGGCCACTTCGTTCATCGTGATTGCCGAAATCACCCGCGTAAAGACGCCAAGGTCTTCCAGAGCACTTTGCATCGCCAGCGCGTTCATCACCGTGGCCAGCATCCCCATATAGTCGGCGGTTGTGCGTTCCATCCCCTGCGCGCTGCCCGACAGCCCGCGAAAGATATTGCCGCCGCCGATGACCATACAGATTTCAACGCCCATCTCCTGAACCGACTGCACCTCGCGCGCAATCCGCTGCACAGTGGGCGGATGAAGCCCAAAGCCCTGATCTCCCATCAGCGCCTCACCGGATATCTTGAGCATAACGCGTTTAAAGGTGGTTTTCGGCGCTTCTGGCTCTGACATCGGGGGCTCCTCACTCTGTCGGTGCGTTGATTTATGGTCTTAAATGTCGCAATTCGCGCTCAGGCGCAACGCCCGAAGCACACCCCAAAGCCAAAAAGCGCGCTTTGCCTTGGGCCGCAAGCTGCGCTAAAGGCAGGCTCATGTTTAAGCTGCCCGCCATATCTCCCGAGCGGCCCGTGCTCATCGCCGGTCCGACCGCCTCGGGCAAATCCGCGCTCGCCCTGCAGATTGCCGAGGCCGAGGGCGGGGTGATCGTCAATGCCGACGCGCTTCAGGTCTATTCCGACTGGCGCCTGCTCACAGCGCGCCCCTCCCCCGAGGAAGAGGCCCGCGCCCCCCATGCGCTCTATGGCCATGTGGCCGGCACCCATCCCTACTCGGTTGGCGAATGGCTCAGCGAGCTGCGCAGCCTCGCCGCGCGCGGCCAGCGGCTGATCGTGGTTGGCGGCACGGGGCTTTACTTTGCCGCCCTCACAGAAGGCCTCGCCGCGATCCCGCCAACGCCCGCGCGCCTGCGCGCAGACGCCGATGCGCTGCGCCAAACGCCAGAGGGCCTCGCCCGGATGATCGCCGCGCTTGATGCCAAGACCGCCGCAAAGATCGATCTGCAAAATCCGATGCGGGTGCAGCGGGCCTATGAGGTCTTGCAAACCACAGGCCGCAATCTCGCCGCTTGGCAGGCCGAAACACCCGCCCCCGATCTGGCGCTCTCCAGCGTGCAGCCGCTCGTTCTGGAGGCCGACAAAGACTGGCTCAACGCCCGAATCGAGCGCCGCTTTGATCTGATGCTCGATCAGGGCGCTCTGGCCGAAGCCGAAGCAAACCTCGCCGGCTGGTCGCCCGATGCGCCCTCCTCCAAAGCCATCGGCGCGCCCGAGCTGATCGCCCATCTCAAAGGCGAGATCAGCCTCAAAGAAGCCCGCGCCCGCGCCATTATCGCCAGCCGCCAATACGCCAAGCGCCAGCGCAGCTGGTTTCGCGCCCGCATGACGCAGTGGCACAAGCTCCCCCTGTCTCTTATACACATCT
>JAHBAN010000101.1 GCA_018500075.1 Flavobacteriia bacterium | reverse complement strand
TCCCGCCGATCAGAACCCGGAACAGAAGGAACGTCTCAAAGGACTGCGCAAGCCCGATCCCCATCACCGGCAGGGAGCCAATCAGCAAAAGCCATGTATAGGCCTTGCGTGGCCCGACCCTGTCACAAAGCCAGCCGATAAACAGCCGTGCAAAAATAGTCATGGACACCGAGCCGATGATGGCCCAGCCGATCTGCTCTTTGGTGAGCATCAGCTCGTCGCGCACAACACTCATCAAAGGCGCGATCCCAAACCACGCAAAGAAGCACGAAAAAAACGCAAACCACGTCATGTGGAACGTTCTGATTTGCACCATCCTTACGTCAAAAAAGTTTGACCACAGTGCCGTGGCCTTATTTTGAAGTTCCATTGCGGTCCCTCCGCTTTTTGCAGCCAGATAATGGCTCCAGTTGTTTGCGAGGGGTGTGCGCCATGATCACGGCAGAACAGTTGATCCAGATCAAAATTTAAAAATTATTTAGCAAAATAAATGACTTAAAGAAAATTGTCAGGCCTACATCCCGCCGAGATCAAACGTGGCGCCAACTGGCGTCAATACACCAGTTGACATTTATCAAGTCACGCGAAATGATGCCCGCCAGCAACAAGAACAGGTCGCCACGAAGAAAATGTCTGACTCCTATAGAAAAGAGGTCCGCGACCTCGCCCTTTTTTCCGATATGGAACCTGCAAATTTCGACGCCCTGATGCGGGGGGCCTATGTGCAGAATTTCCCGCCACGAATCGAGTTGATCACCGAAGGTGAAACGCCCGATTTCCTCCATATCGTCATCTCCGGCACGGTCGATCTGTTTGCCTCCTGGAATGGCCGCGAAACCAGTCTGGCCACCGTGCGTCCGGTTTCCACCTTCATTCTCGCCGCCACAATCAAGGACGCGCCATACCTCATGTCCGCCCGCACATTGGAGAAAAGCCGCATCGTGCTTTTGCCCTCCGAAGACGTGCGCGCGATCTTTGACAAAGACAATGCCTTTGCCCGCGCCATCGTCAGCGAGCTGTCACAATGCTATCGCGCGGTTGTAAAAAACACCAAAGACCTGAAATTGCGCACCTCGCTTGAGCGCTTGGCAAACTATCTTCTGCGCCAAAGTCAGCGCGCCGGCACAGAGACCTTTGATCTCAACATGGAAAAGCGCCGGCTGGCGTCCTTTTTGGGGATGACCCCGGAAAATCTCAGTCGCGCCTTCAAAGGGCTAGAGCCTTACGGGGTTCTGGTCAGCGGCAACCACATCACCATCAAACAGCCCGAAACCCTGTCGGGTTTCGCCAAGCCCAGCCCGCTGATTGACGACAGGATGTCATAATCCGGTTGGGCAGCGGCGCGGGGCGGGCCTATTCTCGCGCTGCGGCGCGCTCTTTCCAGCGGATCACCGCATTGGCCCCGATATCGCGCAGCGGGCGCGGCGGCAGCCGGCGCGGCGCTGCCTCGGCGGCAAAGTGACGGGTGATATCGCTTTCCACCCCACAGGCCCGTTCCGCCGCCGCAATCCCCGTCAGAGTGCCGCGTGCGGTTCCAAGGCCGTTTTGCACACAGGCCGAAAACAGCCCCGGCTCCAGCTCTTGCATGACAGAGACGCCGTTGAGCGAAAGACAGAGATGCCCGGCCCATTCATACTGCGGGGCCAGCCCGGCAAGCTTGGGAAACCGCTCGTCAAACTTCTTGCGCTGCACCCTTGTCGCACGGGACAAATCAGCCGCGCGGGCTTCCATTCCCGAGCGCAGCGTGGCGCAGGTGCGGGTGACAATACGGTTGCCGCCTTGGGCCGTGTCGATCTTGCGCAGGGTTGTGCCCATCGGATCAGACGGCGTGATCCCCCAGCGCGGCGCACCCCCAAGACGGCCCAGCGCGTCACGGTCCAGCTCGGGCGTCATCGAGGCATATAAAAAAAGATGCATCAGCCGCCCCTTGGCAAATCCGAAGCTCTCCAGATGTCCGTTGGTGGCAAGGATCACGCGCGCCGCTGTGACGCTTCCGGTCGGGGTTTCAACCCGCCAGTCAGGCCCGACACGGCACAGCTTGGTCACCGGTGATGTCTCATAAAGCCCGATCCGGGACGACAGGCCGCGCGCAAAGTCGCGCACATAGCCCGCCGGCTGAAGCATCACGGTGCCGGGGGTGAATAGGCCCGAGCGGTAATAGCGGCTGCCGGTCAGCTCGGCCATCGACTGCGCATCCAGAGGCTCGCAAGGTTCGCCAAGGCGCTCAAGATGCGCCGCATAGCTCAGATTATGGGCATGGGCCGCGTCGCCCACCGCGCCGTTGACCTTGCCCGCAGGGTCAAACCAGGCCGGCGGCATAGCGTAGTCCTGCGCCGCATCACGGGCAAAAGCAATCGCCTGACGGTTCAGCGCAATCATCGCACGGTCATCCCCCGCACCGGCATAATCAGCACTGGTCAGCTCGTGCGGCAAGTCGATCATGAACCCCGAGTTGCGCCCCGAAGCGCCTTCGGCAATGCGCGAGGCTTCCAGCAAAACGATGTCGGCGTCAGGCTGGAGCTGCCCCAGACGGCGCGCCGCAGACAGCCCCGCAAAGCCGCCCCCCACCACAACAAAATCCGCCGTCCGCTGCCCCGTCAGCGGCTCATACTCCGCCGCACGGCCCGCCCCCGCATCAAGGATGGCCGACCACGCGGCCACCCCTCTATGCCTCGGGAGCCTGCGCGCCCTATGCGATGTCATCCGACCGCCTCATCCTCGTCGTCCGCAAGATCAATCCAGATCGTTTTGAGCTGGGTGTATTGGTCATGCGCGTGCACCGAATTGTCACGCCCGCCAAAGCCCGACTGCTTCCAGCCTCCGAAGGGGGTCGAAATATCCCCCTCGCCAAAGCTGTTCACCGTCACAGTCCCCGCGCGCAGCATCCGCGCCCCGCGCAAGGCCCGTTTGGCATTTCCCGTAAACAGCGCCGCACAGAGGCCATACTCGGTGTCATTTGCCACCGATATCGCTTCCTCAAAGCTGTTCACCGTGATCACCGACAGAACCGGCCCGAAGATTTCCTCCCGCGCCAGAGCATGACCGGTGTCTGATATCTCAACAGCCGTCGGCTCGACAAAGCCGTCCTTGGCCTTGCCCCCGAACAGCAGGGTGTCAGCCTGATCGAGATAGCCGCAAACCTTTTCAAAATGCCGCTGCGACACAAGCGCCCCGACCCGTGTTTGCGGATCGAGCGGATCGCCAACGCTCCATTCGCGGGCGTGGCTCGCGATCCGCTTGAGCAGATCCTCTTTCACCGCGCTGTGAACAATCAACCGCGAGGTCGCAGAGCAGTTTTCACCCATATTCCAGAACGCACCGTTGACGATATGCGCCGCAACGCGGTCAAGGTTCTCCGCGTCCTCCATGACAATCGCAGGGTTCTTGCCGCCCATTTCAAGCACAACCTCTTTGGCGTTGCTCTCTGCAGAATAGCCCAGAAAGCGCTTTCCCGTGACGGTCGATCCGGTGAAAGACACCATATCCACATCTCTATGCCGTCCCAGAGGTTCGCCAACCTCGGCGCCAGAGCCGGGCAAGACATTGAGCACCCCCGCAGGCAGCCCGGCTTCGCGCGCCAGTTCGGCAAGGCGCAAAGCGGTCAGCGAGGTTTCTTCCGCCGGCTTGACAACAACCGAACAGCCCGACGCCAGCGCAGGGCCGATTTTCCACGCCAGCATCAACAGCGGGAAATTCCACGGCAGCACCAGCCCCACAACCCCCACAGGCTCGCGCACAACCATCGCAATATGATCGTCCGAGGCCGGCGCGAGCTGATCATAAATCTTGTCAATCGCCTCGGCGTGCCACTTGAGACAATGAATCGTCTCCGGCAGATCGACGGTCTCGCAGTCATAGATCGTCTTGCCGCTGTCGAGACTTTCCATCACCGCCAGCTCGCGCGCATTGCGCGTGATCAGCTTGGTAAAGCGGATCAGAATATCCTTGCGCGCAGACGGATGCAGCCGCGACCAGCGCCCGTCTTCAAAGGCGTCACGGGCCTTTTGGACCGCAAAATTGACATCCTCCGCCCCGCAAGAGGCCACAGTCGCCAGCACAGCCCCGGTCGCGGGGTTTACCGTCTCAAATGTCTTGCCCGAGGCCGCAGGGCGGTAGCGCCCGTCAATATAGGCCGCCGTCGGAAAGGTCAGTGTGCGGGCCAGCGCCGCATATTCGTCTCGTGTCAGCAATGCCATGGTTTAGCCCTCTGCCTGAATATCGCTGATGGTGCGTTTGATCACACGCACCACCTGTTCGAGTTCGCGTTTGTCGTCCTTGTTCAGCGCCTTGAGCGGCGCGCGCACATGGCCCGAGTCGATTCCGACCATGGTCACACCATGTTTGATGGTCTGGATAAACTTGCCGCCCTGTTCGAGCACGTGCATCAGCGGCAGCATCGCCGACATGATCCGCCGCCCCTTGCGAAAATCATTCTCGACAACACAGGCCTGATAGAGCGCAATATGCTCCTTGGGCAGGAAGTTTGACCCGCCACAGACCCAGAAAGGCGCGCCCCAAGCGAAGAACTCAAGCGCCTGATCGTCCATACCACAGCCGAGCTGGATATGCGGATAATCCCGCGCCAGAAGATGCACACGGTTGATATCGCCCGAGCTTTCCTTGATCCCGCAGAAATTGCGCGAGCGCCCGACACGGTCCAAAAACACCTCGCCCATCAGCGTTCCTGTGCGGCCGGGGTAATTGTAAAGCATGATCGGCAGATCCGCCGCACGGTCGATCGCCAGCGCATTCAGCGCGTTTTCCTGATCGGTCGGAACAGCGTAGGGCGGCGAGGCCAGCAAGATCGCATCACAGCCGATCTCTTTGGCCGCCTGCGCCAGCGCAATCGAATCTCCCGTCAGCATGGCCCCCGTGCCCATCACCAAAGGCACGCGGCCCTTGATGCGCTCATGGGTAAACCGCGCAATCTCGATCCGCTCGGCCACGGTCTGGGCATAGTTTTCGCCCGTAGAGCCACCCGTGATCATACCATGCACGCCCGCCTCGATCAGAAACTCGATCACATCCGCCAGCCCGTCCCAGCGCACCGTTTCATCCGGGTTCAGCGGGGTCACAACAGGCGTCCAGATGCCTTTGAATTGAAAAATCGGAGTCATATAAAACTGTCCACTTTCTTTGTCCTCGCGCCCAAGCGCCTAATAAGTCTGGTTGAGCGCATCAGCCGCAGGAATTTCCCGCTCGCGCCGCGCCATATACGCCTGCAGCTCTTCGTCAATCGCCGGATCAAGCGCCGGCTTCTCATAGACGTCCAATAGCTTGCGCGCGTGCTTCAAGGCCCGTCCGGTGATCTCGACCGAGCCTTCCGCCTGCCATTGCTCGATAGAGTTGTTGTCAAACATCTCGGGCATGAAGAACGCCGACTGGAAGTGATCGAGCGTGTGGGGATGCCCAAGATAATGCCCGCCCGGTCCAATATCTGTCACAGCCGACATCGCGCCGTCAAAATCGGTCCAGTCCACGCCCTGCGCCATACGGTGGCCCATAGCGCACATCTCGGCATCGACGATAAATTTCGCCGTCGAACAATGCATCCCGGCCTCATTCCACCCCGCCGAATGCCAGATATAATTCGCACCGGACATCAACACACTGTTGAGCGTCATCGCGCTTTCATACCCCGCCTGCGCATCAAAGGTCTTGGCCCCGCCCAGCGTGTTGGAGGTCCGCCAAGGCACACCATAATGCCGCGCCATCTGCCCGATCATAAAGTTCATCAAGCTGATCTCGGGCGTCCCCGCCATCGGCGCGCCCGATTTCATGCTCACCGTGGCAAGATAATGCCCATAAATCGCAGGGCAGCCCTTGCGGATGATCTGGGTATAGGCCAACGCACTCAGCGCTTCGGCGTTCAATTGCGCAACCGCCGCCGGCACCGACGCAGGCGTATTGGCCCCGCCCAAAACAAACGGCGAGCACAGCACAGGCTGGTTGCGGCGGCAAAAGGCCCGCATCGCGCCCAACATAGTCTCGTCCCAGACCAGTGGCGAATTGCCGTTGCAATTGCCGGTGGTGACAGGGTGGCGCTCCATAAACTCGGCGCCAAACAGGATCGCACACATATCAAGCACGTCTTCGGCGTTCTTCGGGCTTGTGGTCATCCCCATAAACATCTTGTCCGAATGCACCATCGAGGAATAGGTGATCCGCAAGTGCCGCTGGCTGATCGGATGGTCACAAGGCTCGACAATATGATGCGCGCTGGAGTGCAGCGCCGGCAGCATATGGCTCAGCTTGTGAAACATCGCCAGATCGTCAAGGGTCGGAGCGCGCCGCACATCGTCCAGATCGCGCAGATAGGGCGCGCCCGTCATCGGAACAAATACCGCATTGCGCCCGCCCAAACGCAGGGATTTGCGCGGGTCACGCGCATGATAGGTAAAGTCCGACGGGATCGTCGCAATCAGCTCGCGGATCAGCCCGCGATCGGGGTAGACACGCTCCCCCACAACTTTGGCACCCGCCCGTTTCCAATCCGCCAGCGCAATATCATCGCGAAAAACAACACCGACGTTTTCGAGAATATCCATGGAGGCCGCATCAATCCGCGTCACCTCGCTGGCCTTCAAAACCTCAGTGAGCGGCAAACGGTTGTCCAGCCCGGCCAGCATTTCTGTCGGCGTCGCGCTGCGGATCGCCCGCCGCGCAGTGCGCCCGCCAGACCGCGCCGCGCGCTGTGGTGTGTCAGGTGTTGCGCTCCCGCTCATCGCCGTGCCCCCTCCGTGCCCGTGGCCGCAAAGGGCATCTCCTCGGACAAGCGCTGTGACAGCGCTTCGGGCATCAGAAATGCCCCGATCTGGTCACGGGACAAGGCCCAATGCGCATCGGCCAGCTCGGCTGCGCGCTCGGCATCCCGCGTCTCGATGGCCTCGATAATCTGGTCATGCTGCGCACTGGCCAATGAGGTATCCATGGCCGCGCCGCCCGCCTCGGGGCGATAAAACGTCATCCCGATGCGCGCATGGTCAATCAAGAGCCGGTGAAAGCTCGGCATCAAATAAACGCTCCCGGCCATCTCGCCGGTGATCTCGTGAAAGCGGTAGTTGGCCAACGTGCGCTCCGCCGCCGTGCCGCTGCGCAAAGCCGCCACAAACTCAAGCTGGACGGATTTCAGCGCTGCAATCTGCGCCGCACGGGCGTTCCCCGCGGCCAGCCGCAGCACGGCCCCGTAGATCATCGGCGCCGCAAGGAAAAAATTGTGCAGGGTCACATGGCTCAGGTCCGCAACCTTGGGGCTTCGCTGTGCTCGCATCTGAAGATAGCCCAGCCCGTCCAGATCCCGGAACACTTCGCGCACAGGGGTGCGCGACAGCGCGAATCTTTCACAAAGCTCGGTCTCGTCCAGATCAGACCCCGGAGCCAGCTCCAGCGTCAGGATCTGCCGCTTCAAAGCCTCGGCCAGTTCGGTTTTTCTAATCTTGGATGACATCCGATCCCTCCAGCGGTTCTGACAGAGGCATAGCATTAAATTCATTCTGAATACAAATTGTATTTTTTTGAAATACCCAAACCCGCCCCAACGTCCCGCGCAAGACGGCACAAAGCTGCACAAACCTGCGCAAACAGCACAAGCGACAGAGCCATATAAAACTGTGAGAGAGACGCCACGCCGGCGGCATATTCGGGCTGATCTTGGCGTGATTTGGAGCGGGCGGCGGGAATCGAACCCGCGTCATTAGCTTGGAAGGCTAAGGTCTTACCACTACACAACGCCCGCTTCGGGGGCAGCAATATCGGCTGCACGCGGGAGCGTCAAGCGCCCAGATCACGCCCCGAAGATGACAAAAGCCGGAACACAGGGTATAGCGTCAACCTGTTGAAACAATTCTGTTGCTATTCAACAATATGTTACATATCAAATTCAAACCAAGCTAAAGGCGTAACACTTAATGGATTTCTACGGATATTTCCGCAGTTCAAGCTCCTATCGCTGCCGCATCGCCTTCAATCTCAAAGGCGTCGAGCCAAGATTCGAACCCGTCCACCTCAAAAACGGGGCGCAACACTCCGCCGCCTTCAAAGCCCTCAACCCGCAGGGCCTTCTGCCCGCGCTCGTCACCGACGAAGGCGACGTGCTGATCCAGTCGCTCGCCATTATCGAATGGCTGAACGAAACGATCCCCACGCCGCCGCTGTTGTCCCAGAACGCAACCACCCGCGCCCGCGAGCGTGGCTTTGCCCAGGTGATCGCCTGTGAAACCCACCCGCTCCAGAACCTGCGGGTGCTCAAATACCTGAGCGGCGATCTCGGCCTTGATGAGGCGGCCAAAGACGCATGGCTCACCCGCTGGCTGCGCGACGGCCTTGAGGCCTGCGAAGCGCTCCTCGCCCAACGCAGCGCCCACAGCCGCTTCTGCTATGGCGACACACCCGGCCTCGCCGACATCTGCCTCGTGCCTCAGGTCTTTTCCGCCGAGCGCTTTGGCATTGCCTATAAAGACCTGCCCCATGTTTGCGCCGTTTATACGGCCTGTCAGGCGCTGTCAGCGTTTGACAAAGCCGCCCCGAAGAACCAGCCTGATTTCGAAGCCTAAAGCTCGAATCTCTGGACACCACAGACCTATCAAAAAAGGGAGTAAGATATGTCACTCATGAAAAACGCACTCAAAGGCCTCGCTGTTGCGGCCGCGCTCGCCGTGACCGGCGCGCCGCTTCAGGCGCAAGAGGTCACCCTCAAGCTGCACCAGTTCCTGCCCCAGCAAGCCAATGTGCCAAAGCTGATCATCGACCCATGGATCGAACGCGTTCAGAACGCCTCGGGCGGCGAAATCAAGATTGACCACTACCCAAGTATGCAACTCGGCGGCAAGCCCCCCGAGCTGATCGGTCAGGTGCAAGACGGCGTGGCCGATATCGTCTGGACCGTTCTGGGCTATACGCCGGGCCGCTTCCCACAGGCCGAAGCCTTCGAGCTTCCCTTCATGATGAACAACGCCGAGGCCACATCTCGCGCCTTCTGGC